>JBGSSV010000161.1:0-15123 GCA_041736875.1 Chthoniobacterales bacterium | reverse complement strand
ATCCGGCGGCGTGCCTCGAGGCCGCCGTCTGCGCCGCCGCGGCTTCGCTCGGCTCCATCACGTGCTCGGCCGCCGTCGTGCCGCTCAGCGAGTGCCTTATCAGTGGACGACAAAGGGGATTTGCGCGTTTGTCCGCCGCAGGTTTCGCCTAAGTTCCAATTGCCATGACCAAATCCCTCGACCGCAAGCTCGCCGCCATCCACGCGGACCCGGCCGGCTGCAAGGAATTCATTCTGGCCGATGCGAAGGATGCCGACATGGGTTTCGGTCTCACGGCGCCCGGACCGGAGCGGGACGCCTGCCCGCACGGCTTCGATCAAAGGCAGGGTTGCTTCAAGACTCTCGATGACTACCTGCGCCAGATCCGCGACGTCACCGCCCAGGGCCTGGTCGACATCATGCTGCTCTCCGCCTCAAACCTCGAACGCCTGGCCATGCGCGAAGGCATCTTTCGCGACACGGCCATCACGCCCGCGGCACGGGCCAACGACACCTCGGATATCTGGGTCGTGCGCGGCGGCAAATACATCCAGCTCCCCTCGCGCCCCTTCCGCACGGCTGGCCTCGACCACATCAAATACGGCCGCATCTCCGACGACCAAAGTGCGCCCGTCACCGGAGCGGACCTCGGGCTGTATTCGCTCACGTTCACCAACAACCTCGACTGGGACTATCGCGCTCTGGCCGATTTTCAGGACTTCCGCATCGAGGCGGAAAAAAAGCGCTTCCGCTATTTCCTCGAAGTGTTCAATCCCAACGTCGACGCGGGCATCCCCGCCAAACAGGTCGGCGCCTTCCTCAACGATCACATCATCCGCTCGCTCGCCGGCGTGACCAGCGCGGGACGCCCGATCTTTCTCAAGATTCCCTACAATGGTCCCGGTGCCCTCGAGGAACTCGCCGCCTACGACCCGCACTTGCTCGTCGGTGTGCTCGGGGGCGCGTCCGGCACCACGCTCGACGCCTTCCAACTCCTGCACGACGCGAAGAAGCACGGGGCGCGCGTGGCCCTCTACGGGCGCAAGATCAACCTCTCGGAGGATCCGCTTTCGTTCATCGAATGCCTCCGGCTCATCGCTGACGAAGGCCTGGCCCCTAAGGACGCGGTGAAAATGTATCACGACAAACTCAAGGCCCGGGGCATCCGCCCAGTTCGTCCGCTGGCGGCCGACCTCGCGACCACCGTGGCCTTCAACAAATACGGTTGAGTTTGTTTTCCACCCTGATCCGACCGTCCGCATGAAAATTCGCTCCGTCGAGGCCTGGCAAATTTTTGACTCCCGCGGAAACCCGACGGTCGAGGCTGCGGTCACGCTCGACAGCGGCGTCTGCGGTCACGGCCTGGTGCCTAGCGGAGCCTCGACTGGTCAGTTCGAGGCGCTCGAGCTGCGCGATGGCGACCCGTCGCGCTTCCGGGGGCGTTCGGTTTTCAACGCCATCAATCATATCCGCACGGAGGTCGCCGCCGCCGTGGTGGGCCGCGATGTTTTTGATCAGCGCGGGTTGGACGAGGCCATGATTGCCCTCGACGGCACGCCGTCGAAAGCCCGCCTGGGAGCCAACGCCATCCTCGGGGTTTCGATGGCTGCGGCGGTGGCGGCGGCCAAGGCCCGGAATGTGCCGCTCTTTGCGTCCCTCGGTGACGGCACGCTCTTGCCGCTGCCGGAGATCCAGATTTTCGGCGGCGGAGCGCACGCGAACTGGCGCACCGACGTGCAGGATTTTCTCCTCATGGCCACCGGGGCCACAACCTACGAGGAGACCCTGGAGATTACCTTCAATGTCTTTCATGCTGCGGGTGAAATCATGAAGAAGCGTGGAAAGCTCTGCGGCTGTGCGGATGAGGGCGGCTACTGGCCGGACTTCGCCACGAATGAGGAGGCGTTGGAAACCTTTGCCGCCGCGGTGGAGGCCGCGGGCTACACGCTGGGATGCGAGGCCTCGCTCTCGTTGGACATTGCGGCGAGCGATCTTTACGACGAGGCAACCGCCACCTACCGCTTCCGGCTCGAGGACCGGACATTCACCTCCTCCGAATTCACCGACCTCCTCGCGCGCTGGTGCCGTGACTACAAGATCGCGTCCATTGAGGATCCGGCAGCTGACACTGACTGGGATAGTTGGAAACGCTTTTACGACGCCTGCGGCCGGTCGGTGCAAATCATCGGCGACGATCTTTTCACCACCAACCCCGGCCGTATCCGGGAGGGGATCAAACGCGGCGTGGCCAACAGCGTGCTGATCAAACTCAACCAGATCGGCACAGTGACCGAGACGATTGACGCCATCCGTCTCACGCAGGAGGCCGGCTGGGCCCCGGTGGTTAGCGCGCGCTCGGGCGAGACCGAGGACACGTTCATCGCGCACCTCGCGGTCGCCACCGATGCCGGCCAGTTAAAGGTCGGCTCGTTCTGCCGCAGCGAGCGCATGGCCAAATGGAATGAGGTCCTGCGCATCGGCCGCGCACTGGGCTCGAAGGCACGCTTCGCCGGCGCGGCCGCGCTGGTCCGACACTCCGCAAGGTAGGGACGATCCGCCGGATCGTCCGTTTGTTTGGATCAGACGACCGGGCCGGTCGACTCTTCCATGAAGTGTGGCAGGTTGCTTGTCATTGTTCAGTAGCGTTGCAGCAGCGCCAGCAACTCGGTGTCGAGTTGGCAGTCATGCCAGTCGGCGAGCGGGGCACCGGCGCGCCCGTGATCGAGGAGGCCGAATGACCCGCGGAAGTTCCACAGCGCCCAGCCCCAACCCTGGTCGCGGAAAAAGACGAGATGGGCCTCCAGCCAGCGGAGGAAATCGCTGTGCGGGGTTTGGTTGTGGCAGCCGAGTTCGCCGCAGAAAACCGGCGTCCCGCCCGCGGCCAACTCCGTCCAAGCCGCGAAGCGCCGCGGGAGCGAGTCGGCCTCCCAGACCAGCCCCTCGGAAACATTTGTGGACGCCGGCCAGTGCGGCGCCGGTTCGCGGTGGTCGCCGCCCCACCATGCGCGGTGATGCGTGAACTCAGCCGGCCAATATCCGCGGCAGCTTTGGATCGCCCCTAGGTCGGACAACTCGGGGCACGGCTCGTTGCCGGCGTTGAATCCGTCGATGACGACCGGTCGTTGCGGGTCGACCGCACGGATGGCGGTCACGGCCGCCCGGATCACTTTCTCATGCTCGTCCCGCGAGCAGCGGGCCGGTTCGTTGACCAGATCGAAGGACAGCTCCGCCGCCGACCGGCCGGCATAGCGTCGGGCCAGAGTTTCCCAATGATGGACAAAGCACCGCCGTGCCTCCTCGTTCCTCCAAAGGTTGAACGGCTCCGGTGTCAGCCCCTCATCGCGCAGCCCCTGGTTGATGCAGAACCCCGGTGCATGGTGCAGGTTGAGCGAGAGATGCAGCCCGCAGCGTGCAGCTGCCTCGACCGCCTGGTCCACCCTGGTCAGGCCATCTTCGCGGAGAGTGAACGGCTCGCTCGGATCGCTCCACCAGCGGCAGGAGAGGGGAAGCCGCACAAAGTTGAAGCCCCACCCGGCGATCCATTCAAGGTGCTCGGGGACGATGTGGCCGCGCGGCGAGACGGTCATCTCCGGCCAACGCGGGTCGTCCGCCGTGACAAACATCTCGCAGAGATTGAAGCCGCGCCAGCGGGGGAAATTCATCAGCATGGTCATCGCGCACTCTCGGCTCGGAGGCAATACGGGTTTTGGCAAGCGCCCGATGAAATCAGACTTTGATTGTTTGGTCGGGACGATCCGCCGGATCGTCCGCATCCGCCGGGGCGGACGGACCGGGCCCGCCTTCGCCGGACTACGGCGTGGCTAGCCGGTCGTCCCTACCCTCAAACTTTACGAAACATTCCTCCTTGCCTTGCGCGTCCCTGGCCCGCGGGTTTCTATTTGCTATCTCAATCAATCCCCCCACATGAAAATTCCGCATCTTCCCGTCCTTCTTCTCGCCATCAGCCTCCCGCTCACCCTCCGGGCCGAATTGCTTATTTACGAGGGCTTTGATCCGGCTGATTCCAGCGCCGACCTGCAGTCCGGGCAGCTGGCCGGGGCCACGAGCAAGGGATTCGCGGCCGATAGCAAATGGGAGGTCTTGGGGAAGGATGACTTTGTCGCCGAGTTTTCCAGCGACGGCCTGAGCATGCAGGGCCTGGCCACCAAAGGGGGCGCGGCGCGGATCGGCGTGGGCGGCGCGGGGCAGGGGGGGGTCAATGTCTTCCGCCGTTCCGGCACCTCCATCGCCCCCGGCAGCACGATTTACGGCAGTTTCCTTTTCCAGAACGACCAGACCGAGTCGCGCTACCTCACGTCTCTCGGCATCGAAACCGGGGAGGAACTGCCCGACGAAAAAGGCAACATTAAGCCCGCCCACCAGCTGGCCGACAACGACACCGCCATGGTCCTGACCCTCTCACCCGATTCCTTCGCCCGCGATGAGGAAGGCGTGCCCGGCCGCGCGACCCAAGGAATCAAGGTCGGCAAATATCCCACCCCGGGGAGCAAGGACATGGCCGGCGCCGAGCAGGAGTTGTCCAACGGCGAGACCTACCTCGTCGTCTGGAGCGTGACCAACACCGCAGCCAGCGGCGCCCCGGCCTCGCAGCAGCAGGTCGTCATGTGGATCCTCTCGCAGGACAACCTCAACGCCATTCGCGCCGGCGGCGAGGCCTCGGAATCCGCGGTGGACAGCAACAACCTCGTGCGCATCGTCGCAAGCAAAGGCCTGCAGGGGCGGCTGACCGACTCGGATTACCTCAACCTCATGGCCGGCATCGCCGGCGGCCACAAGCGCAGCTCGAGCATCTACGACGAAATCCGCATCGGCAGTGACATGCCCTCGGTCCTGCCCGCGCCGTAGGCCGGGGAGGGGGAGGCAGACAAAGCGGCGACCATCGCGCGCCCCCAAGAAAATGGCCCGCCTCCGTGCCACCTGCTCGTGGTCGGACGAGAGCATTCCAAGAGAACCTCGTCACACCAATGCCCACCTCGGATGCGGATGTTTCATGTGGACTTCGAGGGTAGGGATCCGCCGCAGCGCGGAAGTTGAGAATGCAGACCGCAAAAAGCAGAACTCAAGAACGGCCCACTGACGACAGCCAACTCCCTCCCCTGCGTCCCCATACCCCTCCATTTTACATAAAAGCGCCAGAACCCTCGCCGGCTTGTTGCTTTCCATCCTATAAGGGGCACGTTTCACCATTCCTCAACCAAAACCCCTAGTTCCCTCCATGAAAAAAACCTCCCCCGTCTCCCTCGCCGCTGCTGTGTTCCTCGCTGCGGTGGCCTTCACCAACAACGCTTCCGCGCAGACCACCAACGTCTGGCAAGGCGGCAGCAATGGCAGCTTCGTCTGGACCAACACGGCCAACTGGACCGGCGGCGTCATCCCTGATGCTACCGATTCCGCCGCCGTCTTCACCAACAACGCGACCAACAGCGGCATCAACTGGACCAGCACCATCACCCTCGGCAAGATCACCAACCAATTTGGTTCCAGCAGCGTTGTCATCGGCTCCACGGCCCACGCGGGTGATGTCCTCACTTTGTCCCGCTCCGGCGGCGCCACCCCGGAAATCTTTGTGACCAATAACGGCACGATCTTCATGTATGCCAACGTTGGAGGCACCAGCTTCGACAAGACGGGCGCGGGCAACCTGAGTTTCCGCTTCAACCCGGACAACATGACCTACACGGGCGATATCGGCCTCAACGCCGGCACGCTTACGGTCAACCAGGATGGCAGCCTCGGCAACACGGCCAACGACATCCTCGTCCGCAGCAATGCCACGCTCTCCGTCTCGCCCGGCAACAACACCGGCACGATCGTCCTCGGCTCCGGCCGCGACATCAAGATCACCAACGGGGTGACCTTCAGCCTTCAGACCACTGCCGCCACGATCAATGCCACGGTTAACGGCAACATCACCGGCCATCGCGTGGATTTCATCGGCGGCTCTTGGGGCGTCAGTGATGCCACTTCCACCAAATACACCCTGAACGGCACCGGCAACACCTGGTCGAACCGCACCACCATCCAGATGGGTGCCAAGGTGGTCCTCGGCGCAGGTTCGAGCATCTCGACCGGCGACCTCTCATTCTCCGGCGGCGCCGGCACCTGGGCCGGCCTCGACCTCGGCGGCAACACCCAGAACGTAGTGTCGCTTGACACAGCGTCCTCCACCGCGACGGCCCGCGTCTTCGTCATCAACAATGGCACCCTCAATGTGACCAACGCCAGCGCTTCCTACACGGTGAACGGCACCAACGGCACCCTCGTGGACATGTCGGGCCTCACCGCTTTCTCCTTCAATGGAGCGGCAACCAACCGCAACTTCACCGTCACCCCCAGCACTGCATCGGGCGTGCTGGAAAACACGAACACAGTGCGCCTGGCGACCACAGGCATCGGTTCGAATAATATTTCTGCGGGCAATATCGTCGTGGGCGGCGGAAGCGGCGCCAGCCAGGGCAACAACAACCGGGGCCGTCTCATCATGGGCGCGATCAACGAATTCAGCGCCAACAACTTCCGCATTGGCGGCTTCAATGGCGAGGGCGAGGTGGACTTCGCCACCACCGGATCACTCAAGCTGCGCGGCTCCAATGGGGTTGCTGCCATGACCCTGCTCGCCGTCGGCGACACCAGCTCCGGCCTGCGGCGCGGCACCGGCCTCTTGAACCTGGGCACGGCCGACGTCTTGGTCACGGACACCATCATCGGCAACATACAGGCGAATGGCGTGGCCAACATGACCCACACCAACAGGATCACGATGGGCGGAGGAACCTTCACCTCGGCTAATCTTTACATCGGGACCCACACCAATCCGGCAGGTAATGGCAACACTCTGACGAATGTTTCCATTTTCCAGCAGGACGACGGAACCTCCTCCATCACGCTGGTCCGCATGGGCGACAACCGCGTCACGGCGACGAACAACGCGATCGCCTTCCAATCGTCCTACGTCATCGGCGGCACCACAGCGGTGCTCCGCGCTACGACGATCGACGCCGGCACGAACGCGATCTTCGGAGCCAACGCCTCGCGCACCCTCACCATCAGCAACGGCGGCACCCTGCGCAATGCGTCAGGCACCGATCTCAGTGTCACCGGATTCGACAGCACCACCGCAGGCCGTATGAACATCGACCTAGCCGGCGGCAGCAAGCTTGAAGCCGACAGCGGCCAAACCGTGACCTTCGGCGCCAACACCCGCCTCTCGGGCGCGGGCAATCTGACCAAGCTAGGCGCGGGCACATTGGTGCTCTCCAGCGGCATCGCAGGGGCGAACACTGGCGCTCTGAACATCAGCAACGGCGCAGTGAACCTCAATGGCGCGAGCGTCGCCGCAGCCGGCACGATTACTTCCATCGCCGTGGCCAGCACCGCGAAGCTGCTCGTCTCCCAAAGCGACCAAGTCAATAACGCCGCGACCGTCAGCCTCTCCGGCGGCACGATCGCCCGCGCCAGCGGCGTGAGCGAGACCTTCGGCACACTTGACCTGACGGCGGATTCCACCCTCGACTATGTCGGCGGAACCTTGGGCACGCTGCAATTCGGAGATTACGAAGGCGACACCACGCCCGACTTCAAACTCACGGTCAACAACTTCTTCGGCGGCAACGTGCTGAAGTTCGGCAGCGACCTGAGCAGCTACATCAGCGCGAGCTACACCGGCACCGCCTTCACCAGCACCTACTTCGACATCAACAGCATCTCCGGCGGCTTCACCTCGGCCTGGGACAATGGCGCGGGTGTCTTCACCATCACCGCCATCCCCGAGCCCTCGACCGTCCTGGCCGCGCTCGGGCTGACCGGCCTGATGCTCTGGCCCGCCCGCCGTCGGATCGGCACGCTGCTCGGACGGAAGTAGCCGGCAAGACCACTCAGCAAAAAGGCTGGGGCCGCACGCCCCGGCCTTTTTTGTGTCCGAACCCCGCACGCCAAGTCCGCCAAGGGCGCCACGGGGGGGGCGGAAGGAATTCGGCCACCGAGAGAAGAAGATGGCGGAGGACGATCTTTGCGCCGGGTGACCCTGGCATTTTGCACGATAGTTGGTCGGGGCGGGCGAGGGCGTCCCGCGTGCTTTCGTTCCCTGTTTTTTGCCCCATCCAGTGCGTCGCTTTACGGGAAAGCCAGCGCGCGGTTGATTGACCACTTTACGACTTTAGATTGAAACAGAAATGAATCCTCCCTCTTCCCCTGACACCCGCAGCGCGTTCACTCTTGTTGAGCTTCTGGCGGTCATCGCGATCATTGCGGTCATTGCCGCCATCGCGTTTCCGGTCCTTGGTCGTATGCAGAAAAGTGCAGCCGCGGCCAAGGTCACGTCGAACCTCCGGCAGATCGGCGTGGCCCTGAGTTCCTATGCGTCCGACAACGGCTTGCGCCTGCCGGCCAGCGGAACCACGAGTGGAGACAATCCGGTGGGCTACGGGCTGCAGGCTTCGACGCACACGTGGGTGCGGCTGCTTTCGCCTGCCCACAAGGGCACGGGCGCCTACAACGATCCCGGCACCCGGCTCGGCGCGCACCTTGCCAGCTATCTCGGCGTGAAGGGCAATCCGAATGACGAGAAGGCCATCGAGGTCATCCGCGACCCAGCCTGGGAGGCCGAGGTCAAGAAAAACGGCGGCCCCACCTATACTTACTGGGCCGCGCCGCCTTTCATCCTGCGCCCGATTATCCGCAAATCGGCCAACCCGGAGTTGTCCGAGGACCTGTATCCCTTCGGCAAAGACGGTCAGCAGACGTCCGCGCTGAGGCTGGCCAGCAGTTATGCTGCGGTCACCTCTCTCATCCCCCCCGGCCGCACCTGGGCCCTGATCCAGGCCGATCGCGAGTTGATCAAAGACTCGAAGGGAGAATTGACCAGCGGCATGGTGCACGAGAAGGCTCCGGTCAAGCCCGTGCTTGGCAGCCATCGCCTCGCCCTCATGTTCGATTGGAGCGTCCAACGCATTCCGGTCGGCTCGGACCTGGGCAAACCCTATCCGGCGAACCCCTGACGATGCGAGGTGCGTTGGAGTTGGACCGATGGGCCTGTCGGTCAGCGGAGCCCTCCGCAAGCATGACCGGCCCGCTTTTGGCAACACAGACTCGGGCTGCGGGTGGTTTTGACTCCGGGTCGGACCATGGCCAGCATGGGCTGATGAAGTTGCTTCTTGTGCTGCTGGTTGTCGCGGTGGTCGTGCTGGGCGCGAGGGTTGCAGCCGCCGAACTAGCCCCGACGCTCACGGTCGAACCGGCCTCGGGGGTTCTCGCGGCACCGGGCACGGGAGCCGTCCTTGTCTCCGCCCCGGGGGCCGGCCGGGAGATTAAAGTCGAGCTGAAGTCCAACGGAAAGGAACCCATGACCGCCGCGCCCGCGAGCCTGCAGGATGGCGCCGCGCGGATTCCCGTCCAATCCCCGCAGCCGGGCGCAGTGCTTGCGGTTGTCACGCTTCCGGCGGGGCCGGCGGGGGCGAGCGCGGTGATGAAGGCGGGGCTGATTTTTTCGCCGGATCGCATTGCGCCGGCCGCGCCGCGTCCGGCGGATTTCGATGTGTTTTGGGAGGAGAAGCTGGCCGCGCTGGCCAAGGTGCCGATCGATCCGCAGATCGAGACGCCGGAGGAAAAGACCGCGGGGGTCCGTTTCGCGAAGTTCTCGCTCGCCGTCCGCCCGGACCAGCGGGTGCGCGGCCAGATGGCTTGGCCGGACCAGCCCGGAAAATTTCCGGCGCTCGTCATTTTCCAGTGGGCTGGGGTTTATCCGCTCGAGCGCGGGACCGTGGTCGGCAACGCGAAAAGCGGATGGTTGGCCGTCAACGTCTCGCCGCACGACCTGCCCATCGACGAGCCGAAGGCGTTTTATGAGGGGCAAGCCCAGGGTGCGCTCAAGGAATACGGGCTCATTGGCCGCGACGACCGCGAGAGGAGCTACTTCCTGCGCATCTATCTCGGGGCGCGGCGGGTTCTCGATTACGTGAAGACGCTCCCGCAGTGGGATGGAAAAACGCTGGTGGTCCACGGCACCAGCATGGGCGGGGCACAGGCGCTGGTGGCGGCCGCGCTGGCTGACGGAGTCACCGCCGTGGTGGCCAACGTGCCTGCGCTGTGCGACCAGAACGGACCCGAGGCGGGCCGCGCCGCGCCGTTTCCCTATTGGGTGGCCAAGCCGCCCGGCGACCTGGATCCGCAGAAAATCTCCAAGGCCGCCCGCTACTTCGATATCGTCCATTTCGCCCCGCGGGTCAAAGCCCCCGTGCTCGTCTCGGCCGGGCTGGCCGACGAGAGTTGTCCGCCCGCGGGCATCGCGGCCATGAGCAATCTGCTCGGCGGGAGCAAGGAGGTCATTTTCATGCCGGGGGCCAACCACAAGGGGGACGGAGGCACCCACGAGCCGTATCTGCGCCGCTCCAAGGTCTGGCTCGAGGCCCTGCGCCAGGGTCAGCCCGTGCCACCGAAGCCCTGAACGATGGGTATGCGCGAACACCCCGGAAACCCCAAGGTCGGGACGATCCGCCGGAACGTCCGTGTCGATAGGAGCGGACGAGCGAGTCCGCCTCCGCTGGGCCACGGCGTGACAAGCCAGTCGTCCCTACCTTGGCCTCTTCTCCTCACCTGCCTCATGATCATCAACGTCGGCGGTGGCCCCAATTCCGAGGCCGAGTTCATCGACAACGGCGTGGTGCGTCTCGGCATCGACCGCTCGGCCGGCGGCTCGATTTTCCATTTCGGTCCGTCCGGCGGCAACGAACTCAACCTGCTCAATCACTACGACAAGGGCCGCTTCATCCAGCAGTCCTATTACGGTCGGCCGGACGGATCGCTCTGGGCCGGCAAGCCGTGGCGGTGGAATCCCGTGCAGGGCGGAGGCTACCAGGGTGAGTCCGCCGAGCATGTGACCATCACGCGCGACGGGGATTCGCTGCGTATTGTTTCCAAGCCGCACCATTGGGCCACCGGGGAGATCATCAATGACGCCACCATGGAGTCGGTCATCAATCTGCGCGGTCCGGTCGCGGAAATCGCCTTTACCTTCCGTTACACGGGCGAAGAGAGCCATCCGCCGCACCACCAGGAAATGCCGGCGGTCTTTGTCGACGCAAACTATCCGAACATGATTTTCGGCGCCGGCGGGAAGGTCGTGTGGAAATTCCCCGGCTGGCCTAATGAGCGGGTCGATGCGACGGACCAATGGGCCGGCTACGTGAGCGGCGAGGGCTGGGGCCTCGGGGTGGCTTTTCCCGGCACGACCGAGCTGACCTGCTACCGCTACGAAGGCGACGGACGCGCCGGGCCGACGGGCAGCGCCTGCTCGTATTTCGCCCCGGTGCGCACCCTCGCCGTCACACCCGGATTCGAACTCACCTACAAAGTCTACCTCACCGTCGGCACGGTGGAGGAGATCCGTGCGAGATTCGCGGAGGAAAGGTAGGGATCCGCCTTCGCGGGGCTACGGCGTGGCAAGCCGGATGTCTCTACCTCAGCCGCAACCGGCGGAAGCGTTCGCGCAGGCCGTCGCCGCGCGCCGCCATCCAGGCGTCGAGTTTTTCACGCGCGGTGCGCAGGTCGTCCGCGCTCGCGGGGTCGAACACGAGATTGCGCATCTCGTGCGGGTCGGTGGCGAGGTCGTAGAGTTCATCCGGACCGCCGGCGTTGAAGACATACTTCCACCGGCCCCAGCGCAGGGCGCGCTGGCTGTGCTGCAGAAAGTCGAGGCCGAAGCCCTCGGTCACGATGGCGTCGCGCCATTCCGCGGCCGTGCCCTCGATGAGCGGACGCAATGACGTCCCGTCGCGATCCGCCTCACTTTTATCCAACCCTGCATAGTCGAGAATGGTCGAGTAAAGATCGCAGGTGCCGACAAAAGCATGCTCACGCTCCCCGGCCCGCCGCCCCGGCGCCGGTGCTTTCACGATGAGCGGGATACGGTTGGTCTCCTCATACATGAATAGCGTCTTGTCGGTGAGGCCACCGTGGATGCCGAGCGAGTCCCCGTGATCGGAGCAGAAAATGACGAGCGTGTTGTCGTAGAGCCCGCGGTCCTTGAGGAAGGCGATGAGGCGGCCGGCCTGGTCATCGATCTCGGTGATGGCTGCGAAGTAGGTGCGCACGAGTTTTTCGTAATCCTCCCATTTCCAGCCGGCCGTCGTCTCCGTGCGGTGGGCGTCGTGGATCGTGGGCTTCTCCGTCTGGCTCTCGTTCCATGAAGGCCACGGCGGGATCTTCACGTCGCGGTAGCGATCGAGGTATTCGGTCGGCGCGGTGTAGGGACCGTGCGGGCCCCAATAGTTGAGCAGGTAGGCGAAGGGGCGTCCGTCATCGGCGAAAGCCGCCATGTGCCCGAGCGCCTGTTCGGTGAGAAAGTGCGTGACGGACGTGTCCCGCCCCGAGGTGATCTCCCAGTTGTGCGGGTAGGCATCGAGGTGCTTTGTCAGCTTCAGGGTCCGTCCGCACGACCGGAGCCAATCACGGTATTGCGGCGTGTCGAGCCCGATCCCGCCGTGTCCGGGAAAATCATCGCCGGTAAAGCCCCGCGTCGAGGGCAAGGCACCGGGGGCATTGGTCCAGTCCAGCACCGGCATCGCCTCCACATGGGCCTGATACTCGGGATGCTCGCGCCGGCCGTCGCCGAAGCCGAGGTGCCATTTGCCGGTGAACCCCGCCTGGTAGCCGAGTTGTTGCAGACGGCGCCCGAGCAGCGACGGATGGTCGGGAAGCTCGTGCACCGAGCAACCCGGCGTGTAGATGTTTGTCGTGGTGCCGTGCTTCGAGGGGAAGTAGCCGGTGTGGAACGATGCCCGGGCCGGCGCGCAGACCGGGCTGCTGGCATACGCATTGGTGAACAGGACGCCGTCCCGCGCCAGCGCGTCAAGGTTCGGCGTCCGGCAGATGGTGGCACCGTAACAACCCAGCGTGGCAGCCATCTGCTGGTCCGTCTGGATGACGAGGATGTTGGGGCGGGTCACAGGCAGACAGTGAGAGGGAAAGCCACGGATGGGAGAAGATAGAAGAGGATAGGCTTATTGCCGGCTGAAACCGGCAATAAGCCAATGACTCCGGAAAACGACGTCGCGCCGGTGTCAGGCGGCATGACCTTCATCTTCCTTCATCCTCTGCCACCCGTGGCTAAAATCTTCTCACACCGGCTGGGTCAGCAGGTGGTCGATCAGGTCTTGCAGCGGCGTGGTGGCCACGCAGCAATGCACGTCACCGCCGCCGTAGTAGAGGAAGTAGGTGCCGTCCTTGACCACGTGGCCGCAGGGGAAACAAACGCCCTTGTAGATGCCCTGCGTTTCGTAATCGGCCACCGGCTCATAGAACGGCTGGCGGGTGCGATGCGTTACTTTGAACGGATTCTCGAGGTCGAGGAGCATGGCCCCGAGGCGGTATTGCTTGTCGTTGCCCACGCCGTGGTAAATCTGCAACCAGCCGTGCGGCGTCTTGAGCGGCGGGTTGTTCGCTCCGATCTTGTCCTCCCAGTCCTCCTGCCCCTTGGCCAGAAGCTTCATGTCCTTCCAGGCGAGCACGTCGTCGCTCGCGGCGATCCAGATGGCGGGCCAGCGGTTGGGAAAACCTTCGCCGTGCCACTGCATCGGGCGGTGGATGGTGATCCATTTGCCGCCGACTTTCTCGGGGAAAATGATGACGTCGCGGTCGTCGAGCGCGGGATTGGTCAGACGCCCGGCGCGGATCCAGCTGTTGAAGTCCTTCGTGAGAAAGAGCTGGGTCGAGGTCAGATTTTCGGTCAGGGCGGCGGGAAACGTGTCGGGGAAATCGGGCCGCACGTCGGCGGCGTTGGCGGTGTTGAGCCAATACTTGCCGGGCGGGAAGGCGCGGGTCGCGACGGTGACATGATACCAGTCGCCGATCTTGATGATGCGTGGATCCTCGACGCACCCGCCGTCCGGCGTGTTGGGAATGGGCGAGAGGACCGGCTTGTCCGAGTCGCGGGTGAAGTTGAAGCCATCCTTGCTGCGGGCCAAGCCGAAGCGGACGATGTGCGCGTCATCGTGCCCGGCCGCCCGGTAAAGCAGCAGAATGTCGCCGGTGTCCTCGTCCAGCCAGGCCGCCGGGTTGGTCGTGACTTCGGATTCCCAAGAGGAGCCGGGGAGGGGTGAGAGGATGGGGTTCTGGTCGTAGCGTTTGAGTTGGTAGGACATGGGTGGAGGAAGTTGGCAGACGTCAGTTTTCCGTAAGCAGAGCATGAGGGGAAGAGGTTTAGGGCTTTACCCTAAAACCGTCCTTGGGGCTGCAGCAGGGTAGGGACGATCCGCCGGATCGTCCGGGTCGCGGGAGAACGGAAGAGCGGGGCTGCTCGTGCCTACCAAAGAAAGAGGGCCGGGCACCCCTGCCCGACCCTCACCCCATCAAATGATGACCGCCCTGGTCACGGCGCGATCGTGGCCTGCACGCGGTAGAATTCCTTGCCCGGAACGGGCACGGTGAACTCCCTGCGCTCGTAGTCGGCCGGAATGTTGATGCCGTTGGTGTTGGCCGAGTTCGAGATGGTCACGGCCGAGTTGGTCCATCCGGTGGCCAGGTTGCCGGTGAATTGCACCTGGTAGGTCACGCCGCCGGGAGGATCCTTGCGGGCGACAAAGTCGAAAACAGTGTTTGTGCCGGCCTTGGTCGCGCTGAGCAGAGCCGGGGTGCCGATCGTCGGATTGCCGTCGAAGGCGAATTCTTCGCCATTGTCGAAGCCGTCGCCGTCGGGGTCGGCTGCGATGGCGGTGTTGGTGAAGCCAGGAGCGGCGTTGGTCCAGTAGGAGACCCAGTCGGCGTAGTTGTCGACCGGCCCACCGTTGGTCACGGAGAGCACGCCACTGGAAAGGAAGGCGTTGGTCGCCCAGGTGAGCCCGCCGCCGAGGGCGGGGAGTGAGAGGGAGGGCGAGCCGCTGATCACGCCATCAACCAGATCGTAAGTGTCGCCGCTGGCCGGGGTGTAGTTTGTGTCCACCACGACTGCGACGGTGCCGCCGAGGGTGGCGCCGCCGGAGGCGATCGTCTTGTCATTGATGCCGTTGCCGAAGACGCGGAACTGCGCGGTGCCGGGCACGTCGAGGGCGCTGGTCACGGTGAAGGTGCCGTTCGTGGCGGGTGCGCCCGGCGCGAAGGTGCCGTTGGCTGTGACTGTGCCGGCGCTGCCCG
>JBGSSV010000087.1:0-26244 GCA_041736875.1 Chthoniobacterales bacterium | reverse complement strand
GCCGACCAATCCAAGCGTCCGATTTCGGCACTGCGCAGGCCCGCGAATGCGCCGATGGCCATGTAGGGAACCATATTCGGTTCGGATTTCGTCAGAATCAGGTGCATTTCCTCCGGGGTGAAGATTTCTGGGGACAAATATGCTTCCCGCTTCTTGTCGAGGGCATTTGCCGCAGTTTGCCGATCCTGACGGACGTAACTTTGTTTTTGAGCCCAGAGGAAAAATGTCTTCAGGCAGGTGATCAGGTTGTTTTTTGTGCGAGGGGCTCCATTGATCCCGTCGATGAATCGCTGCAGATCCTTCACCGACAGGTCGTGCAGCATCTGGTCTGGGAAGTTTCGCCCAAAGCTATCAAGCAGACGACGCACCGTCTGGATGTGACGCGAGGAGAGCCCCGACTTTTCTTTCAGACGGATGTATTCCTTTGCCGCGACTTGAGCGTTGATGGCCGTGACATCTTTCAGCGCATCAGCAAGCGACTTGGCTTGGGCGAGCATTGGAGTGCCGCGCAGAATCTCCCGCGTGTCGGCCCACTCGCGAATGGCAAACGGGAGGGAGACGCCGAACTTGGCGGTGATCGCCTCGGCATCGCGAAACATTTGAATGTCCTGAGGGGTGACATCGACCGCGCGACCTTGGTTCAGGAGCGAAACGTGGACCTGCTGCGCGAAGGACTTTGCCTTGAGCGGATCGACCAGCGTCTTCGTTCGACGTTGGCCGAGCTCATACCAAGCGATCTGGAAGAAGCGGTAACGGTCGGCTTTTCGTCGGATCGGATAGATCTTCACCTCGGCCTCGCCGTGGCCAACGATTTGAACGCGATGCATACGCGATCGCGCTGGTGTCAACGATCTGCATGATTTTTTGCATGACGCGGATTGGCCATTTTCCGCGTAAGTGTTTGCCACTGCGTGAGGTGCAGTGGCGGAGTCTACGGGGCTCGAACCCGCAACCTCCGCCGTGACAGGGCGGCGCTCTAACCAATTGAGCTAAGACTCCTCGCGAAAGGGGATAATAAAGCGCATGGCGCGGGGCGGCGAAAGCAATTTCTGCGCGGTGCAAATTCGCGTGCGTTCAAGCGGTCGCAGACTTAGGCTGGCGGGCTGATGAGTAAAGCATCGCTGGCTGGCCTGGCAGCCGATCTTCTTTCCTCCCGCGCGGACACCCTCCCGCAGTCCTCCAGCTTGGTGGGACTCGACGGCTTCGTGGACACCATTCTCCATGTGGTCGCGACCCGGGAAAACGCGGAGAGCTACACCCGCCTGAGCAGCCTGGAGGAGTTCGGGCGGCGCATTTCCGGGGCGGCGGGGCTGAGCGCGAATTTCGAGATGGTCCCGCAGATGCTGAAGCTGGGCGGCAACGGCCCGATCATGGCCAACGCGCTGGGCGCCTATGGCTCGCCGGTGACTTACATCGGCATCCTCGGCTCCCCCAACCTTCACCCGGTGTTCGCCGATTTCGCTGCGCGGGCCGAGGTGATCTCTCTGGCCGAGCCGGGCTACACGGATGCGATCGAGTTCGACGACGGCAAGCTGATGTTCGGCAAGCACCAGAGCCTGCGCGAGGTCAATTGGGAGAACCTCGTGGCCCATGTCCCGCCGGAGAAATTGTCCGCACTGTTCCAGCAATCCGCCCTCATCGCTTTGGTCAACTGGACCATGCTCACCGGCATGACGCGCATCTTCGAGGAGTTGGTGCACAAAATTCTGCCGCAGTTGAGCGTGCGGCCTTGGATTTTTTTCGACCTGGCCGACCCGGCCAAGCGCACGCGCGAGGACATTGCCCTGGCGGTCGAACTCATCGCGAAATTCGAGGCCCACGCCAAGGTCATCCTCGGGCTCAACCTGCAGGAGGCCCGGCAGATCGGCGAGGTGCTGGGCCTGACGCCATGCGAGGAGACGCACGCCGCGGTAGCCGCCCAGGCCGCTTGCATCCGCGAGAAACTCTCCGTCGACACCGTGGTCATTCATCCAGTGGCTTTTGCCGCCGGGGCGGATGCCACCGGCACGGCGGCGGTGCAGGGGCCGTTCATCGACAAACCCAAGATCACGACGGGAGCGGGCGACCATTTCAATGCCGGCTTCTGCGTCGGGCGCATGCTCGGCGCGCCGCTGGATGTCAGCCTGCAACTCGGGGTGGCGACCTCCGGCTACTACGTGCGCACAGCCCACAGTCCGACGGCCGAGGACATGGTCGGCTTTCTCCGCACCCTTTGAGGTTGCGGGTCCGTCATCATGCCTGACCGTCCGCGCTCGCAAGAGCTTTTCGCCGAGGCCCTGCGCGTCATTCCCGGGGGCGTCAACTCCCCCGTGCGCGCCTTCCGTTCGGTTGGCGGACGACCGTTTTTCGTCAACCACGCCCACGGGGCGCGCCTTCGCGATGTGGATGGCCGGGAATACATCGACTACGTCGGCACCTGGGGCCCGGCCATTCTCGGACACGCTCCCGCGGTGGTGGTCGATGCCGTGCGCGAGGCCGCCGGGCGGGGGCTGAGCTATGGCATTCCCAACCCGTGGGAGGTGGAGATGGCGGAGTTGATCGTCTCGTGGGTGCCGTCGGTCGAGAAGGTCCGCATGGTCAACAGCGGCACCGAGGCGACCATGTCCGCGGTGCGGCTGGCCCGCGGATTCACCGGGCGGGAGAAGATCGTGAAGTTCGACGGTTGCTACCACGGGCATGTGGACTCGTTGCTCGTGCGCGCCGGGAGCGGGGCGCTGACCCACGGACGTCCGGACAGCGCGGGTGTCCCGGCGGCGCTGGCAGCGCTGACCTTGACCCTCCCATTCAACGACCCGGGCGCGCTGGAGGAAATTTTTGTCCGTGAGGGCCGCGAGATTGCCGCGGTGATTTTGGAGCCGGTTCCGGCCAATGCCGGATTGATTCCGCCGCAGGAAGGCTACCTGGAGAGAATGCGCGACCTTTGCACCCAGCACGGGGCACTGCTGATTTTCGACGAGGTCATGACGGGATTCCGCGTGGCGCGGGGCGGCGTGCAGGAGTTGACTGGCGTGCTCCCCGACCTCACGGCGATGGGCAAAGTCATGGGCGGAGGCCTGCCGGTCGGGGCCTTCGGCGGACGCTCCGACGTGATGGATCTGCTCTCGCCTGACGGTCCGGTCTATCAAGCCGGCACGCTTTCGGGTAATCCTCTGGCCATGGTGGCTGGCCTGGCGCAACTGCGCGAACTCGAAAGGACCAATGCTTGGGCGCACCTCGAGCAACTCGGCGCCCAGTGGGAGTCTGCCCTGCGTGAGGCGCTCGCCGCGACCGGGCACGATTACGCCTTCCACCGTCTCGGCAGCATGTTCTGCCTGTTTTTCACCGCCGGTCCGGTGCGGAATCTTGAGGATGCCCGCCGGAGCGACACCGAGGCCTTCGCCGCCTTTTTCCACCGTTGCCTCGACCGCGGGGTCTATTTCGCTCCTTCGCCCTACGAGACGGGATTCATCAGCACCGCCCACACCCACGACGACGTCGCCCGCACGGCCGAGGTGGCGGTGGAGGCGCTGCGTCTAGCCGCATGAGCACGACACCGGAACAGCACGAAGACCGCTCGGTCGAACTGGAATTGCTGGCCCGCATTGCCAAGCGGGAGCGGACGGCTTTCGAGGAGCTCTACGCCCGCTACGTGAACATTCTCTATGCGACGGCGCTCAAGTTTCTCAAGACGGACGCCGACGCGCAGGACGTGGTGCAGGACGTGTTCATCCAGATCTGGGACAAGGCCAAGCTTTACGATCCGGCCAAAGGCAAGCCGCTCACCTGGGCCTTAACCCTGACCCGCAACCGCGCGATCGACCGCATCCGGGCGATCCAACGCCGGACCAGGTTGCGCGACGAGTTTGAGCACGAAACCGCGGTGGATGAATCCGCGGGGGTGAGGGAAGCGTTATCTGGGGTAGATGCCAGCGAAAAAGCCAAAATTCTGCGCGAGGCGGTCAGCCAATTGTCCGCCCAGCAACGGGTCGTCATCGAACTGGCCTTCTTTCGCGGACTCACCCAAAACGAAATCGCCGACCAACTCGGCGAGCCGCTCGGCACGGTCAAGGCCCGGGCCCGGCGGGGGCTGATGAAATTAAAGGAATTGGTCGGACCCCTGCTATGAACCGCGAACAAATCGAAGAATTGGCCGCCTTGGACGCCCTTGGTGCGCTCGATGGGGACGATCTGACAGCTTGGAGGGCCCTCGTCCAGAACGACGCGGCCGCGTCGCGTTTGCGTGACGAACTAGCCGAGGCGGCTGCGGGCCTTGCCATGCTCGCCCCGGAGGCTAAAGCGCCTGAAGCTTTGCGCTGCCGCGTGATGGGCGCCGTCTTCGGAACGGACACGGCAGAATCGCCATCAACCACGGAGGCGGGGCAAAACGGTGCCTGGCCTGCTTGGGCCGCCGCGGCCGCCATCGCTGCGCTTGCCTTGGTCGGCACCGCCGCCACCACGAGCCAGCGGGAGTCTGTCATCGTGCGCGATGCACGCCCCGATGCGGGTGCACCGTATGTCGCCCTGACCGGCTATGGAGAGTTTGCGGATAGCACGGCCTCGGTGCTTTGGGATAGCGGCCAGCGGGGTTGGTGGCTGCAGGCCTCCGGGTTGCCCGCCCTTCCGCCCACCCACCGCTACCGTGTGTGGGCCATCGGCGAAGGGGATGGACAGATTTACGACTGCGGAGAATTGACCGTTCGCCCTGGCGGACTGGCCCGCCGTTTTCTTCAACCTCCCCTCGAAGTCGAATCCATGCAGGGGTTCGCCGTTTCGATTGAGCCGGTGGGGCGTCAAGGCGGCAAGCCGTCCAATCCCGCCATTTTGATCACCCCGGCGCTGCGGGGCTGAGTCAGAAAGCCAGGACCAGCACAATCATGGCGAGCAAGGCCACGGCGATGGCCACGCCGATCGACTGGGCCGTGGCGGCGAGGGCTGGGCGGAAATTGGCGCAGCCTTCGGCGAAAAGCAGCCAGACCGCGGGAATGGCGAGCAGCCAGACGCCCTGGGTGGCGGCATGGGTGGCGATTTGGTCGGCCCACGAGGTCGCGGTGATCGCGCCTGAGTTGACCAAAATCCGCGAGGCCATGACCCCGAGAGCGAGGATGACGAACTGGGCCAGGGCGATTGCGATGTTCACCGGAAGGCAGCCTGAACCCGCGGCCGGTCCCGGTCAATCTTGCGATCCTCTCGACATCCGGGCCTGCTTCCTCTAGCTGAGAGCCCGTGAAGTTAAGCGCGCCAGTCCGCGTCCAAGCCAAGTTCTTCCACGAGGGCGACCGGAAATTTTTCATCAAGGGAACGACCTATGGCCCTTTTGCGCCCGATGCGGCGGGCGAATATTTCGGCACGCCGGAAAAAGCACGTCAGGATTTGGCCCTGATGGAGGAGGCGGGGATCAATCTTGTCCGCGTCTATTATGTGCCGTCGAAGTGGTTCCTGGATGCGTGCGCCGAACACGGCATCCGCTGCCTCATCTCCATTCCGTGGGCCGAGCACATCGAATTCCTCAACCAGCGCAAGATCCGCCGCGAGATCGAGCAGACGGTGGAGAAGGCGGTGGAGACGAACCTCGGGCATCCCGCCATCTTCGGTTTTCTCATCGGCAACGAAATCCCCAGCCACATGGTGCGCTGGCTGGGGCCGCGGCGGGTGACCGAGTTTCTCGAGGGCCTGATCTATCTGGCCAAGCGGGTCAATCCGGACGTCCTTTACTCCTACGCGAGTTTTCCCCCGACGGAATACCTGCTGCCGCAAAACGCCGACTTCTTCACCTTCAACGTCTACCTGCACAAGCAGGTTGAGTTCGAACGCTACCTCGCACGTTTGCAGAACCTGGCCGAGGACCGTCCGCTCATTCTCGGCGAGTTCGGCATGGATACGATCCGCCATCCGGAGGAGGAACAGTCGGAAATGCTGGCCTGGCACATCGAGAGCGTGGTGCGGGGCGGCCTGGCCGGGACGATCATTTATGCGTGGACCGACGAGTGGTTCCGCGGCGGGATGGAAATCACCGACTGGGCCTTCGGCCTGGTGACCCGCGAGCGGCGACCGAAGAAGGCATTCCATACGGTCAAGCGCCTCTTCGCCGGCGAGAAGCCGGTGGCCGAGCGCGTGCCGCTGGAAAACTATCCGCGCGTCTCCGTCGTGGTCTGTTCCTACAACGGCGGAAAGACCCTCGGCGACTGCCTCACGGCCCTCGACCTTGTTGATTACCCCAACTTCGAAATTGTCTTCGTCGACGACGGCTCGACCGACGGCTCGCAGGACGTGGTCGCGCGCTGGGTGGAGGTCCGCGAGGCGAGGCGGGCCGGCGGGGCGAAGTTGCCGGATTTTCAAAGCATCCGGCAGAAAAACATGGGCCTGAGCTACGCGCGCAACGCGGGTGCGGCCGCGGCGACCGGCGAGATCGTTGCCTACACCGACAGCGACTGCATGGCCGATGCCGACTGGCTTTACTATCTGGTCGGCACGCTGCTCTCCGGCGACTACGCCGGGGTCGGCGGACCGAACATCTCGCCACCGGCCCAGGACTGGATCCAGGCCTGCGTGGCCGCGGCACCTGGCGGACCGAGCCACGTCCTCCTGACCGACGTGGTGGCCGAGCATATTCCTGGCTGCAACATGGCCTTCCACCGCTGGGCCTTCGATTCGGTCGGCGGGTTCGACCCGGAATACCGCAAGGCCGGGGACGACGTGGATTTTTGCTGGCGGTTGCAGCAATCGGGGCAGGTCATCGCGTTCAGTCCCGCGGCCATCGTCTGGCACTACCGCCGCTTCACCCTCAAAGCTTTCCGCAAGCAGCAGGAGGGCTACGGCGAGGCCGAGTCGATGCTGCGCTTCAAGCACTTGATCTTTTTCGGTCCGACCGGCACGGCCAAATGGAAGGGCCAGATCTACGGCGCACCGCGTTTCACCTGGCTGGTCAACCGCCCGCTCATTTACCACGGCGTCTTCGGCGAGGGCCTTTTCCAGAGCATTTACCCCACGCCGCGCTCGGAGGTGGCCAATTACCTCGCCAGCCTCGAATGGGTCCTCCTCACCGTCTTCGTCTTTGTCCTTTCGATCGGCTTCCCCATGTTGCGGGTGCTGCCTTACCTGATGTTCGGCGGAACACTGCTGGTCGCGCTTTCCTATATGCTCCACGCGCGGCTCGAGCCGCAGTTCGACTCGGTGCGCGCGCGGTTGCTGGTTGTATTTCTCGCCTTCACCCAGCCTCTTGTCCGCGGTTGGACCCGGTATTTCACCTGGCTCAAATACAAACGGACGCCGGAAAATGTCATCCGCGCCCCCGAGCAGGAACTGGACACGCGACACGCCGCGGGGAGCAAAACGAAATTCGAGTTCTGGAACGAGGAGGGCCACGGCCGGGAAAAGCTTTTGCCCGAGGCGACCAAGATGCTCGAAGACGAGGGCTGGAGCTACTCGCTCGACACCGGCTGGAACGACTGGGACGTGCAGATCTACGGGAGCTTCTGGTGGCTGCTGCGGTTGCGCTCGGTCACGGAATACCACGGCGGACCGAAGTGCCTGACCCGCGTCACGCTGCGGCTGCGCATGGGCGGAGCAACGCTGATGGTCAACTTTCTCATCGTCTGCGCGCTGGCCTACCAGCAGTTCCTCGGCGGTGGCGTCTCCTGGTGGGCCGCGGCGGCCTACGGTGTGTTCTTGGGCTTCCTCGCCTTCCGCGGTCGGCGGCTCAAACAACGCGCGGCCGACCTCCTCACCGTGGCGGCCCGACGCGCCGGGCTGGGGCGCGTGCTTCCGCAGAATCCCGCTTGAGCGACCGTCTTGCCGACTACGATTTCGACCTGCCGCGGAGCCTCATTGCCGCGCGGCCGCTGGCCGACCGTGCCGCTTCGCGCATGATGGTCATCGATCGTGCGGCCGGCACAATCAGTCACCGCATGTTCCGCGAGCTGCCAAGCTTCCTCCATCCCGGCGATCTGCTCGTGCTCAACGATTCACGGGTCGTGCCGGCGCGCCTGCTGACCGACGACGGGCGCATCGAGTTACTCCTCTACGAGCATCTCGGGCCTGGACGCTGGCGCTGCTTCGCCCGGCCGGGCAAACGCACGCGGGCCGGGCATTCCTTTCCCATCGTGCAAACCATCGCCACGATTGAATCCATCGATGAAGCCGACGGCAGCCGCATGGTCCGCTTCGAATCCGAGCCGGACCTGGAGCACCGGGGGCACATGCCCATTCCGCCGTATCTCGGACGCGAGGACGACGCGGAGGACCGGGTGCGTTATCAGACAGTTTATGCGCGGGAAAACGGATCTGTCGCCGCGCCAACCGCCGGGCTGCATTTCACGCCGGAAATTCTCGCCACCATGCCCCACACCTTCGTGACGTTGCATGTCGGTCCGGGCACGTTTCTGCCCGTGCGCGAGGACGACCTGGGAAACCACCGGATGCACGGCGAGGACTACACGGTTGGAGCGGAAGCAGCGGCGGCAATCAATGCGGCCCAGCGGGTCATGGCTGTCGGCACAACCAGCCTGCGTGTGCTCGAATCCCTCCCGCCGGGCCCCCTCGCAGCCGGCGGGGGTCGCACGGACATTTTCATCCGCCCGGGATTCGACTTCCAGCACGTGGGCGCGCTCCTGACCAACTTCCACCTGCCCAAGTCTACCCTCTTTGTTCTCGTCTGCGCCTTCGCCAACCACGACCTCATGCGCGAGGCCTACGCCGAAGCCATCCGGGTGGAATACCGTTTCTTCAGCTACGGCGACTGCATGTTGATTGTCTGAGGAGGCTCGCTTTGTTCCCGCGAGTCCGGTAGCTTTTCGCCCCATGGATTCCATCAAAGCCTACGCCGCCCTGTCGCCGGGAGCCGACCTTGAACCGTTTGAGTATCAACCCGACCCGCTGGGCGATGAGCAGGTGGAGATTGCGGTGGATTACTGCGGGATCTGCCACTCCGACCTTTCCATGCTCGGGAACGAATGGGGCATGACGAAATACCCGATGGTTCCCGGTCATGAAGTCGCGGGACGTGTCATCGCCACTGGACCTAAGGCGAAGAAAGTCAAAGTCGGCGACCGGGTCGGACTCGGCTGGTCCTCCGCCAGTTGCATGGCCTGCCCGCAGTGTCTGAGCGGAGACCACAATCTTTGTGCCAGCGGCGAGGGCACGATCGTGGGACGGCCGGGTGGCTTCGCCGACCGCGTGCGCTGCCATTGGGCGTGGGCCGTGCCTATTCCGGAGGGCGTCGATCCGGCCAAGGCCGGACCGCTCTTCTGCGGCGGCATCACCGTGTTCAATCCCATCGTGCAATTCGGCGTGCGGCCGACCGACCGCGTGGGCGTGATTGGCGTGGGCGGCCTCGGGCACCTGGCTTTGCAATTCCTCAACAAGTGGGGCTGCGAGGTCACGGCTTTCAGCTCTTCGGAGGGCAAAACGGAGGAACTGCACAAGCTCGGCGCCCACCGCGTGGTCAACTCCAAAGACCAGGAGCAGCTCAAGCCCCTCGCCCGCTCCTTCGATTTCCTGCTCGTCACGGTCAACGTGCCCCTCGACTGGAACGCTTACGTCCACACGCTGGCCCCGCGCGGACGCCTGCACTATGTCGGCGCGGTGCTTGAACCGCTCAACCTCGGCGTGTTTCCGCTGCTCGTCGGGCAGAACTCCGTCTCGGCCTCGCCGCTCGGCAGCCCCGCGACCACGGCGCAAATGCTCGACTTCTGCGCCCGCCACGATATTGCGGCGGTGACCGAAACCTTCCCCATGTCGAAAGCCAACGAAGCCCTTGCGCATCTCAAGTCCGGGAAGGCCCGTTACCGTGTGGTGCTGCAAAACGATTTCTGACCATGAAGCGACTCACTCCGATTCTCGCCCTTGCGCTCTTCGCCGGCGGCTGTGCCTCACCCGATGGTCAACTCGCCGCGATGGCCCGCGAGCGCCTGGCCCTTGCTCCGGACGTGGCTTGGTATAAACACTCGCGTGATCTGCCGGTCTATGATCCGACCCGCGAAACGGCGCAGCTCGCCACCGTGATCAGCGCGGGCCAGAGTGCCGGCGTTCCGGCCGAAACCACGCGCCGCTTTTTCGCCGCCGAGATGGAAGCCTCGCGCCGGATCCAGTGGGAGTGGATCCACGCCTGGCGTAAAAACCTGACCCCGGCACCGGAGAATCCACCGCGTGATCTCGCCACCGATCTGCGCCCGCAGATTGACGAGATCAACCGCCGCCAGATTGACGCGCTGGCCCGCGGGGCGACGCCGCTGAGCATCGCTCAGCTTTCCACCATGGGTGAGCGCTTCCTGCCGAAAAAATCCTTGAGCAGCCCCGCACAATCCCCCGCCAGCACGCCTCCGGTCACCTCGCAGCGGTGATTGAGCGGTTCGCTCTGCAGCAGGTTGATCCAGCCGCCAGCCGCCCCGCCCTTGGGGTCTGGACATCCGAACACCACGCGCCGCAAGCGTGCCAGCACGATGGCCCCGGCGCACATCGGGCACGGTTCCTTGGTCACATAAAGATCGCACTCGCCCAGCCGCCAGTCCCCGACGGCGGCCTCGGCCTGCGTGATGGCCAGCATCTCCGCGTGGGCGGTCGCATCCTTGAGCATCTCCACCTGATTCCAGGCGCGGGCGATGATTTGTCCGTTCCGCACGATGACCGCGCCGATCGGCACCTCGTCGGCCGCCCCGGCCCGGCGGGCGCAGCGCAGGGCGGACTGCATGTAGAAAACATCCGGCTGCCAGTCGAAGCCTTGGATTTCCGCCTCGCTCATCCTAGCCTCCGGTTATGCAGACGCTGATTGCCCCCTCCATCCTCGCCAGCGACTTCGCCTGTCTCGGCCGCGAGGTCGAAGACGTGTCCGCTGCGGGGGCGGACTGGATTCATTGCGATGTGATGGACGGCCATTTCGTGGACAACATCTCGTTCGGTTCGGCTTTTGTCGAGGCGGCGGCACGGCACACCAGCTTGCCTTTGGATGTCCACCTGATGATCACCAACCCGGATCGCTACCTTGACCGCTATCTTCCCGTTGCAGCCTCCGTGAACATCCATCTTGAAGCCGAATCGCCCGTGACGGAAACCCTTGCGCGCATCCGCGTGGCCGGCCGCCGCGCCGGCCTCGCGGTCAACCCTCACACTCCGGCGGAATCCATCCGGCCGTATCTTGGTCAATTCGACATTCTGTTGGTCATGACGGTCGAGCCTGGTTTCGGCGGTCAGCCCTTCCTCGAGGACATGCTGCCGAAGGTGGCCGCGGCCGACGTCATGCGCCGCGACGCGGGTTTGGATTTTCTCATCACGGTGGACGGCGGCATCAACGTGCGAACAGCCCGGCTCTGCCGCGAGGCCGGGGCGAATGTGCTGGTGGCGGGAACATCCGTCTTCCGCGCCGCCGACCGCCGGGTGGAAATCGCCGCGTTGCGCTGACCGATCTGTCTATTGGGCGGAACTGACCGGCGCGCCGCGTCCCTGCGCAAGCGCAAGCACCTCGGCGGCGAGAAAAAGCGAGCCGGTGACCAACACGGGTCCGCCCGACGAGCGGGCGGCGGCGAGAGCCGGGCCCACCTCCCCGCGGTGGACTGTGCGGAAACCCGCCTCGACCGCGAAGGCCTCCAATTCCTCCAACGGGCAACTCCGCTCACTGCGCACCGGCACGAGCCAGATTTCGTCGGCGATGGTGCGGAGAAGGGAGAGAATGGCTCGCGCGTCCTTGTCCCTCATCGCGCCGAAGACCAACCGTGCCCGGACCGCACCAAAAATCTCCCGCCAGGTCGCGACCAGCACCCGCACGGCCGCCTCGTTGTGGGCGCCATCGAGGACCAAGCCCTCGGCAATCCGCTGGAAACGCGCCGGCCATTGCACCGCCATCAGCCCGGCCCGACGGGCGGCCATTCCGACAGGCAAGCCGGCCACATCGAGCGCGGCCAAGGCCAGCGCGGCATTCCAGCGCTGATGTTCGCCCGGGAGGCCGATCGGGTCAGCGCAGGGCGCAGCGACAAACGTCAAGGGCGCGTCCACCTGCGCCGCCTTTTGCTCGAGAACCAAGCGCGCCTCGGTCTCCTGAGGTGCGGACACGGCGGGGACGCCCGATTTGAAAATCCCGGCCTTCTCCCCGGCGATCGTCGCGAGGTCGGGCCCGAGCCATTCGCGATGATCAAGCCCGATCGGCGTGATGACCGAAACGAGGGGACGCACCGCGTTGGTCGCATCGAGCCGACCGCCCATGCCGGTCTCCCAAACGACGACTCCGGCCTTTTCCTGCGCGAACCACCAGGCGGCCAGCACGGTGGCCAACTCGAAGAAGGTCGGCGCGTGCTCCCAACCCGCGGATGCCTGCCTCAACTTGGTCAGTCCCTCGGCCACCGCCGCCTCGGGCATCAAAGCGCCATCAAGCTGGATGCGCTCGCGAAAATCCAGCAGATGCGGCGAGGTGTAGAGACCGCTGCGCACCCCGCCGGCGCGCAAGATGGCGTCAAGCATGGCGCAGGTGCTGCCCTTGCCATTGGTCCCGGCGACGTGGAGAAAACGGAGTTGCTCGTGCGGATGGCCGAGGGCGGCGAGGAGCAGGTGCGTCTTCTCAAGCCCCAGCTTGATGCCGAAGGTCTGCGTCCGGTAAAGCCAGGCCAGCGCCTCGCGGTAGTTCACTTTCCGCGGGCGAAGAAACCGAGCAACTCCCCGAGGACCGGGCGCAGACGGACGCGGGGGACGATCATGTCGACCAGGCCGTGGTCCTGGAGAAATTCGGCGGTCTGGAATCCTTTGGGCAACTCCTGGTGCGTCGTTTCGCGGATGACCCGTGGCCCGGCGAAGCCGATCATGCATTTGGGTTCGGCCATGATGATGTCGCCGAGCGAGGCGTAACTGGCCATGACCCCGGCGGTGGTCGGGTTGGTCAGGACGGAAATGTAGGGCAACCTGGCCTCGGCGTGGAGGGCCAACGCCCCGCTGGTCTTGGCCATCTGCATGAGGCTGAGCATGCCCTCATACATCCGCGCGCCCCCCGAGGCGGAGACGATGATAACCGGGCGCTTTTTCTTCGTCGCCCGCTCGATCATGCGGGTGATCTTCTCCCCCACGACCGACCCCATGGTCGCGGCAATGAAATTGAAATCCATCACGGCCAGGCCGGCGGCATGACCGCAGATCACGGCGTCGCCCGTGATGACGGCGTCCTTGAGGCCGGTTTTTTTCCGATAAGTCTCCAGCCGCTCCTCATACGTCGCCACGCCGCGGAAGCGCAGCGAGTCGATCGAGAGCATGCCCGCATCCATCTCCTTGAAGGTGCCGGGATCAACCAGGCTCTCGATCCGCTCGGCCGAGCCGAGGGTCATGTGGTGCTGGCACTTCGGGCAGACCTGAAGGTTTTGCGCCAATTCAATCTGGTGGATGACTTCGCCGCACTCGGGACACTTCGTCCAGAGGCCTTCGGGCATGCTGCTTTTCGCCTTCGTCCGGGCGGTGAGCGCGGGCTTTTGGAAAATTCCCATCAGTCATTTCTAGCCGCGCGCCACCGTAATGACAACCACGACGGCAGCCCCGGCCCCGCACAAGGCACGGGCACAGGCGTCGGCAGTGGAGCCGGTCGTCAGCACGTCGTCGACCACGGCCAGATGGAGCCCCGCCACCGCCGCCCCGGGCCGGAGGGCGAAGGCTCCGGCCAAATTGTCGAAGCGCTCCTCGCGGTGGAAACTCGTCTGGGTCCGCGTGTAGCGGGTCCGCCGCAACACATCCATGACCGGCACCCGCAGCCGCGGCCCGGCCAGCGCGGCCAGCACCTCCGACTGGTTGAACTCCCGCTCGCGCAGCTTGACTGGATGCAGCGGGACGGGAACCAGGCCGTCGAGCCCGAGGCGAGCCAGGCGTGGGTCACGGAAACTGCGACAGAGCATGCGGGCCAACTGATGACGCAGATGCAAGCGCCGCTGGTATTTGAACTGGTGGATCAACTCACGCACCGGCCCCCGGCTGCGGTAGGCTGCCGTGGCGAACTGGAAGGCCAGCTCGCGGTCGCCGCAGTTCATGCAGCGGAAGGTCGAAGTAACCGCTCCGCCGTAAGGCTGGCTGCAGACCTCGCAGCGCGGCCCGGTCAACAGCGGACACTCCCGGCGGCACGCCCAACACAGCACCCCGGAGCGCGCGCGCAACGGACGGGCGCAGACCGCACAATGCGGCGGGTAGAGCAACCCCCGGGCGGCCTCAAGAATCTCTCCCGGCGTGCGGACGGAAAACATAGCGCAAGTAGAGATCGATGAGGAACGCCGTGAGGATAAGCGCCGCGAGCGGCAGCAGGCCGGTCGGCACGGCCCCGCTGACCACGTTGGGACCGACCCACGGCAACATGGACGTGGCATCGGCTGGGGCCGGGCGGAGAAAAAGATTCGACGTCTGCTGGGCCAGCACCCAACCGGCGTGCAGACCGATGGGCAGCCAAAGCGAGCGCGTCCGCACCGCCGCCTTGCCGAGAATCCATCCGGCCACGAACAGGCTGCCCAGACCGAAGAGAAGCAACGAACTCTCGGGCAGATCCGGCGCGAAGGTCGTCGCCTCGGCCAACCCGCTCCACCACCGGACCGCATCCGGCGCGAAGGCCGACTTGGCCGGCTTGAGGAAATGCACCACGGCAAAAAGGAACGAGGTCAACGCGATCGCGCCGATCCGCGGCAGCGTCCACAGACAGATTCCCAGAATAACGCCGCGGAAAATTGCCTCCTCGACGAGCGAAACCGCCACCGCGGTGGGAATGATGCGCCCCAAACCGGTCCACTCGGCGTCGGGACGAAGCACGAAGAGGCCGCAGACAACATAGATAACGGCGAGGACCGCGACCACGCCGGCGGACAAAACCAACCCGGCGATCGCATCGGTCGCCGCCAGCGGGTTGCGCTGCAGATTCAGCTCCGAGCGGCGGCGCAGCCCGATCCAGCGCAAGGTCGGCCAGAGCAGCACGATCATGCTGACCTGCATGCAGCGCGAGAGCACGCGGTGAAAAGGGAATCCGGCCAACCAGTCGGAAAGCCCCGAGGAGGCCATGGCCTGACCCGCCCAAAAAATCGGCGGGGCCACCAGCGCCCCGAGGCCGAGGGCAACCAACAAGTAGAGGAAAATTTTGAGGAAGGCCGGCATGCCGGGAATTGCCGCACCGCACCGGCGGCGCCTGCGCAGGTAAAGGCATCCCGAACGTGCGCGCGGCGCAAGCTTTTTAAGTCCGCGGTCCGGACAAGCAAAGGACACCGGGGGACCGCGGCAGGGACAAGCAGACTACCGTTGCTGCATTCCTGCCCTGGCGGGGTTCGTCAGTCGGACCTCCACGGCCCCCGGCGCCGCCTTGATTGTAGCGGTCCACCGCCGCCACGCAAACTGCTTCGACGAAATCCAGCACAAATAATGGGCCGCGCATAAACGTCTTGTGCGCTGTGCGCAGAATGCTTTATACATCTTCCCCACTGCGCTGAACGTTGTCCCCATGACCAAGCCCCTCCTGATCCTCTGCATCGTCCTCTCACTCGGCGCCGCCGTTCTCGGTTACCTGAACCGTGAGACCCTCGTTGCCACCCGCACCGAACTGACCGACACCAAGTCGAGCCTCGACGCCAGGACTTCGGAGTTGGCTGCGGCCAACAAAGACATCGAAGCAAAGAAAGCGGAGATCACCACCCTGAGCAGCGAGAAGGACACCCTGACCGCCAATCTCGGCGAGGCGCAGACAGAGCTGACCAACACCAAGACCCAACTCACCGCTGCGCAGGAAAAAGCCACGGCCGCAGAAGCTGAGATTGCCTCGCTCAAGACCGACGCCGAGGCCAAGGACACCAAAATTGCCGAACTCGAACAGCAGGCCGCCTCCGGAACGACCGCCGCCGCGGCCGCGCCGGCGCCCGAAGCCTCCGCCTTGGAGGCCCAGATTGCCGAGCTGACCACGGTCAACACACAGTTGCAGGACCAGAACACCGGCCTGACCGCCCAGGTAGCCGAGTTGCAGCGCAAGGAGGAAGGCCGCCAGAAGACCCAGATGCGCCAAGGCCTCAACGGAACCATTCTCGCCGTCAACCAAGCCTGGAACTTCGTCGTTCTCAGCATGGGCGACCGCCAGGGTGTCGTGCCCAACGCCGAGATGCTCGTGCAGCGCGGCAACCAGTTCCTCGGCAAGGTCCGCGTGACCTCGGTCGAACCCTCGACCTCGATTGCGGACATCCTCGTGCGCACGGTGCCCCGCGGACTGACCGTCATGCCGGGCGACCGGGTGATTTATCAGGCCCAGCCGAACTAAACTTTCGCCGATGAGCCGCCTGCTCGCTGCTCTTCTTGCCGTGGTTCTGCTCGCCGCCCTCAGCGGGTGCGAAACCACCAGCAACGCGCCAAGTTCCCGCTCGAACGTGAGTTCCATCCCGTGGAACCGTCCGGCCAAATGGGAGGGACCCGGCGTCCTCGGCGGTCAGCTCTCCTCCATGCAGGGCTACTGAGTGGCGGAAAAAACCTTCCGTCGCGCGCTGGTTGTCCGGGGTGGTGCCCTCGGCGACTTTCTTCTCACCCTCCCGGTGATCGCGTCGCTCCGCTCCGCGGAACCCTCCTCGCGGGTCGAACTGCTGGCCTACCCCGGGGTTGCATCGCTGGCCGCCGCGGCGGGACTGGCCGACGGCTCCAAGTCGATCGAATACGGGCCGCTGGCCGGATTTTTTGCCCGCGGTGCGGTCCTCGACCCGGCGCTGCGCACCCACTTCGGATCGTTTGATCTCGTCATCAGCTACCTCTACGACCCCGACGGGACCTTTGCCGAGAACGTGCGCTCCTGCGGGGTGGAAAAATTGCTCGAAGGACCGCATCGGTGCTCCGGGACTTCCCACGCAATTGACCAACTGGCCGCCCCGCTGGCCGAGCTTGGTTTGGAACTGGCCGGACGTTCGACGCGGCTGACCCTCCCTCCCGCACCGCTCCCCCACCCGACCGTGGCCCTCCACCCCGGGTCGGGGAGCGCGGCGAAAAACTGGGGCGTGACCCATTGGCGCACGGTCATCGGCGACCTGCTCTCAGCAGACCCCGAGCTGCGCATCGCCGTCATCGGCGGCGAGGCGGACACCGCCGCGCTGGCCACGCTCCGCGATCTCGCGGAGGACCGCCGCATCTTGTGGTGGGAGAATCTGCCCCTGACGGAATTGGCCTCCCGACTCTCCGCGTCGATTCTTTACCTTGGACATGATACGGGCGTGAGCCAGCTTGCCGCTGTCTGCGGCACGCCGTCCCTGCTGCTTTACGGCCCGACCGAGCCCGGCCTTTGGGCTCCGCCCCACGAGCACGTCCGCATTCTGCGCGCCCCCGCGGGACGCCTCGACGAACTCCGTCCCGCGGCCGTCCTGCCGGCGGTCCACCGCCTGCTCGGTCCCCTGCTTGCCTCGAGCCCTTCGCAAGGCAAAGATGCCAACCTATGAAGACCCGCTTTGCTGCCTTCCTTCTGCTTTTCCTGCTGGCCGGACCTGCCTGGGCCGAGGATTCCGACTCGGCCGCGTGGGAATCGCTGCAAAAGGATGCCGGTGGCCTGGCCAAAGATCTCCCCGAGGACAAGGAGGAAGGCCGCACCGTGCTGATCAAAAGATTGCAGGACCAACGGGAGAGATTCGCCCGGTTCCTCGCGGACTACCCGCAGAGCGGACAACGGTGGGAAGCCCTCATGGCCGTGCTGCAAATCGACAACTCCCTGGCCGTGCTCGACGGCCGGCCGCCAGATGCGGACAAACACCGGGCCGAACTCGCGGCCATCGCGGGGGACGAGGCCGCCCCGGCCAACATCCGCGCCGACGCCTCGCTCGTCCTGCTGCAGTTGACCTCGCAGGAATTTGAAGCGGACCGCACCGAGGCCAGCGCGCGGGGGCTGACCACGGCAATCCAAGGATTCCTTGCCCAATTCCCGGACGACCCGCGCAAAGAAATTCTTGTCTACACCGAGGGGCAGGCCGCGGAAGTCTTCGATCTGGCCAGAGCGCGCGAGCTTTACGGGCAGACCGCGCAGTCGAAGAACCCCGACCTGGCCGACGCGGCCAAAACTTCCCTCGAACTCCTCGACCTGCGAGAGAAGCCGCTTGAGCTCGAATTCACCGCCATCGACGGCCGTAAAGTCAACCTCGCCGACCTGCGCGGACAGGTCGTGCTCGTCGACTTCTGGGCCACGTGGTGCGAGCCCTGCGTCGAGGAAGTCCCCAACCTCGTCGCGACCTACGAAAAACTCCGCGAGCGCGGCTTCACCATCGTGGGTATCTCGCTCGATCAGGACAAAGCCACCCTGGAAAACTTCACCAAGAAAAACAAGATGGACTGGCCGCAATTCTTCGACGGCAAAGGCTGGGACAACGAACTGGCCAAACGCTTCAAGATCCAGTCCGTCCCGACCATGTGGCTCCTCGACCGCGAGGGAAAACTCGTGGATGCAACCCCGCGGGGACGCTTGGAGAAAGCCGTCGAAAAGCTTTTGGGCCCGCCCTGACCGCGATAGCCCAAACTTGACGCACCCTCGAGACCAAACGCTTGTTGGCGTGGAATTTCATTTCGGAACAGACGAGCGCCCCGCCCGAGCCACCTCGGCCTCCGCCTCGCTGGTCCCAGAGCAAATGGCAAGCGGTCAGGACTGACACCTATGGCTGCACGGCGTCCTCACCCCGGGCTGGCGCGCTTTGGCGAAGATCGCCGCGGTTGGAGTCCTTGCGCCTCCGGTCTTGATTGAGGTAATTGTCACGCGAATGCAGACATTGATCGCGCAGGCAGCCGCCAAACCCGGTTTTTTCGAGGCGGGCCTCCGATACATGGATCTGACGGTGCTGTATCTGGGGGCGGTGGTGCTGATTTATGCGATCCTGCTCCTCGGCGGTCGCTGGCTCAAGCGCCGCTACGGCCTGCCCCTCGGGTGGGCCTACCTTTTCTTTTGCATTGCCGTGGCCGCTTTTCTGCCGACCCGGTTTCCCGGCATCAATCTCGGCCAGAGTGAGTCGAAAGTTTTTCTCCCCTTCGTCGTCATCACCGGCCTGCTCGTCGTCCTCCGCTTTATCCGGCATTACTTCCACGAGCGTTTTCTCACGGAATCGAACGCGCAGGTTCCGAAGTTTCTCAGCCAGTTCATCTCCATCGCGGTGACCGTGGCGGCGATCATTGTGTTGCTGGATTCGGTTTACGAAGTGCAGGTGACCGGTCTCCTGGCGGGTGCCGGCATCGTCGGCATCGTGCTCGGCCTCGCCTTGCAGGATACGTTGGGAAACATCTTCAGCGGGTTTGCCATCTACTTTGGCGGGCAGTTCAAGGCCGGCGACTGGCTGCTGGTTGACGGGCATCACGCGAAAATCATCGAGATCAACTGGCGCTCCACCCGCCTTCGCACCAACGACGAGGTCTGTCTCGACATCCCCAACAGCAATATCACCAAGCAAACGGTGGTGAATTACGACTACCCGACCAGCGTCCACGCCATGCGGATCGACATCGGCCTGGATTACGACTCGCCGCCCACCTTGGTGCAGACGGTCCTTTGCGAGGCGGCCCTCGATTGTCCGCTCGTGCTGCGTGATCCGGCACCGTCAGTCTTTCTCACCGAGTTCGGCGACTGGAGCATCACCTACCAGCTAAGGTTCTGGCTCGGCGACCACGGCGATTACAATACCGCGCACAGCCACATTCGCACCGTGCTGTGGTATTCGCTCAAGCGCCACGGCATCAGCATCCCTTTTCCCATCCAGCACGAACTGTCGCTCCCGCCGCCGGAACCGGTGGTGGAAGACCGGCAACGCATCCGGGATGCTCTGAGCGGCACCGTCTTTGCCTCGTGCCTCTCAGCCCACCAGATCGAAAAATTGGCCGAAGCTGTGCGGATCGTTCGTTTCGGAAAGGACGAACGCGTCATCCGCCAAGGGGCGCCGACCGGGCCCATGTATGTGCTCGTCACCGGCCGGGCGCAGGTTTGGGTCGACTCCGGCGGCCTTCCGACCCCGGTATCCATCCTTGAGCCCGGTGCCTGCATCGGAGAAAGCTCCGTCCTCACCGGCGAAAATTGCTCGGCCACGATCCTGGCGCTCGAAGATCTGCTGGCCGTCAAGATCGACAAGTCGACCATCGCCCCATTCCTCAACCACCACCCTGAACTTCTGGAACGACTGAGCGAACTCCTGGCCGCGCGGAAGATCCAGAACGAGGGGGCCATGGCGCATGCCTCCGATGCTGGATTGAGAGTGCGGAAGGAGGACTACCGCGAGGGCATCCTCAGCAAGCTCAGAGCAATGTTCGAGGTCTGAACAAAGAGCGGGAACCTTAAGGAGTCGGTCATGACCCCGCTTGGGGGCCCTTGTTGGGCTGTTTGTCATCCGGCTTGTCGCTCCAGAGTGGCTCCACATTTTCCTTATTCCAATCATCCCAGAGATTTTGTAGTTCCCGAAGTTTTTCCGGGTGCTCCGCGGCCAGGTCATTTTGCTCACCGGCATCTTTGGCGACCTGATACAAGCCGGTCTTCAGGGCCGGCGGGCGCTCACTCCTATCGATTGCCTTGGTTAGTTTCCAATCGCCTGCACGCACGGCCATTTGTGACCCGTAGCGCCAGAACAAAGCGTCGTGCGGGGGCTTCTGGGTCTTCCCGGTCAGGAAGGGGAGAAGATCGGCTCCATCGATCGCGCTCTCGTCCGGCACATCGACGCGGGCCGCCGCCAGCGCGGTGCGCAGCAGGTCAAGCGAGATGACCGGCGCATCGACGACCTGCCCGGCAGGGATCGTGCCCTTCCATTGCATGACAAACGGGATGCGTATTCCGCCTTCCCAAGTCGACCCCTTGGTGCCGCGCAAGGGAGTATTGCGCGAGCCGTTTTTGGGAGGCGCACCATTGTCGCTGTGGAAGACGACAATCGTGCGATCTTCCTGGCCGGAGTCGCGCAGTGCCTGCAAAATTTGACCGACGCTGTGGTCCATCAGCGAAATCATGGTGGCACATTTGCGGCGTGCGGGATCGGTGATGTGGCTGAACTTGGCCTCCGCCTCAACCGGCACGTCGAGGGGTTCATGAGGAGTGAGAAAGGCCACGTAAAGAAACCACGGTTGAGCGGCGTGCCGATCGACAAACGCGGCGGCCTCGCGGGCCATGGCCTCATCGACAAAGCGATCATTCGCCGTTTCGGGTTGGCCGTTTCGATGGGGAGTCAGCACGGGGAGCTTTCCTTGGCCGGGGAACCAGACCGATTCGTCGAAGCCCCGGGCGGTCGGGCTGAAGTGTGGCAGCTTGGGATTCCCGAGGTGCCATTTTCCGATATGGCCGGTGGCATAGCCCGCCCGCTTCATCCAGTCGGCAGCGGTTTTCTGATCCCCCGGCATGCCGGCGGGCGCCCTGTCCGCCAGCGGGTGGTTCAGTTCATGGCCGAAACGCGTCTGGTAGCGTCCAGTCATGAGTCCCGCCCGACTGGGGCTGCAAACCGGCGCACTAACGTAGCCACTGGTAAAACGCACGCCGTTGTTGGCGATTGAATCAAGATTCGGCGTCGGGATATCGGTGCACCCTTGCACTCCCAGATCGGCATACCCCATGTCGTCAGCCACCATGATCAAGACATTGGGTTGCACCGCCTCGGGAGCGGCTTGGGTGTGCAGTAAAGAACAGCTGGAGCAGGAAAAACCTGCGGCGAGCGTTGAGATGGAAGGTATGCGGTTGTTGCTTGTTCTGATCTTCATGGTCGGCAGGTTATTGGTGACCCGGAAATCGGATCAATTTGGATGGTCGCGTAGCTGAGGGGAGATTGATCTACATTGTCTCCATCACGGATTTGTGGCGGCATCCGTTCCGCAACCGTATGCGAAGGAATGGGTGGAGACCACCCCCCTGTGACTTGGGGTTCAGCCAACGCCGCAGTCCAGGCGCAGGAAGAGGCGCGATCGACAACCAACGAATCATCGTTCGGCGCTTCATGGATCGTGCTCGAGATCAAACGGCCTCAGCAACTCCTGAAAAAACGACTTCAGGCTCTGGATGTTGGCATTGAACTCGTCCTTGGAATCGGTCAACACCCCTCGCAAGAACGCTCTATTTTTTGGGGAGCTTGGACGCCTTGACTTTCGCGTGGCGCACGCGCCAGCGTTGGGGGGCTTTGACGATGTAGCCGGCGCAATCCTTCGCGCCGCAGCGGCAGGGGTGGTCCTGGTAATGGTCGAAGTCGTAGTAGTAATCGTAGGTCAGTTCCTCCTCCGGTTTGATGGCGCGGAGGGCGACGATCCAGACGCGGCCGCGGACGATCTGGGACTCGCAGTTGGGGCGGCAGGAGTGGTTGATGTAGCGGGCGGTGTTCCAGAGGACGCGGCCGTCGATGTCCACGCGGGTGCTGACTTCGAAGGTGTAGATGCAGCCGTCGCCCCCGCGGCGGGCGCGGCGCTGGCGGAGTTCATCGCGGCGGAAGCCCTCGGCTTTGGTGATGCGTTCGCCGGTGTATTCGATGATCCGGGTGCCGCGCGGGATGAGCTTCGAGGCGAACATGCCCCGCCCGTGGATTTTCGAGCCGCGGACCTCGGCCCAGTCGCTGCGGGTTGGCTGGGGGCGGGATGGCGGGGCGGTTTTCATGCGGCGGAACCGCCTCGTTCTAGCAGAAACCTGCCGGAGGAAAAGCGTCGCGCCAATCTGCTCGCCACGCCCCCGGCGGGTTCTAGTATGCGCGAATGATGAAAATGATCCGATTGCTCGTCTTGGCCTCCGCGGCATGCTGCGCTCCCGGCCTGCTGCAATCCGCCCCACCCGCCGCAGTGCAGATGCTCCCGCCCGAGGGGGAGATCCAGCCGGGCTCGACGTTCGAGTTTCGTTTTCCGGCGCCGATGGTGGACCGCGAAAACCTCGGCCCGGCGCCGGTGGCTCCGGTGATTTTTTCCCCGGCGCTGGAGGGCAGATTCACGTGGCTGAGCACGCGCAGCGGGGTTTTTTCGCCCACGGGTCCGGTGCCGCTCGGCTCAGCGTGGGAGGTGGGGCTTCGCGAGGGGCTCAAGACGGCGGACGGAAAACCGGTGGCGGCAAAGTTCGCTGCGCGGCTTTTCAGCCCGGCGTTCGGTGTGTCGGCGGTGTCAGCGGGGGTCTGGGACAACGAGCAGGTTTCGCCCGAAGTTCAGGTCCGGCTGGCCTTCAATCTCCCGGTCGAGCCGGACGCGGCCTTTTTCAATTTCGTCGATGCCGCGGGCCGGAAGATTCCGGCCAACGTTCGTCTGGTCGGGGCCGACGATTATTTCAGCGTGCCGTCCGAGGGGGAGGATTGGAACCTGCGCTGGAAGTTTCTGCGGGATCCGGCCGCCCGGGCCGAGGGAGCTGATGCCCTGCTGGCCAGCCGCCTCGTCATCACTCCGGCCACCCCGCTGCCCGCTGCGCCGGGGTGGAAGTTGGTGGTGGCCGCCGAGTTCCCGGCCAAGGACGGGGCCGGCCAACTGACCGCACCCTACGAAGTCGTCCTCGGCACGGTGCAGCCCTTCACCCTCAAGACCATGGAGGCGGGCAACTACATCAACTCCGGCACGACGCTTAATCTGGAGTTCAGCAGTGCGCTCGCGCCGGACATCACGGCGGAGAATGCGGCGGAATTTTTCCAAATCTCGCCTGAGCCGCCCGGTCTGACTTGGGAGGTCGACTACGGCAGCGTGGTGGCGCGCGGCCAATTCAAGCTGGGCGAGGACTACACCCTGAGCGTGGGCAACGGCGTCTATTCCTCGCTCGGACAGCCCTTCGACGGACCGCGGGAGCGGACCATTCGTTTCGGTCCGGTCGCCCCGCGGCTGTATCTGCCCGAGCTGACCACGGCGCAAATCCTCGGCGGCCGCCGCCAACTACCCGTCCGCTCGGTCAATCTCGCCTCGCTCCGCATCAAGGCCACCCTCCTGCCGCCCGGGCAGGCCGCGCCCGCGCTGTCCGCCTTCCGGACCAATGCCTGGAAATATGATGAGGAAGAGCCCATTCCCACCGAAGGTCTGAGCGGACGCGTGCTCTGCGACGAGACGATCGTGCTGCCGGATCCGGCGGTGGACCGAAAACAGACAACCGAACTGGACTGGACCAAATTGCTCGGCGGAAAAAAAGCCGGGATCATTCTGCTCGAAATCCAGGGCCAGCCTTTGCCGGGCGTGGAGGGAAAGACTCCCGCGGCCCAGGCTCTCGTCCAGCTGACCGATTTGGGGATTCTCTGGCAAAAGGCGGGACCGTCGGTGCGTGCGCATGTCTTTTCCACCGCCTCGGCGAAGGCGGTGCCGAGCGCCGGCGCACAGATGTTGGACGCGGAGTTCAAGCCGGTGGCCAGCGGCCCGACCGATGCGAAGGGCAACGCGACGCTGAACTACGAGGAAACGCCCGCCTGGCTTGTCGTGCAAGCGGGTGACGACGTTTCCGTGCTCCCGATGGGACCGGAGGCGGAGACGCTGCGGATGGGCGACTGGTATGCGTCCAGCTGGGCGGCCGGTTCCGGCGGGGCGGAGGAGATTCGCGCCCTCATGTTCACCGACCGTCCTCTTTACCAGCCGGGTGAAACCGCGCACGTCAAGGGCCTGGTCCGCCGCCTCGAGGAGCAGGGTCTGGCCTTTGCGCCGGAGAAGGAATTCAACCTCATCCTGCTCAACCCGGAGTATAATGAGGTTTCGCGCCAGAGCGTCAGAACCGACGGCCAGGGCGCCTTCGACGCCGACGTGGCGATGCCGGTCTCGCCGCTCGGTAACTACACCCTGCGCTTGGCCGCCAGCGAGGGAGACTTCTCGACCAGCGCCTCGTTCCTTCTCGCCGAATACCAACCCGACGCCTTCGAAGTCAGTCTGGACATTCCGGAGGAGATGGCCGCAGGGGCTTCGGGGCCGCGGGCGCTGGTGGACGGACGTTATTTTTTCGGCGGCGGCCTGACCGGCGCCGAGGTGCGATGGACCCTGCGCTACTTCCGCGAAGCATTCCGTCCGCCCGGCTTTGATCGCTTCCAATTCATCGGCGACGAGGAGGAAGAAGCACGGCCCTTGACCCTGCGGGGCGAGGGAAGCATCAAGGCGGGAGAACCACTGGCCATCGAGCCGGTCCTGCCCACGCCCGAGTTGTCGCCCTTCCGCGGGGTGCTGACCGCCGAGGTGACCGACCTCAACCAGCAGACCGTCTCGGCCACGGCGGAGTTCACGCGAGAGGCTTCGGCCTTTTACCTCGGCGTGGCCCGTCCGCAGGAGCAAGTCATTCGTCTGGGCGAAGAGGTTCCGTTGCAATTCATCGCGGTGCGGCCCGACGGCCGGCCGCTGGAGGAACCGGTTGATGTCATCGTGACCATCCTGCGCTCCCGCAACAACGTGGTGCGCGTGCAAGGCGCGGGCGGGGCCATGACCTTCCGCCGCGAAACCATCGAAGAACCCACCCGGGTGCAGAACGCGCTCACCCTCACACCGGTCGAGACCAAGGAGGGCTGGTCCGCGGGCGACGCAGCCAGCCTGCGCTACAAGACCACCGGTCTCGGGCACCACGTCGTGCGCGTGACGGCGCGCGATGCGGACGGCCGCGAAGTCGTCACCGAATCGTCCTTCTACGTGGATGGCCCCGGCGAAACCGTCTGGGACTACAGCAGCCCCTACGAGATCAGGCTCGTGCCGGACAAGGAATCCTACCGGCCCGGCGAAACAGCCCGCATCCTCGTGCAGACCCCGATCGCCGGAGAGGCCTTTGTCAGCATCGTGCGCGGCGACCAGATCCTGCGCGACCTGCGCGTTCCGCTGACCGGCAATGCTCCGGTCATCGAGGTGCCGCTGGGCGAGGCGGACGCGCCGGACGTGCATGTCTCGCTCGTGCTGCTGCGCGGGGCCGACGCCAGCCCGCGCAAATTCCCCATGCCCGAGTTCCGCTTCGGTGCGTGTCTGCTTTCGGTCGAACAGCCCTCGGCCCATCTCGGCGTCGCGATCGAAACGGCCAAGCCGTCCGTGCAACCCGGCGAGGAAATCGCCACGACCATCACGGTGAGCGACGACCGCGGGCAGCCGGTATCCGGGGCCGGCGTGACGTTTTACGCGGTCGATGACGGCGTGCTGGCCCTGACCGGCTTCACCCGGCCCGAGCCGGCGGACGTTTTCCTTGCCCCTGCGGCCAATCGCGTGCTCACGGGATTGAATCTCGAGCAGCTTCTGCCCGAGGATCCCGAAGACCTGCAGTTCGCCAACAAGGGCTACCTCATCGGCGGCGGGGGAGACGGCGGTCCGGTGGCCTTGCGCGAGAATTTTCCCGGCACCGCCTGCTGGCTGCCCTCGCTCGTGACCGGCGCGGATGGCCGCGTCACCGCGCGTTTCACCGCGCCGGATGCGCTGACCCGCTACCGCCTC
>JBGSSV010000059.1:0-9221 GCA_041736875.1 Chthoniobacterales bacterium | reverse complement strand
CGGGCCATTCGAGCAGCGTCTCCGTCTCCGCCGCCCCTTGGGGCGAACTGGCCCGCGCGTCCTCGCCCGCGGCGGCCCAGATTTCGAGCTGCACGATCCCGGGCGGCTCGTATTCCAGACGGAACGACGGCATCTCCTCGCCGAGCGGCGCGACGAGCAATCCGCGCCAGCCCGGAGCGAAGGTCCACCGGCTGCGCACCGAGCGACCGATGCCGGCCAGCGGCTGGTAATCAAACTCCGTCCCCGCGATGCGCGCCTGCTCTTCCGCCCGGTATTGCGCGAGCAGCTTCGGGCGGTCGCCCGACTTGGTGATCCCGACGTATTCGATGATGCCCATGGCCACGGACTCGGCCAACCGCTCGCGCCATTCGACGCTGTGCAGCTTGCGCGAATCATTGGGATTGGTCATGAATCCGCACTCGATGAGAACCGCCGGCACGTCGGAGTGACGCAGCACGGCAAACCTCGCCCGCTTGGCCCCGCGATCGAACATGGGCACGCGTCCGAGCATCGCGTGGTAAATCGACGTGCCGAGCGCGAGGCTCGCGTAGTCGGCACGGTGCCCCCGGGCCGCGGCGAAACTGCGCCGCGTGGCGTAGGGCTCGTCGCTGTTCGGCGCCCCGCGCGGGGTCAGGGTGAAGACCTCAAATCCCGTGGCCAGCGAGCTGGTCGTGCCGGCCGCGTTGCAATGCACGCTGACAAAGACCGTCCCGTCGCCGATCTTGTTGGCCCGCGCCGGGCGCTGCTCCAGCGGGATGAACTCGTCCCGACTGCGCGTGATGACCACCCGCAGCCCGGCCTTCTGCAGGTAGGTGCGGATGCGCCGGGTGAGATCGAGGTTGTAATTTTTCTCCGATCCCAGGCGGTTGACCGCGCCGCGATCGTGCGCCCCGTGTCCCGGGTCGAGAACCACGGTATGGACCGGCTTGAGCCCGGGAATTTTTTGCGGCCGCATCAGCGGATCGATCGTCTTGGAGAGGTCCATCCGCGAGACATAGAACTGCCCGGCGAAGTAAAAGGCGGGGAATGAGAGCCAGTGCTTGACCCCGTCAATGCGCGCTTCCCGCGATCCCTTGGCGAAATCCATCCGCCGCGTTTCCGAAGCCAGCGTCACCCCGCGATCGCCCCGCGGCAGCACCTTCATGCGGTAAAACGTGGCGATCTGCGCGACCGGCAGGTAGTCCCGGCCGTTCAGTCGCTGGATTTTCCACGATGCCTGCGCCTGCGCCTCCACGAACCCGCCGAGGAGCATGACCAAGACCAGCCAACATGCGGCCGCCCGCCGGCAAGACACACCAGTCATTGCGAAAGACCGGCGTCAGCCGCGAACAGGATCAAAATGGACAGGCGGACCATCAGGCCGCGGAACCTAGCCCAAGCCGCCGCCATCAACAACCCCTTCAATCGTCCTCCTCCTCCGCCGGGGGGGCCAGGCGGCGGTATTCTTCGATCACCTTGCTGGCCGTATGGCCGAGCACGGCCGCGACACCCACCGTCAGGACCAACCCACCGCCCCAGAGAAAATACTCGGTCGGACCGGGCTCCGATTCGCCGCGCATGATCCGGATGCCCAACTGACCGAGCGTGCCCAGATAGCAGTAAAGAAAGACCCCGGGGAGCCGTCCGAGCGCCACCCATTTGAGGCAGGTCCAGAACCGCACCTTGGTCAAACCGTAGAGGTAATTGAAGAGGCTCGTGGGAAAAAGCGGGTTGAGCTGGCTGAAAAAAATGATCCGCGGCCCGTGCCGCGCGATGGCCCCGTCGAGCGCGGCCCAGCGCGGGTCGCGGAGAATCTTTTTCCGCACGAACCGCCGTCCGAGTTTGCGCCCGACAAAAAACGCCACGGCCGCCCCGAGCAGATTGCCCACGAGAACCAACAGCGTGCCCCACCACAGGCCGAAGAAGAATCCACCGCCAAGGCTGAGGATACCGCCGGGCAGGAAGAGCACGGTGGCGAGCATGACGAGCAACGGATAGACGAGCACGCTGAGCGCGCCCCATTGCTCGACGACGTGCTCGGTTTCCTCGACCGCGCCGAGGAACGGGGCCGATTGCGCCAACCAGATGAGTGCGGCCACGACGGCCAAGGCCACGAGGGCCTGCAGCGCCGTTGCTTTGATCGAGGCGCGCATCGCTCAGGACTCCCCCCGCCGCCGCCGGACCATCCAGACGGAAAGCGCGAACATCAGCAGGGCAAAAACCGCCGTCACCCCCAGCGCCGCAGCATAGGAGGGCAACGAACCGAAGGCCGCCGCATCGCCATGGAAGGCGCGCCGCACCGCCGCCGTGCCGTAAGCCAGCGGATTGACCATGACCACGTAACGCACCCACGAATCGGCTGCCGCGGGGAAAATCGCGCCGGAAAGCAACCAGAGCGGCATGAGAAAAATATTCATGATCGCGTGAAACCCCTGGGTCGATTCAAGCGGCCACGCGAGGAGAAACCCAAGCCCGACCAAACCGAAGCCGACCACCAGCAGCGCAGGAATCAAACGCGCCAGCACCGCGGTGTCCAGCGGCAAACCGATCAGCGGAGCGGCCAGACAAAAAAGCAGCGCCTGCCCAGCCGCCAGCGTCATGCCGCCGAGAAATTTTCCCAACACGATGGCCTCGGGCGCGACCGGCGCGACCAGCACGCCCTGCAAGAATCCTTCCCGCCGGTCCTCGATGATCGAAATGGTCGAAAAAATCGCGGTGAAAAGCAGGATGAGCATGACCGTGCCGGGAAAAAAATACGCCAGATAGGTCAAATCCTCCGGCTGCCCGGGCAGGCGAAACCCCGGGCCCGCGCCCGAGCCGATAAGCAGCCAGAAAACCAGCGGCGTGGCCAGCGCCCCGACGACGCGATTGCGCTGACGGAGGAACCGCACAACCTCGCGCCGCCAGAGCGCGAGGGCCGGCAGCCAGAGGAACGTGCGGCCGGGCTGGCGCGGTTGATTTTTCATCACGCCTTCCCCTCCTCGAAAAAGGGGCCGCACAAACGTTCCCCGGTCATGCGCACAAACACATCCTCGAGCGTCGGCCGGCCCGCCGTGACCGACAGCACCTGCCCGGGCAGCGCCTCGACCAAGCGGGCCACCTGCTCGTGTGCCCGCGGAATTTCCACCCGCACCGAGCCGTCATGCACCACCACGGTCCAGCCGAATTTCGCCTGCAATTCCTCCGCCATGCGATCCGGCTCGCGCCCTGTCAGGGTGAGCACATCCGTGCCGATCGTCGCGCACAAAGCGGATGGCGTGTCGCAGGCCAGCAGTTGCCCGCGGTGCAAAATGGCCACCCGGTCGCAGCGCTCCGCCTCGTCCATCAAATGCGTGGTCAGCACCACGGTCATGCCGAACCTGCCGCGCAACTCCTCCAGAATACTCCACAGATCCACCCGCGCCACGGGATCCAGCCCGGTCGAGGGCTCGTCGAGCAAAAGAACACGCGGCCGCGGCAACAGGCTCTTGGCGATTTCGACCCGCCGCTGCAAACCGCCGGACAGCGCCTTGACCCGCTCGTTCATGCGGTCGTCGACCCGCAGCGCCACCGCCAATTCCCGCGCACGCTCCTCGAGTTCCGCCCCGCGCAATCCGTAAAGATTGCCCCCGTAGCGCAGGTTCTCCGCCACGGTCAATTGCGGATCAAGGCTCGGCGATTGGAAGACCACGCCCAAACTCTGACGCACCGACGGTGCCTCCGTGCGCACATCATGCCCGCACACCGCCGCCGTGCCGCCACTCGGAGCGAGGAGGGTGGAAAGGATGCGGAAGAGAGTCGTTTTTCCCCCGCCATTGGGGCCGAGTAAACCGAAAATTTCCCCCTCGCCCACCGCGAAACTCACGTCCTCGAGCGCCACCCGCGCGCCGAAAAGCCGCCGGAGTTGCTGTGTCTCGACCGGAACACTCATCAGGGCTGCACCGGCGCCGCGGGCTCCGGAGCCAGAAACACCTGCACCTCGCCCGCCGGGGCCGGACCGCGCCAGATCAGGATCGCATAGCCGGCGAGGAGAATCGCCACGCTGACCGCCAGAACTCCCGGGGCCGGCCAAATCGTGGTTTCTCGCTCGGGCGCATGACTCATCAAGCCGCGAGCATCCCGCCGCCATCCATTCCTTGGCAACGCAATTTTCCTTGGGCCGGGGCGACGGGAAGTGCAGGATACCAGCCCTTTGCCCATGCGAACCGACCAGCCAATCACCGAGCTTCTCGCCTCGGGAAAACCCCTTCTCTCCGTCGAGTTCTTTCCACCCAAGAATGACGAGGGCGGGGAGCAGTTGCTGCGGACGGCGGAATCGCTGCGTCCGTATCGTCCCGATTTTGTCTCCATCACTTACGGCGCGGGCGGGACGACGCGCGAGCGCACGTTCAAATACGCGAAAATGCTCCGCGAAGACTTCGGCTGGCTGGTCATGCCCCACCTCACCTGCGTCGGCTCGACCCGGGCGGAGTTGCTCGAAATTGTCGGGACCTACCACGCGGATGGCGTGCGCAACATCATGGCCCTGCGGGGTGATCCGCCGAAGGGGGAGACGGAGTTTGTCGCGTGCCCGGACGGACTCAGCTACGCCAGTGACCTCATCGCGCTGATCCGGGAAAATTTCCCCGACATGTGCCTCGGGGCCGGAGCCTATCCGGAGAAGCATCCCGAGGCGGACTCGATGGAGGCCGATCTGGCGCACCTCAAGATCAAGGCCGACGCCGGCGCGTCGTTCCTGACCACGCAGCTGTTTTTCGACAACGACCATTACTACAAATTCCTCGACGCCTGCCGGGCGCGGGGGATCAACCTGCCGATCGTGCCGGGGCTGTTGCCGGCGCTCTCGCTGGCGCAAATCCGGCGTTTCGGTCCGATGTGCGGGTCGTCCTTGCCGCGGGCCCTGGTCGAGCAGTTGCAGGTGGTGGAGGACGATGCCCGCGCCTCCGAGGCGGTCGGCGTCACCTGGGCCTACCATCAGATGCGCGAACTCCTGCGTCACGGAGCCCCGTGCGTCCACCTCTACATCCTCAACCGGTCGTCCGGCGCCATCACGCTGGCCCGCTCATTCGAGCGGGACGCGGCCTGACCGCAAGCCACCCTGATTCATGAGCGAATCCTCGGCTGTTTCCGTCAACCCGCTGCGCACCGATCTGGTCAACCGCGCCGTGCCCGACCCGTGCACGCTGGTCATCTTCGGGGCAACGGGGGATTTGACCCGGCGCAAGCTCATCCCCGCGCTCTACAATCTGGCGGCCGACGGCAACCTGCCCTCGTCGCTGGCCGTGGTCTGCTTCGCCCGCCGCGACAAGACGAGCGAGGGATTCCGGGACGAGCTGGGCGAGGCAGTGCGCAAGTATTCGCGCCGCGCGGTCAACGACGAGCTCTGGCGCCGGTTTGCCGCGAACATTTTCTATCATCGGTCGAGCTTCGACGAAGCCGCAGGCTACGAGTCGCTGGCCCGGGAGCTGGAGCGGCTCGACACCGCCCTCGGCACGCGGGGCAACCGGCTCTTTTACCTCGCTTCGTCGCCGACCGAGTTTGATGTCATTCTGGAGAACCTGCGGGCCAGCGGACTGAGCCAGGCGGCGGCCGGAGCGTGGTCGCGCCTCATCGTGGAGAAACCCTTTGGCACGGACCTGCCGAGCGCCGAGCGCCTCAACACCGCCGTGGCGGCAGCCTTTCCCGAGCGCGAGACGTTCCGCATCGACCACTACCTCGGGAAGGAGACCGCGCAGAATCTCCTCGTCCTGCGTTTCGCCAACACCGTCTTCGAGGCCCTCTGGAACCATCGCTATGTCGAGAGCGTGCAGATCACCGCGAGCGAGCCCCTCGGGGTCGAGGCGCGCGCCGGGTATTACGAAACCTCCGGGGCGCTGCGCGACATGGTGCAAAACCACCTCCTCCAACTGCTCTGCCTCACCGCGATGGAGCCGCCCTCCGACCTCGGGGCTGATGCGGTGCGTGATGAAAAGGTCAAAGTCCTCCGCGCCCTGCGGCCGCTGACCGGACCCGCGGTCGCCGCCAATGTCATCCGCGCGCAATACGCCGCCGGGTTCATCAACGGCCGCGAGGTTCCGGCTTACCGGGCCGAACCGGGGGTGGCCCCGGAGTCCATGACCGAGACCTATGTCGCCCTGCGTTTGCACATCGACAACTGGCGCTGGGCCGGTGTTCCGTTTTTCGTCCGCGTGGGCAAGCGCCTGCCGAAATCCGGCACGGAGATCGCCATCCAATTCCGCGGCACGCCCCCGGTGCTCTTCAACCGCGAAAGCCAGTTGCAGGACGCCAACGCCCTGGTCATCCGCATCCAACCGGACGAGGGCATCTCGTTCCGCATGGCCGCGAAGATGCCCGGCGCATTGCTCCAGATTGAGCCGGTCAAAATGGATTTCCATTACGGCACGTCGTTCGGCAAGGCCACGCCCGAGGCCTACGAGCGGCTGCTGCTCGACGCGATGAGCGGCGACGCCACGCTCTTCGCCCGGCGCGACGAGGTCGAGAGGGCGTGGGAGTTTGTCGATGGCATCCGCGCGGCTTGGGAGGATGGCGCGGCACCGCGTCTCGATTTTTATCCGGCCGGATCGTGGGGACCGCGCGAGGCTGACGAGTTGCTCGCGCAGGACGGTGCGGCCTGGCGGCGCCTCTGACCCCGTGAACGCGGCCCCCGTCCTAGCACCCGGCCTGCCCGTGGAAATCGGGCAGATTGACCGTGAACTCGGCCGTCTCTGGGAGCAATCCGAGGCCGGAAAGGTCCGCGCGTCGCTCGTCAACCTCGTGATCTACAGCGAGGCGCCCGACGCGATCGTGACGAACACGCCCTTGCTCGCCGAGATCGCGGCCAACCACGCCTTCCGCGCCCTCCTCGTGCAGGGCAACCCGGGCGCGGAGGACTCCGGGGTGCGGGCCTGGATCACCGCGCACTGCCATCTGCGCAGTGCCGGGCAGAGCGAAATTTGCTCCGAGCAGATCACCTTCCAACTCGACGGACCTTGCACCGGGCGGCTGCCTAACATCGTTTTCTCCCACCTCGACTCCGATCTGCCGCTTTACCTCTGGTGGCAGGGCAACCTGCAGGCACGGCCCAGTCCGCAGCTCTGGAACTGGGTGGACCGTCTCATCGTGGACAGCCGTGCGTGGAGCCAACCGCAGGAAGAGTTCCGGCGGCTGCAGGAGATCGCGACCCTGACCCGCGGACGCTCCGCGGTCTGCGACCTCACCTGGACGCGGCTTTTCAACCTGCGCTACGCCGTGGCCCAGCTCTTCGACACGCCGGCCGCCGGGCGACGCCTCGGTCAACTGCGCGAGGTGACGATTCATCATGGTCCGGCGGACCGCATTGCCGCGTTGGAGTTTCTGGGCTGGCTAGCCAGCCGGCTGCGCTGGCGCCTCGAGCAGGGAGCGAGTGAGACCTGCTTTCGCCGCGAAGATGGCGGGGCGATCCGCTTCAACTTCCACCCGGAACCCGAGGAGACGGCCTCGATTGCCTCTGTCCGCTTCGACTTCGGCGACGCCGAGGGCAGCGTGCGAAGGGATGAAGTCGGGGACTTTTATCTCCTCGATTTCAAAGCCCCCGGGACGGCTGCCGTGGCCCAGATGCTGCCGGCCGGGCGGGAAAAAACCGCCGACGTCCTGTTGGCCGAGTTGGGCCGCTCCAGTCGGCACCCTCTGTTCTGGCCTTCGGTGCAGGCGATTCAGCCACTTTTGGGCGCGATTTAAGACCGGCGCTTGTCAGGCGTCCGCCGGGAACGCATGATACGAGGTTTATGCGCAAAAAAATCATCGCGGCGAACTGGAAAATGAACATGACCTCGAGCGAGGCCGCCTCCTTCATGGAGGACCTCATGCTCGAACTGAAAAAATTCGAGGGCGCGGAAATCGTCATCGTTCCACCGTTCACTTCCCTGCCCCGCCTGTCCGAGATTCTTTCCGAGATTCCCAGTGTGACCTTGGGGGCGCAGAACATGTGGCATGAGGCCTCGGGGGCCTACACCGGGGAAATCAGCGCGGCCATGCTGCGGGAGTTTTTCACCCGCTATGTCGTCCTCGGACACAGCGAGCGGCGGACCATTTTCGGCGAAACCGATGAACTCGTGAACAAGAAGGTCAAGGCGGCCCACGCGGCCAGCCTGCGCCCGATCCTCTGCATCGGCGAGACCCTGGCCGAGCGCGACGCGGGCCATCACCACGAAGTGCTGGCCCGCCAACTCAAGGGCAGCCTCGCGGGACTCGACACCGAGCAGATGCTCGACACGGTCCTCGCCTACGAACCCGTCTGGGCCATCGGCACCGGCCGCACGGCCAGCCCCGAGCAGGCTCAGGAAGCCCATGCTTTCATTCGCCAGACGTTGACCGAACTTTTCGACGCCGCCACCGCGGCCAAGGTCCGCATTCAATACGGCGGCAGCGTCAAGCCGGACAACGCCAAGGAGTTGCTCCACCAGCCGGACATCGACGGCGCCCTCGTCGGCGGCGCGAGCCTCGACGCCCGGAGCTTCACCAAGATCGTGCAGGCGGCGGTGCGCAAGTCCTGAGCGGTCTTCTCCGCCGTCAGCAGAAAATCAGAACGGCATCCCCGGCAGGCCTCCGAGGCCGCCGGTCACCTTGCCCATGGTGTCAGCCTGCAACTTGCGCGCGGCGTCCTGGGCCTCGCGCACCGCCGAGAGAACCAGATCCTCGAGCATCTCGAGATCCTCCGGATCAACCACCTCGGGGGCGATTTTGATCGCGGTGATGTCGCCGGCGCCCGTCACGGTCACGTTGACTTTGCCCCCGCCGGACGAGACGCCGATGCTCTGGTCGGACAGATCGTTCTGAGCTTGGGCCAGGCGCTCCTGCATCTTCTGCGCCTCCTTCATCATTTTTTGGATGTTCATAAATTTTTGACCGCCTCCGGTTCGAGCGTCGCGCTGAAGAGCTCGATCGCCGCCTCAATCCCGGGGTCGTTGGCAAAATCATTCGTCGTCGGCGTATCCGCCGCCGGCCGGGGCGCCGCCGCCGCGACCGGGGCCGTGGCCTCCGCGGTGAACACCACCTTGCGCCCGGTCATCTCGTGCCAGAACTTCTCGATCAGCGCGCCCTGCTCGACAGCCGAGGGCGTGCGCATCTGCCGGGCCTGATTGACCGGGAAAACAACCCGGAGTGTTCCTGCCTCCTCGCAAACCTCGCCGGCTTCGTCGAGCCACACGCTGCTGATGGCATGCTGCTGCGAAATCTTTGCGACGATTTTTTCCCAGACCGCGCGGGGGTCGGCGGCGGACGCGGAC
>JBGSSV010000053.1:0-19261 GCA_041736875.1 Chthoniobacterales bacterium | reverse complement strand
GGCGGCCAGTGTCAGCGCGTCGCCGTGGCTCGCGCCCTGGTCAACGATCCGGCCTTGCTCCTGGCCGACGAGCCCACCGGAAACCTCGATTCGGTCAACGGCGCCGACGTGCTCAAATTGCTCGCCGGGTTGCACGAGCTCGGCCGCACCGTCGTCCTGGTGACCCATGACCCCGCGGTGGCGGCGCGGGCCGCCCGCTGCATCGAGTTGAGCGACGGGCACATCATCAAGGACACCACCTCATGAGCTGGTTCGCCGGATTGCTCATCGGCTTGCGGGAAATCCGCGAGCACAAGTTCCGCAGCTTTCTCACCATGCTCGGGGTCATTCTCGGGGTGGCCAGTCTGCTGGCCATGTTCGCTTTGACCGCCGGGATCGCCACGAGCTGGCGCACGACCATGCAGCAAATGGGCGGGCTCGAGCGCGTGGGAATCAACGACAAGGAGGTGTCGCTGGAGTTTGCCGACCTGAAGGCGCTTTCGCCCGGGCGCACCTTGACGGATGCCGAGGCGCTGCGCTCGGCCTCCCAGCTCATCTCCCATGTTGCGCCGGAGATGCAGGCTGGTGGGACGCTCTCCGCGCCCGACGGCGAGACGATCAACTCACGCATTGTCGGCACCTGGCCGGATTATCTCGCCGTCCAGCAGCATGTGGTGCGGCAAGGCCGGTTCATCACGTCGCTCGACGAGGAACGCGGCACGCGGGTCGTCGTGCTGGGTGACGACATGGTCGCGGGGTTGTGGCCGTCCGAGCACGACTCGGGCGGCGATTTCATCGGCCGTGTCATCACCATCAATGGACGCCCGTTCAATGTCGTCGGGGTGCTCGAACGCTACGAGCGGGAGGAGGACAAGCGGCGCGCGGCCGCCGCGGCCGCGGGGAAGAAGACCGGACGGCTCGCTTTGGGCGGAGGCGGTGGGGGCGGCCGGCGCGACCCGTTCCGCTGGAAGAACGAATCGGTCATTGTCCCGCTCAGCACCTTTTACCACGAGTTCCGCTCCGGCCAGACCAACGCGCCGCCCCTAGCCATGGCCAAGATCGACGGGCTCAACTTCCGCGTCCGCGACATTGCGCGCTTCGACGAGGCCCTGGCCGAAGCCGGGGGGATTTTGCAGCAGACCCGCCGCGGGATCGACGACTACGACTTCGACACGCGCGAGGATTGGTTCGAGCGGATGGAAACAAGCCTGCGGGCCACGAAGCTGAGCGGCGGCCTCATCGCGGGCATCAGTCTGCTCGTCGGCGGCATCGGCATCGCCAACATCATGCTGGCCAGCATCGCCCAACGGGTGCGCGAACTCGGCGTCCGCCTGGCCGTGGGCGCGCGCCGCCGCGATGTCTTTTTGCAGATCCTGGCCGAGAGCACGGTCATCGGCGTGGTCGGCGGCCTCCTGGGCCTGGGAGCCGGCGTTCTCCTGCTCCAATTGCTCGGCCTTGTCGCCCCGTTGGACAGCCCGCCGGTCATTGAGTGGTCGGCCGTGGCCATCAGCGTCGGCTTCGCCACGACCGTCGGCGTCCTCAGCGGGCTTTACCCCGCGTGGCGGGCCTCGCGCCTCGATCCCATCTCCGCCCTCCGCTACGAATAGCCCGGTGAAGTCGCTGCTCCGCTCATTTCCCCTCGCCCTGGCCCTCGCGGCCGGACCGGCGGCGCACGCGCAGGAATATTTTGTCGACCTCACTTACCCGCAGGCGATCCAACTCGCCCTGCAGAAAAATTTCGCCATCGAGGGTGCGTCCTACGACCCGCTGATCAGCCGGGCCAAATTGCGCAGCAGCGAGGGCAAGTTCGATCCGGTCCTCAGCGCCTCGCTCATCCGGGAGGACAATGAGGAGGACCTCGGCGGTCTGGCCGATCTGACCGATACCACGGCCGGCACCTTGCAACCGCTGGGCACGCGCAGCCTGCGGGATTATGCGGATGTAGGTCTCAACGGCCTGACGCCGTGGGGGCTCACCTACGACCTGGGGGCCAATGTGGAGAACCGCCAGTCCTCCACCAGCGATTATGCCGACCGCTTCGCCTCCTTCGTCGGGCTCAGCGTCACCCAGCCCTTGCTGCGCAACTTCGGCACGGATGTGAACATGGCCTCGGTGCGGCTGGCCCGGGCCGACACGGCCATCTCCGGCTGGGCCTACCGGCAGCAGGTCATTGATACGGTGACGCGCACGGCCGAGGTCTACAACGAGTTGTGGTTTTCCTCCGGCAATGCCGAGGTCGAGCGCCGCTCGCGCGGGCTGGCCCAGCAGCTCGCGGCCGACAATCTCCGGCGGGCCGAAATCGGGGTCATGTCGCCGCTCGATGTGCTCCAGGCGGAGAGCGACGTGGCCTCCCGCGAGGAGCGCGTGCTCGTGGCCGAGCGCAGGCAGGCGGATGACGAGAATTTTCTCAAGGAACTGGTGACCAACCGGGTCGAAGACGTCCTTTCCGTGCGGATTGACATCGCCCCGCCGGCCCGCGCGCCGGACATCGCGCGGAGTCGTCAGGCCGATCTGGCCGCCGCGGTGCAGAACCGTCCCGACTTCCGTTCGGCCATGCTGGAGTTGCAGAAGAAGGAGATCAACGTCGTCTTCACCCGCAATCAGGCCCTGCCGCAATTGGACCTGGTCGCCAGTCTCGGCAGCAACGGGATCGACCGTGAGTTTGCCGACAGCGTGTCGCGCACGGTGGAAAACAACACGTTGGCCTGGTCGGTCGGCGGCGTCTTCAGCATTCCGCTGCCCAACCGCACAGGGCAGGGCAACCTTGAGGCCGCCAAGCTTGAAGTGACGCGGCAACTGGTCGAATTGAAACGCCTCGAGCAGAGCATCATGGTCGAGGTGGACAACGCCGCCGGCCAGGTCGAGACGGCGGCCAAGCGCATCGAAGCCACCGGCGTGGCCCGTCGGTTGGCCCGCGAGACCCTCATCGCGGGAGAGACCCGCCTGCGCGCCGGTGCGGCCACGACCTTCGAGGTCCTGCAGTTCCAACGCGACCTCGCCACCGCCGCGATCGCCGAGATCCGGGCCAAAGCCGACTACAACATCGCCGTCGCCCGCTACCAGCAGGCCACCGCCACGACCTTGCAGCGGCAAGGGATCACTTTGTCCGACTGAGCCATAGTCCCCTGCACCAGCATACTCGGTTTGAATGCTCGGTGCCATGACCCCATTTCATCAAGTGCCGGACCGTTTGGCTGGCGCAGGCGGCAACCCCGCCGGGCCGGTCCTCGCGGCCCACCATGAGCGGGAGGCGATGCAACGGATAGCAAGGTCAGCAGGTCAGGACTGCATCCCTTTCTCCGACGGGGTCTTCGAATGAAATCCATGCGGATGGCGGCGACATCTCCCATGCTGGCGCTGCCCGGCGTCGCTGTGGGTGCCTCTTCGTTTTCATGCGATCCCGGAATAGGCCATGACGTCGGCAGCATTTTTCCCCATGACTTTTCCGGCATGACTCGCGAGGATCGCACCCATCGTTTTGAACCGCCTGGGTCTATTGCCATGCTGGTTAGCGAGGATGCTGCTGGTTTTCATGGCATCGGAGCATGCTTGCGGGGTGTCCTACTTCGTGGATTCCGCCGGTGGTCGTGACGAAAACGCGGGAACTTCCGAGAGCACACCGTGGCGCTCTCTGGACAAGGTGAACAGCCGCATCTGGGAACGCGGCGATGTCATTCTTTTCAAGGCAGGCAGCCGCTGGATCGGGCGGCTCAGCCCGCAGGGTTCGGGAAGCCCGCAGCATCCCATCCGGATTGATCGATACGGCGCAGGCCCCAAACCCGTCCTGGAGGGGCGCGGGCTCGAAGGAGGAACTGTATCCCTCCGCAATCAGGAGTGCTGGGAAATCAGCAATTTGGAGATCACCAACGATGCGGCCGAAGCCGGTGATCGCCGAGGGATTCACATCCAGGCCAGGAGCGGAGCCGGGGCGCTATTCCGGCATTTGGTGGTGCGTGATTGTGATATCCATCATGTCAAGGGCATAGCCGCGGAAGAAGGGGATGCCGGCAAGCGCACGGGTGGCATTTATCTTGAGGTGGTCAACGAAGGGGCCCGGCGAGCGCGCTTTGACGACGTCCGGATTGAAAATTGCAACATCTATGCAACGGACAATATCGGGATCGCTTTCAACAGCGTGCTCGCTGGGCCCAAACAGCCCGGGCAGGAAGAACATCCCTATCCCGGAACGCCGGACTGGGAGGCACGGAAGTTCACGCGCGTCACCGTGCGTGGGAACAAAATCCACGACATCGCCAAGAACGCCATCATCGTCCGCTTCACCGACGAAACCGGGTTGATCGAGCACAACGTGTGCTGGGATACCGCGCGTCGGGCCAGAAGCGGCAATACCATCTTTTCGCGCACCTGCCGCGGCACGGTTTTTCAATTCAACGAGGGCTACTTGAATCATGCCAAGGGCAGGGACGGGAGTCTCTATGATGCGGATTTGCAGAGCCCGGGGTGCATTTTTCAATACAGCTACAGTCACGACAACAGTCAGGGACTCTTCTGGCAATGCACCGACCCGCGCGACAGCGGCATCATCGTGCGTTACAACATCAGCCAGAACGACCGGGGCATCATCTTCTGCCTTGGCTATCCCGGATCAGACACGCGCATCCATGACAATATCGTCTTCATCGGCCCCGACCGCTCACCCACCATCATCAGCGAGCGACGAAAGCTGAAAAAGCAGCGCCGTTATGAATTTCTCCGCAACATGATTTATAATCTGAGTCCGTCCGCCAGTTACAAATGGTTTAACGCAAACCGGAAAATCGAGGGCAATGTCTTCTTCGGCTTCCACCCGCCGGGCGAGCCTGAGGACCGACGCAAGTTGCTCGGCGACCCCATGATGGTCGCGCCGGGCACTGGCACCGTCGGCCTGAAAACCCTGGGAGGCTACCGACTGAAGCCAGAGTCCCCCTATCTGCATCTTGGCTTCAACCAATGGAATGAAAGCCTATCCATCGGGAGCAGCGTTACCGCATCGCCAGCGGTGCCGCCACCCTGAGGCGGTATTCAAGCGCCATCTTTGCTGAATTGGAAAAAGTGAGGATGGGCCACCGGCTGTCCATGCTGCGCCTGCGCCTCCGCGCGAGAATCCTTTCCCGCCCCCTGAGCCATTGGCATTCGCCGCACCACCCGCTACGAACGGTTCTCACCACCCACCATGCCCGAAGACGTTGACGCATGCATCGAACGCTGGTCGAAGGCCGCGGCCTCGGAGCGCGCCAATGCCCAGCGGTTCGTCATCGAGCTGGCCGACCTCCTCGGCGTCCCGCGTCCGGGCAATGACCACGGCGCCGGCTACGCGTTCGGGTTCCCGCTGAAGATCCCGCTCGCCGACGGCACGTTCACCCAAGGCTTCATCGACCTCTGCCGGCGCAGCTCCTTTGTCCTCGAGGCCAAGCAATTCCTCGCCCCGACCGAAGCCCCCGCCCCGCTGCAAGTCGTGGCCGAGGAGGCAGGCGTTTACACGGCGAAGAAAAAATCCGGCCCTGCCCGTGACCAGCCGCGCTACACATTCAACCGCCAGATGGTGAAGTTCAGCGCGGCGGCGAAGCTGACCCAGGCGAGATAAGGCACGAGGAGGGCACCGGCGACCTTGTTGATTCGCCAGAACGCGGCCAGGGTCGCCGCGAGGACGAGCCACAGAATGGTGATTTCCGCGAAAGCGAGGCCCGGCTGGTGCAGACCGAAGAAGAGCGGGGTCCACAATGCATTGAGCGCCCATTGGACGAGAAACAACCCCAGGGCGCGGCCTTGCGCTTTCCATCCGCCCTCCCGCCAGACCAGCCATGCGGCCACAGCCATGGAGAGGTAGAGCAGGGTCCACGCGGGACCGAAGACCCAGGCGGGCGGATTCCATGATGGCTTTTGCAGGGCCGCATACCATCCGTCGATGGAAACAAAGCCGGCGGTGCCGGCCGCCGCGAAACAGAGCACCAGCCAACCAATCAACGCGAACGCCTGCCGGCGGGCCGAGGGGCGGCAGCGCTCCGGGGAGGACGCAGATAGGCTGGTTCCTCGGGGAGACAGCCAGGCGACGCGGCTGTCATGTTGCGGGGAGGATGCGGTTTGTTGGAGAAGGTTCATGGATTGTTTCGGATGGCGTTGAAATTTCAATGAAACACCGCCGCCGGATTGTTTCCATGGGGTATTGCCCTCAAAACTCCGGCATTGGATTACCAAACGAAAAGTGAAGGGCCGCACTTCGATGACCGCCGAATCCTGACCCCTGTTTCTGCCATGTGTTGAGTTTGCCAGTGCATTTCAGAAAGTGATGTGCAGCGGGGTGTGGGAGTAGGAGGTCGGGCAGCTTGACGTGGCGGGGACGGTGGCGATAGGTAGCAAGTGTGATGAGGACGGATACCGGCTCCCATCCTGCATTGGTGCAAGGGCGCGCACGGGTCCGTCCGATGCTCCCGTTGCTGATCGCGTGCGTGCTGTCAGGCTGTGACGAGGGTTCGCGGGAGGGCCCCGCCGCTGGCCCGCCGATCATCCCCGCACCGCCGACCGAGCGCGGGCAGCCGCCGTTGGAGTTTGCAGCTTCGGCAGGCTTCACCTACAGCGCGGAAGAGTTGACCCCGGGCTTCCCCGGGGTGCTGACCATCGACTTGGGCCCCCGCCTGCGGGTCTACGCGGTGACCAGGCGGGTGGCGCCGGCCACCCTGACGCTGCTTGGCGCGGATGGACGCGAGCGGCAGACCTTTCGCATCGACCTGCCGGTGGGCGGCACCATCCGGGCCCCAGCGGGCCTCGTCGGCCCGGACGTTGATTCCTTCCGGCTATCCGCCCGGCCGCAAGGCATCGCGGATTCCTCCCATCCCGAACTGGACTCCACAACCGTGGTTGCGACTACCGAGGGCAGTCTGCAGCCGGATTTTGGCGTCGTGAAAATCTGGGCCGTGCCGGCCATGCGGGCCGGCTCGGTCGCCGGAGTGCCGGCCGATTTCCAAGAAGTCTATTCGGGCTCGTTCGTGGCGGACCAGTGGATGGGTCAGGGGTCGCCGCCGGACGACCAGTGGCTCAGCAGCCGGGTGAAGGCATCCCTCACCGAGGTCACAACCCGCCCGACAGCGCCGGCTCCACCGCCGGGGCCCGCTCAGTAGTCGGGCCGTGTGGTCCCGGAGGCCCGCCAGCACTGGGAATCCCTGCAGGCTCAGTCCAGTTCCACTGGGCTGTTGGTGTGAGCTGCGTTTTCGGCTCGCAACCAACAACTGGACGCGGGGTTTAATCTGGGCGTATGGCGGCCATGGCAAAAATTGATTGGGATCCGTCCGCGGCTGCGCACCTGCTCCGGCGGGCTGGTTTCGGGGGGACTCCGGAGGAGGCGGAGGAGTTGGCCGGGTTGGGGCTGGAGGGTGCGGTGACGCGGTTGCTGGCTGCGCCGCCGACGAGCGCACCGCCGCCGGTGACCGATCCCGCGGAGTTCGCCACCCGACGGCGCCTGCGGAAGGAGCAGAAAGATGGGGCGGAGGAGGCTCGCCGGGTGTATGGCGAGTTCAACCGAGAGCAGCGGCGGATTTTTGAGGACGTGAGGCTCTGGTGGCTCAACCGCATGCGCTCCGGCGCGCAGGCGGTGCGCGAGAAGCTGACGCTCTTCTGGCACGGGCACTTCGCCACCAGCCAGGTGAAGGTGCAGTTCAACCACGTGATGCTGCGGCAGAACCAGACCCTCCGGGAACTGGGGCTCGGGCCGTTCCGGGTGCTCTGCCGGGCGATGGTCAGCGATCCCGCCATGCTCGAGTGGCTCGACGGCCGGCAGAACCAAGCCAAGGCGCCGAACGAAAATTTCGCCCGCGAGGTCATGGAGTTGTTCACCCTCGGGGAGGGGCATTATTCGGAGGACGACATCCGTGAGGCTGCCCGGGCTTTCACCGGCTGGGTCGTGCGGCCGGAGGACGGGGGGGCGATGTTTGTGCCGCGACGGCATGATGACGGGGCCAAGCGCATTCTCGGCAAGTCCGGACCTTTCGGGGCGGACGAGGCGGTGGAAATCATCTGCGACCAGCCGAGGTGCGCAGAATTCCTCGCGGCGAAGTTGTGGGAGTTCTACGGCTACCGCGGACCCGAACCGGCCTTGGTTCAATCGCTGGCCGGGCACTACCGGGCCAAGAAACTCGAAACCGGCAAGCTGCTGCATGAAATGTTCATGCGTCCGGAGTTTTACTCCGCCCGCGCCCGCGCCGCCCAGATCAAGAGTCCGGTGCAGTGGCTGGTCCAGGCCTCGCGCGAAACGGGTCGGCAGTTGTTGCCGCCCGGGGTGGCCCTCCCGCTGACGGCAGAGCTGGGCCAGAATCTTTTCGCCCCGCCCAGCGTCAAGGGTTGGGACGGCGGCACTTCATGGATCAACAGCGCTACGCTCATCCGCCGGAGCAACACGGCCAAGCTTTTCGCCGTGGCTGCACCTCCGCTGCCGGTCGAGACGGACGGCTCGATGGACGCGGTGGCTTGGGCAGTCGTTGCGCCGGCCGAGACGCGGATCGAGGCGAAGGCTTTACAGCAGCGGCTCGAGCAGGTCTTCCTTGCCGCGCCCTTGGGGGCGGCCACGCGCAAACGCCTGACCGCTGTGCTCGACCAGTCCGGCTTTCCGTGCGGGGATGAAACGGTGCGCGATGCATCGATGATCCTCCTCGGTTCCCCCGAATACCAAATGAGCTGATCCCATGACCGATCCATTCTTCACCCGCCGCCGCTTCCTGCGCACCGTCCTCCTCGGTGGCGCGATCGCGCCGACCGTGCCGTCATTCGTCAACCGCACCTTCGCCGCCCTCGACGGCGTCGCCTCCTCCAGCTTGTCCCTCGTGACCGGGCGCGACAACACGATCCTCGTGGTCATGCAACTGGCCGGCGGCAATGACGGCCTCAACACGATCGTCCCCTACGCCGACGACGCCTATTTCAAAGCGCGGCCCAAGCTGGCCCTGCCGGCGAACAAAATTCACCGCCTCAATGACTACTGCGGTCTGCATCCGGCGCTGAAAAATCTCGCCGCGCTGCAAGGCGACGGCCACGCCGCCATCGTGCAGGGCGTGGGCTATCCGAACCCGAACCGTTCGCATTTCCGCGCGACCGAGATCTGGCACTCGGCCAGCGATGCCGACCGAAACGAGGCCTACGGGTGGCTTGGTCGGTATTGCGATGCTTCCTGTGCGGGCCAGGACCCGGGGGTGGAATCCAGCGCGGCTCTGGCCATCGGCGACCAAGTCCCGCAAGCCCTGCGCTCCAAGTCCGGCCGCGCCATCGCCATCGGAGCGCCGCAGGATTACCAGTTCGAGAATGGCATGGACCCCGCGCCGATGGAGCCGGCGGATGATGCCGGGGCGTCGGCGGGCGGATCGATCGACATGCTCTTCGGCGAGGCCGGGCACGAACCTCCCGTGGCCGATTTCCTCCAGCGCACGGCGCTAGATGCAGTCGCGTCCTCCTCGCAGGTGCAGCAGATTTTGCAGCAGACGCGCCAAGGGGCGAACTATCCGGCCAGCAACCTCGGGCGCCGCCTGCAATTGGTCGGGCGGTTGATCGGCGGTGGCCTGCCCTCGCGCGTCTATTACGTTTCCCTCGGAGGCTTCGACACGCATGCCAACCAAGCCAACTCGCACGAGCGGCAGTTGGCCGCGTTCGACGAAGCGGTCGGGGCTTTCTGCCGGGACCTCAAGGATCAGGGAAACTTCGACCGCGTGGTCCTGCTGACCTTCAGCGAATTCGGCCGCCGCGTGGCCGAGAATGCAAGCGGCGGCACCGACCACGGGGCGGCCGCGCCGCTCTTTCTCTTCGGCGGGGCCGTGCAGGGCGGATTGCTCGGGAAACACCCCAGCCTGACCGACCTCTACCGCGGCGACCTGCAGCACAGCACCGACTTCCGCAGCGTCTATGCCACCCTGCTCGATCAATGGCTGAAGACTCCATCGGCTGCGGTTCTCGGGCGGGATTTCGGCCGGGTGCCGTTCCTGCGGACATCATAAATATACTGAAAGCGTTATATTTGTCTTGCGTCTTCCCCGCTCTTGGGGGAGACGAAGGAGATGGAGATTGAGCGGAAACACGAGGCCGCGCTCATGCCGGACTTTCTGGCGGAGTTGGCTCGGTTTTGTCGCGCCGAGCATGGCCGGGTCAGCCGCTTGGCCGACGATCTGGGCATCGCCCAGCCGCACGTCTCGGCCTGGCTGACCGGCAAGCAAGCGCCCTCCGGCGAATACACCCTGCAAATCCAGGCGTGGCTCGCGAGACAGGGCGGGTCGCCATCGAGGCCTGAGAGCCGGCGTGTCCGAGCCACGAAGAAGCATGCCCCCGGTGGCACCGCAGTGGCGGCGGAAAAGCCGGTGCCGGTGCCCGAGGAGATCCCGGTGTGGTTGCTTTGAGTTGGCACGCCGGCCTGTCGTTTCTGGAGGGCGAGCGGCCCCGCGAGCCGTGGGGGAATGGGTTCACATGCCAAGCGGTAGCGGCCGACTCAGCGCAGCGATGGACCAAGCGGGACGAGGACGTCCCGCCGCCTTGGGGAGAGGTGGAAGCAGCCTACCCGCTGGGAAGCAGTTTGATGTCGTCGAGGTAGAGCACGCCGTCCGGGGCGGTCAATTCGAAGGAAATTTCCACGACGGCCTCGGAGGTTGTTTTTTCCTGGTTGAGGTCACGCTCCTTTTTGAATTCCACCTTGAACTGTCGGGTCACGCTGGACCAGGTGGCGCTCGGACGGAAATCGAAAGCGTCTTGGTCGCTGTCCGTGATGGAATTCTTCTCTTTCTTCACCGCCCCGCGCTCTCCGCGCACGATGCGCTCTTCGCCGAGTTGCTTGAAGCCGCGCCAGCCGAGGATGACGCTGCCATTGCTGACGCCAGAGCCTTTGATCTGGAACGACAAGGTGTAGGTCTTGCCGATCTCGAGTTGGACGTTCTGACGGAGGACGAAATAGTTGTTTGGCCCGCCCACGGCGCGGATTTCGGACGCGTCGCGGAAGACGCGGTCCTTATCCGCCTGGGTTGCCTTCCGGTCGAACGTGCGGGAGGCCGCGGTGGTGAGCATGGGGCGGGGGAGTAGTTTGTTCGCCGTTGGCGCGTAGCCGAACTTGAGGGCGCGCGTGCCCTCGACGGGCGCGGCGGCCGCATCGTCCGCCGCGGCGACGGCATTGGCGAAGGCATAAAAATTGCCCCGCGAAGAACCGGTCTCGACGTCCCATTGCGAGGGTAGCATCCACGAGGCCGGCACCGGTTTGTCGCCGGTCAGATCCACGGCGGCCTCAAACTTCGGCGCCTCTTTCGTTCCCTTGTTGACCGCCCAAGCGAGGCGGCCGTTGCTGCGGCCGGCCACGAGGTCGAACAGCCCGTCGCCATTCATGTCCCCTGTGGCGAGGGAGTGAATTCCGGATCCGAGCGTCAGGGCTTGGTCGGCGTTCGGCGTCACGGTTCCGTCTTTGCCCAGGAACCCGGTCGCCTTGATCGTGTCGCCGGATTTCCAGTCCTTCGGGCGCGGATAGACGCTGATGCGGCCCCGGCGGTCCGCCACCAGCAGGTCGATCAGGCCGTCGCCGTTCGCGTCGGCCAGCGCAGGGCTGAGTTGCTCGCGGCCCTCGCCGAGCGCGAGCGGTTGGCGTTTGGTCTCGTTGAAGACCGGCGCGGCGGCCGAGCCTTGGTTGATGAACAGGTGGACGTTGTTGGCCGAGTAGGAGCCCTCGCCGACGAGGAGGTCGGGCTTGCTGTCGCCATCCCAGTCGTGCAGGAGCGGGGCAAAAACATTGCCCCAGCGGTGGTTCGGGTCCTTCGTCGTGGGCAGGACAGCCTTGCTGACCGATTGCGGCTGGCCGAATTGCGGCACGGTGGCGGATCCGCGGTTGGGGAGGAAAAAGATCTCGCCGAAATAATTGCCGGCAACCAGGTCGAGCTTGCCGGTTTTTGTCGTGTCGGCCAAGCCGGCGCGCACACCCTGCCGGCGTTTCGCCCAGCGCAGGTTCCAGGCGGCGGGCTCATTCGACTGGAGTCCCGGCGGCATCCACAGCGGATCACCCTCGGGCACGGCGAGAAACGGCAAGGTCAGCTCACCCACGCTGAACTTCGGCTGCTCCTTGGACCCGCTGTTGAAATAAATGCGGGTGTAGCCGAGCGGGTCGGTCGAAAGAATGTCTGTGAGCCCGTCGCCGTTGAGATCTCCCGCCGCGACGGACACGGGCATCGGGGTGTCGGCGATGTTGCCGCCTTCGTTCAGCACGGGAAGAAATCCGCGAAAGCCGGCGAGAAATCCATCGCGATCCACTCCGGTCCAGAGGTTGGGGGATTGCAGCGTGCGCTCGAAGCCGCCATTGCGCATGGCATCCTTCGGGCCGGCGGCGGCCGCCGGCGCGGCCGGCTTGGCCGGGGTAGCCGGAGGTTGCTGGGCTGGGAGGGTCTGGAGGGATGCTCCGAGGAGGCCGAGGAGCAGGCCGGAACGCACAAGACGCATCCTCATTTGTTTAGCGGAATCTGCAGGGCGAGGCGAGAAGGTTGTTGCCGCTGTCAATTGCAGGCGTGCATTGGTCCCTCGGCCTCGGGTATGCTTTACGGTTTCCTGACCCGCATCCGCCCGTGAGTTCCCCGACCAATCCGTCTTCCCTGCCACCGGAAAACGCCACCGGGGGCGGCCCATGGGCGGCTTCAGCCCCGGGGCGGGCCGAGTGGCTCGGTAACCATACCGATTACAACGACGGTTTGGTCCTCGGCCTCGGCCTCGATGTCGAGACCTCCGTGCAGGGGCGTCGCCGCAGCGACGATCGCCTGTCGCTCGTCGCCGCCGATCTCGGCCGCGGTTGCGAGATGGAACTGGGGTGTCTTGCCCCGGTCGAAACGGAGTCATGGGCCAATTACGTTTTCGGCGTGGCGGCCGGTTTTCTCGCCCGCGGGGCGCGTCCTTGCGGGCTCGATCTGGAAATCCGCAGCACGGTGCCCATCGGAGCCGGATTGAGCAGCAGTGCCGCCCTGGAATGTTCGACCGCGCGGGTTTTCCAGCAGGCCTGGGCCACGGATTTCGACGATCTGGAGCTGGCCCGGATCGGGCAGGAGGCGGAGCACAAGTTCGCCGGGGTCCGTTGCGGATTGCTTGATCAGGTGACTTCGCTTTTTGCCCGGCGGGGACGGGCCGTTTTTCTCGATTGCCGCTCGCTTGAGGTCGAGCGGGTTCCGGTTCCGGACGCCGCACGTTTTGTCATCGTGCAAACGGGAGTGCACCACGCGTTGGCCGACGGTGCCTACAACGCCCGCCGCGCCGAGTGCGAGGAAGCCGCGCGTGTGCTCGGCATCTCCAAGCTGCGCGAGGCGACCAGCGTGACGGTCGAGGTGGCGGCATCCGCCGGCCGGCTTTCCGGTGATCCGCTCAAGCGCGCGCGCCACATCACGGGGGAAAATGCACGGGTCTCCGCCGCCGTCGAGGCCCTGCGCCGCGGCGATCTCGTGGCGGTCGGGGAGGCGATGAGTGCCTCCCATGAAAGCTCGCGCACGCTTTTCGAAAATTCCTGCGCGGAACTCGATTTTTTCGCGGCCATGGCGCAGGAAATCCCCGGCTGCTTCGGAGCACGCCTGAGCGGGGGAGGTTTCGGCGGGGCGATCATTGCCATGGTCGCCGCCGGCGAGGAAGCCAACTTCGTCGCCGCCATGCAATCGCGCGTCCACGCCGCCTGGGGACGAACCCCGCAGTGCCTCGTGACCGGTGCGGGCGGCCCGGCCTGATTTCTTCCTACCATGACCAATGCCACCATCTTCGGCCGCCTCGCTGATGGCAGGGAGGTATGGCTTCATGAAATTTCCAACGCCCGCGGTTTGTCGGCAGGCATTCTGACCTACGGTGGCATCATCCAGTCGCTGCGCGTCCCCGATGCCGCAGGGCGTCCAGCCGATGTTGTTCTGGGCTTCGGGGACCTCGAGCCCTACCTGCGCCGACACCCCTATTTCGGCTGCATCGCCGGCCGCGTGGCCGGGCGTATCTCGGGCGGGACGTTCTCCCTCGGGGGGCGTTCGTATCAGTTAGCGCTGACGGATCCGCCCAACCACCTGCACGGCGGTGTCGTCGGCTTGGACCAGCGGCTCTGGGAGGCCGAGGTTCTGTCCGACGGCGTCACGCTGCGTTACCACAGCCCGGCCGGCGAAGAGGGATACCCGGGGTCGGTCGATCTCGCCGTGACTTACCGCGTAACGGAGAAGGACGAACTCATCATCGATTCGAAGGCGGTCTCGGATGCGCCCACGCCGATCAGCCTGACCAATCACTCCTACTTCAACCTCGCTGGTGAGGCGTCCGGGACCATGGAGAACCACGAACTGCAGATCCTGGCCGTCCATTATGTCCCGGCGGACGATCAATCAACGTTGAGTGGCCGGCGCGAGCCGGTGGACGGTGGCCCGAATGATCTGCGCGTGGCGCGGCGATTGGCCGAGATCATCCCGGGCCTCCCCGGCCATCATGGGGAGAATTACGTCCTCCGCGACGGGCCGGCCACGGAAGGTCGCTTGGTCGCACGCCTGGCCGATCCGGTCAGCGGCCGTTGGATGGAGGTTTTTTCCGACGAAGAATGCCTGCAGCTTTATACCGGAGTGAAGCTCGATGGAACGCTCACCGGCAAGGGCGGCGCGGCCTATGTCCAGCACGCCGGGCTATGCCTCGAGTGTCAGGGCTATCCCGATGCGATCGGACGCGGCCCCTTCGAGTCCATCGTCGTCCAGCCCGGCATCCCGCGTCGGCGCACGACGAAGCTCCTGTTCGGCGCGAACGCCGTCTGATTTGTCGCCTGTCCCACCCGGCTACTCGGATTTCTTCGCGTCGAGCTTCTGCAACTTCGGCCGGATGACGGCCTGGTTGTAGGGATGCAGGGGATTCTCGCGGTAGAAGTTTTGATGGTGGTCCTCGGCGGGGTAGAATTTTTCCAGCGGCACGATCTGCGTGACGATCGGCGACTTGAAGGTGGGCTGGGCGCGTTCCTTCGACTGGCGGGCGAGGCTGGCTTGTTCGTCGTCCGCGGTGAGGATGATCGAGCGGTATTGCGTGCCGGTGTCGGCACCCTGGCGGTTCAGCGTGGTCGGGTCGTGCGCATCCCAGAACAGGTCGATGATTTTTTCGTAGGTGATTTTTTCCGGGTCGAACTCGATCTGCACGACCTCGGCATGGCCGGTGCGGCCGGTGCAGATTTGCTCGTAGGTGGGGTTTTCGGTCTGCCCGCCGGCGTAGCCGGAGGTGACGGAAAGGATGCCGGGAAGGCGCTCGTAAACGGCCTCGACGCACCAGAAGCATCCGCCGCCGAGGGTCGCTGTTTGGGTTTTCATAGGTTGGGCTTGGGCTGCAAGGGATGAGGCGAGGAAGAGAAGAATGAGGGCGGTTGTGGTTTTCATGGGCGACTCATTCCTTCTCCCGCGGGACGAACTTGAGTGAGACCGAGTTGAGGCAGTAGCGGAGGCCGGAGGGGGGCGGGCCGTCGTTGAAGACGTGCCCGAGGTGGGCATCGCAGCGGGCGCAGAGGATCTCCTCGCGGAGCATGCCGTGGCTGAAGTCTTTTTCCGTTACGACATTTTCGGGCGCCACGGGTTGGAAAAAGCTGGGCCAGCCGGTGCCGGAGTCGAACTTGGCATCGGAGCGGAAGAGCGGAAGATCGCAGCAGACGCAGAGGTAAATTCCGGCCTTCTTGTGATCGTGGAACGCGCCGCAGAAGGGGCGCTCGGTTCCCTTGCCGCGGGCCACGGCGAAGGCCTCGTCGCCGAGCTGGGCGCGCCACTCGGCGTCGGTTTTGATCACTTTATCCATCGGTCGCGCGGGAAGGGTTTGTCCGTTTTCATCCACGAGAGAAACGCTGACCGAGGGGCTCTCGGATTCCGCCGATGCCCCGGCGGGGCCGAGGGCCAAGGCAAGGAGGACGCAGGCGCGGAGCAGAAGCATGGGCGCAATGTCCGCGAGGTCGGGCGCTTGTCAAATCAGGCCTCCTCGGGGGCGGGCCGGCGTTTACGGCGGCGGGCCGCTTCGGCGAGGAATTCCTCCTGCGCATCCCACCTGGGTTCGCCCGGTGGCACCGGCCGGTAGCTGCCATCAGGCAGCAGGGCCTCGGCCTTGACGTTGTCCTGCCAGAAACAGTCGATGATTTCCTGCACATGGACCTTCATGCCGGGACTTTCAATCGGGAAGACGGCCTCGACCCGGTGGTGGAAGTTGCGCTCCATCCAGTCGGCGCTGCCCATGTAATAAAGCGGGTCGCCGGCGTTCTCGAACCGGTAGAGGCGGCTGTGTTCGAGGAAGCGGCTGACGATGCTGCGCACCTCGATGTTGTCGCTCACGCCGGGGAGTCCGGGCCGCAGGGCACAGATGCCGCGGACGAGCAGGCGAACGGGCACGCCGGCGCGCGAGGCGCGGTAGAGGGCCTCGATGGTGTCTTCTTCGACCAGCGAGTTGATTTTGGCGAAGATGCCGGATGGACGTCCGGCACGGGCGTGGGTGATTTCGTTTTCGATCAGTTCGATGATCTGTTTGTGCAGGTGCCAGGGGGCGACGAGGAGTTTGGACGGCGGCGGCAACTGCGAGACCCCGGTGACGGTGTTGAAGAGGTTGGCCACGTCCTCGGTGATCTCCGGACGAGCGGTGAAGTAGCTCAGATCGGTGTAGAGGCGCGCGGTCGAGGGGTGGTAGTTGCCGGTGCCGAGGTGGACGTAGCGGCGGATGCCGTCGTATTCCTTGCGCACGACCATGGCCATTTTCGCATGGGTCTTGAGCCCGGAGACCCCGTAGACCACGTCGACGCCGGCCTCGCGGAGCTGGCGGGCCCAGCGGATGTTGGCCGCCTCGTCGAAGCGGGCCTTGAGCTCGATGACGACAACGACCTGCTTGCCCTGCCGCGAGGCTTCGATGAGGAGCGGGATGATGGGCGAGTCCGAGCTCGTGCGATAAAGCGTCTGCTTGATGGCCAGAACCTGGGCGTCCTCGGCGGCCTGGCCGATGAAATCGAGCACGGTCTGGAAGCTGTCGTAGGGGTGGTGGAGGAGGATGTCGCCCTTGCGGATGTGGAAGAAGATGTCGTGCTCCTGCCCGAGTCCCACGACGGTCACCGGGGTGAAGCGTTTGTATTTGAGGTCGGGCCGGTCGAGCTCCGTCGCGATGGGCATGAGGCGCACGAGGTTGAGCGGCCACTCCGTGCGGTAAACGTCGCTTTTGTCCAAATTGAAAACCTCGCAGAGCCTGTTGGTCAGACCCTCGGGGCAGTCTTGGACTTCGAGGCGGACGGCGTTGCCGCGGTTGAGCTTGCGCAGTTCCTCCTCGATGGCGCGGAGGAGGTTGCGCGCCTCTTCCTCGTCCACGTAGAGGTTGCTGTTGCGCGTGATGCGGAAGACGTGGGCCCCGCGCACCTTGACCCCGTGGAAGAGGCGGCCGACGTGGGCCTGAATGAGGTTGCCGAGGAAGATGAAATCGTGGTCGCCGTTGTTGTCCTGGGTCGGAAACGGCAGGACGCGCGGGAGGATGCGGGGGATCTGGACGACGGCGAGATCGGTGCCGAGTTCGCTGCCTTCGAGCTCGACGAGGATGTTGAGGCTTTTGTTCAGCAGCTGGGGGAACGGATGCGCCGGGTCGAGGGCCAGCGGGGTCAGCACGGGGAAAACTTCGCGCTCGAAATATTCCTCGAAGTGCCGGCGCTCGGCCTCGCCCACGTCGGGGTAGCGGTGGAAGCGGACACCCTTTTCGGCCAACTGCGGTTTGAGCGCCTCCCGCCAGCAGACGTATTGGTCGGCCACGAGGCGGCGCACACGTTTCGAGATGGCGGCCAACTGCTGGGCGGCGCTCAGGCCATCCGGCCCGGTTGTCTCCGATCCAGCCTGCAGCACCTGCTTGAGGCCGGCCACCCGCACCTCGAAGAACTCGTCGAGATTCGACGAAACGATGCAGAGAAACTTGAGTCGCTCGAGCAGCGGAACTTCCGGATCATTGGCCTGATCCAGCACCCGCTGATTGAATTCGAGCCAGCTGAGCTCGCGATTGATGAAGTATTGGGGATCGGAAAGATCCATAAGGAAAGTCGTCCACTCTTGGCTCGCGGCGGCCCAAGTTCAAGTGAAAGGCGCGCCACCCGTTGCCGTCGCGACGGGCTGTGCTAGGGTGTGCCTCTGTGAAAAGTTTTTTCCGGCTGGCCCTCTTCGGACTGGTCGCAGCGGTCGAGATCGCGGCGGCGCAGGGTCCCGTTTCCACTTCCGCCGCGCGCTCGTTCGGCACGGCTTTTGCCGATGTTTATGACCGATTGGCCCCCAGTGTGGTCGTGCTCGAGGTGGCCCGCAGCGAGGAGGCCTCCGCCGCCGACGCCTTCGCCTGGCAGTTTCTGTTCCCCAACCAACAGCGGCCCCGCAGCCGACCGCCCGTGGCCGAGAGCGAGGGTTCGGGTTTTGTCATCCGCGAGGATGGTTACATCCTGACGAACGCGCATGTCATCGAGGGCGCGGACCCGCAGCGCGGCGTGGTCGCACGGCGCAAGGACGGGAGTCGCGTGCCGCTGACCGTGGTCGGGGTGGACGCCAAGACGGATCTGGCCGTGCTCAAGGCGGAGGGCACGAACTGGCCGGCCATCACGTGGGGCGACAGCGACGCGGCACGGGTGGGGGAGTTTGTCTGCAGCCTCGGGGCGCCGTTCGAACTGGACTACACACTGACCGTCGGGGTGTTGAGCGCGAAAGGGCGGAGCAACCTGACCAGCACAGCCTACGAGGATTACCTGCAGACCGATGCGGCGATCAACCCGGGCAATAGCGGCGGGCCGCTTTGCAATCTCGACGGCGCGGTCATCGGCGTGAACACCTTGATCAATGGCATCAGCCGCGGGCTCGGCTTCGCCATTCCGTCCAAGATTGCCCGCGCGGTCAGCGACGAGCTGATTGCGACCGGCCGTGTGGTCCGGCCCTGGCTGGGCATCCGGATCGAAACGCTGAGCGAGGAGCCGGGGCTGCAACAAATGATGGGGCTGGAGAGTGGTGTGGTCGTGCGTTCACTCGAACCCGATGCCCCGGCCATGCGTAGCGAGTTGCGCCCGGCCGATGTGATTGTCGAAATCGATGGGCAGCCGGTGGCCAGCGCGCGCGAACTGCAGCAGGCGGTCCTGACCAAGGGCATCGGCAAAACCGTCAACCTCAAGGTCTGGCGGCGCGGACCGAAGGCGGGCGCCTACCAGACGGTGTCGGTCCAGACGGAGGAATTGCCCGAGCCGACGGCCCTTTCGGCCGCGGGCTCCGGCGCGCGGCCCTTCCGGGCCAAGCCGCCGGCGGCGGTTGGCGCCGCGGCTGACGAAAAGCGGCTGGGCCTGGAG
>JBGSSV010000007.1:0-40014 GCA_041736875.1 Chthoniobacterales bacterium | reverse complement strand
GCGCGCTGGACGGCGGCACGGCAGCTTCGGTCCCGAGGACCGAACCGACGGCCTCGACCAACTCGGCGATGCGGGCCGGGAGCGGCGGCTTGTAGGCGTCGAGCCAGTGACAACTGCTGATGAAAAGTTCCAGATCCTCCGACGGCTTCACGTTGTCGATGCGGAAGGGGATGATGAGGGCCGAGTGCGAAACCGCCCGCTCGATCTCGTTCATCACATGACGAGAGTTGTTCGTATGCTTCGAAAAAATAAGGACCATGACACGCGAAGCCACGATGGATTTGACGATCGAGCCCCCCCAGTTCTGCCCGGGGCGGACGTCGCGCGGCGCGATCCAGCAACGGAAGCCGGCCTGCTCGATCCCGTGGCAGACGGCATCCGCCACAGCCTTGTCCTCGCTGCAATAGCTGATGAAAACCTGCGGACCATGGGGCTCCGTCGGCGGGTGGGGTGCGGGTGTTTCGCTCATCAGCTTGGCTGGCAAAGGCCGCACCTTAATACGAGAACCCGCCCTGATCGAAACCCAAATGACGACGACGCCCGGCCCGGGGCAAAAGTCAGGGGTGGACTTGTGGCGGTCCAGCCGCTAGTTTCGCCCCTCGCTCGCGGCCAACAGCCCCCGAGCCCAGACCCGACTTCATCCCATGGCCAACATCAAATCCGCCGCCAAACGCGCCCGCCAGTCCGTCGTGCGCACGACCCGCAACCGCAGCACGCTCAACGCGCTGAAAACCCTGGCCAAAAAGACCAGTGCGGCCGTGACCGCCAAGGACAAAACCGCCGCTGCCGCCCAAGCCAGCGCGCTCAGTTCGGAACTCGACCGCGCGGTCAAGCGCGGAACGATCCACCGCAACGCGGCCAACCGCCGCAAGAGCGCCCTCGCCCGCAAGCTCGCCGCGCTGTAGGGCACACGCCCTCAGGGATTTTTCTTCAGCGACCGGTGGGGGCGGAAAACCCCGCGCTGATCCTCAGTCCGCACCTCTTTGCGGAAGAACGCCACGCGCTTGAGCCAGAGCTTGAGCGCCTGCCAGTGGATGAGTGCAATGACGCGCAGCGTCAGGAGTGGAAATTTCAAGGTGAGCCAGGCCAGCCGCCCGGCCGTCATTTCGGTCCGGCAACCCGTCAAGGCGCTGATCAAGACCTTCCCCTCCGCATCGTAGTCGTCGATGAGGACCCGCAACCGCCCATCCGGCAGGTGAAAGCGGAAGTGGAACTCCAGATCCACCGGACTGAAGGGCGAAACGTAGTATTCCTTCGGCACCCGCACCTCGAAATCAGCCCCGCCCTCCCCGTCCGCCCGCGGCACCAGGTAGGGTTTGAGTTCATGGAAGGTGTTGCCCACCTCGACAACCGCAGCGTGCGGAGTCCCGTCGGCGTGGAAGCACCAGTAGATCGTGATCGGGTTGAAAACGTAGCCCAAGACGCGGGGGAAGAAGAGCATCCGGATCGAGCCCCCGTCCTCCAACGGTGACCCGGCCCGGCGCAAAAACTCCCGGACATTCTCCGCGATCGGCCGAGGCGCCTGACCCTCCGGCGCAGGCTGCCCCGAACCGTCAGCCGCGTATTGGAAATGATCCCCGTCCCGCAGGCTGTAGGCCGCCGGGCGGTTGACCCGGAAAAATTTGAGCCGCCGCGCCGTTTCGTCCAATTCGCCGAGATCGAGGTAAAAATAAAAAACGCGGTAACGGAACTCGTGGGCCTTCGGCCGCAGGCGCCGGTGGAAGACCTCGCACTCGTAGAAACACGAATTCAAGTCCACGGATCCTCCCCGCACACCGCGCGCGCGCACTGCACAGCCGAGGCCAGCGCATCCTCGTGGAAACCGTAGCGGAAATAGCTCCCGCAGAAAAACACCCGCTGCCCGGTCGACTCCGCATTGATCGCGGGCAGATGATGCTGCGCGGCCAGCGCTGCTTGGTCGAAAATCGGATGCGTGTATTCCGTCCGCCAGAGCACCTTCGCCGGATCGACGCGGTCGGCGTAGTTGAGGCTGACAAAGTAATTCCGCCGCTCCGACACGCCCTGCAGCCGGTTCATGTAGTAGTGGGTGGAAGGCCTCTCGCCGCCGACCTCCGGATCCATGCGGTAATTCCACGACGCCCAGGCGAGCTTCCGCCGCGGCATGACCGTCTCATCCGTATGCAGCACGGTTTCATTGGGCTGATAGCGGAAGGCCGCGAGCAATCGCGCCTGCAAATCTGTGGGCTGCGCGAGGAGGGCCAGCGACTCGTCGGCATGCGCGGCCAAGATGACACGGTCGAATGTCTCCACGGCACCGTCCTGCGTCCGCACCCTCACCCCCTCCCCGCCGGGTTCGACCGCCACGACCGGCCGCGAGGCATGCGCCGCGGGCAGGTCGGCGCGCAGGCGTCGCACGTATTCCCGCGAACCGCCATCGACCGTGAACCACGGATGGTGCGTGGTCACACCGAGGAATCCGTGGTTGTGGAAAAATCGCACGAGTGAAGCCGCGGGAAAATCCAGCGCGCCGCCCGGCGTGATGCTCCAGATCGAGGCGCTCATCGGCACCAGGTAGAGGCGGAGGAAATCCTCCCCCAGCCGGTGCCGGCGGGTGAATTCCCCCAGCGTCATCGACTCGAGATCCGGGTCGTCGAGCGCCGCGTTGGCCGCGCGGAAGAACCGCAGAATCTGGGCAAGAAGCCCGAGGTAACGCGGGCGGAGAAGATTCCGCCGCTGGGCAAACACCCGGTTGAGCCCCATGCCATTGTATTCCACCCCGAGACCGTCGTGCCGCACACTGAAGCTCATCTCGGTCGGCTTGACCGGCACCCGCAACTCGGCGAAGAGCCGCACCAAATACGGGTAGGTCACCTGGTTGAAAACCATGAAGCCCGTGTCGATCGGCAACAACTGGCCTTCCTCCTCCACCTCAACCGTGTTGCTGTGCCCCCCGAGGTGGCGCTCCCGTTCGAACACGGTGACCGCGTAACGTTTCCTCAGCAGCCACGCCGAGCCGAGGCCGGCGATGCCGCCGCCGATGACCGCGAGGGTTTTCACCGCGGCCTCACGCCGCCGGTTGCCCGGAGCCCTCCTCCGCCTCGCGGTAGACGGACGGGGGCACGGGACGGAGATCCCAGATGATCCCCAGCCAGGCGAGTATTTTGAGCAGGTAGTAGGTCGGGTCGAACTCCCACCAGTAAAACCCCTGCCGCGTCGCCGCCTGGTAGCGGTGGTGATTGTTGTGCCAGCCCTCGCCCAGCGTGATGAGCGAGAGGATCATGCTGTTGCGGCTGTCATCCCGCGTCTTGTAGCGCCGCCGCCCCATGACATGGGCCAGCGAGTTGATGCAGGCCGTGCCGTGGAAAAGCAGGGTCGTGCTGATAAAAAATCCCCAGACCAACATCTGCCCCGGCGACGTGCCCCAGGCGGGAACGAGGGCCTGCAGCAGCCACCCCCAGGCGAGCATGGACACGGCCAGAACGATCGGGCCGATCAGATCAAAGCGGTTGAGAAAAACCAACTCGGGGTATTTGGCCAAGTCCTTGATTTTCGAGTAGTCGGTCGGAAAGTTGCAGCTGCTGGTGATCCAGCCGATGTGGGCCCAGAGAAAGCCCTTCACCCCGGGCGAATGGAAATCGTCCTCCTCGTCGGAATGCTTGTGATGGTGCCGGTGGACCCAGGCCCACCACAGTGGACCGCGCTGCGTCGCGGTGATACCGAGGAAGGCGAAGACAAACTGCGCCACCCGCGAGGTCTGGAAGGTCTTGTGGCTGAAATACCGGTGGTAAAACCCGGTGATGAGAAACATGCGGGCGAAATAAAGGAACAAGGCCGTGGCCGCTGCAACCCAGCTCCATCCCACCCAGATGACCCCAAGACAACCCAGGTGCAACGCGAGGAACGGAATCAGGCGGCTCCACTCCATGCGCTCGGGCTGATTGCGGATGACATCCGGATCGCCGACAAAATGATCGCTGTCGATGAAGTGGAGGAGGCGGCGGAGGGGCGGGACGGAAGCAGCGGGCATCTTAAGAATCTTCAGGCAAACCTAGCTCGCCCAAGAGCCGGTGCAAGTCGTCGTTCCCGTAATACTCGATCACGACATGGCCCTTCTGTTCGCTGTGACGTATCTCCACCCGGGTGGACAGGCGTTGCTGGAGGCGGTTCTCGAGGTGGCGGATGACGGGCGAGACTTCGCGGCCCGGACGCTTGCGGCCGCCGACCCGCCGACGACCATCTTTGGTCAGGTGGGCGTTGACCAACTCCTCGGTCGCCCGCACGGAAAGCGCCTTGCGCAGCACCTGCGCGGTGAACGTGCGCTGCTCTTCCGCCGTGCGCAAACCGAGCAGGGCTTTGGCGTGGCCGACGGTCAACCGCCCTTGCAAGAGATGCGCCTGCACCTCGCGGTCGAGATCGAGCAGACGCATGGTGTTGGCCACCGCCGCGCGACTTTTGCCAACCTTGCGGGCAATTTCATCCTGCTTGAGCTTGAATTCATCGGTCAGCCGCAGGTAGGCCTGCGCCTCCTCGATCGGATTGAGATCGGCGCGCTGCAGGTTCTCGATCAGGGCGAACTCCAGCACCTCCTGGTCCGTGGCCTCGCGCACGATGACCGGAACTTCCTTGAGCCCCGCCTGCCCGGCGGCCCGCCAGCGGCGCTCGCCGGCAATGAGTTCGAGCAGGTCGTTGATCTGACGCACGATGAGCGGCTGGATGATCCCGTTGGCCCGGATGGACTCGACCATTTCGCCCAGGGCCTCGGCCGCGAATGTCGTCCGCGGCTGCAGCGGGCTGGGCACGACTTTGGTCAGGGGAACATTCAGCACCCTCTCCCCTCCGGCCTCAACCGCGGCGACCGCCGCAGCGGCGGCTTTGGATGGTGCGATCAGGGCCCCGAGGCCCCGGCCAAGTGCGGGCTTTGCCATAGAACGCACAGTCTAACGAGCCCAACGCCCCGATGGGAAGCGCTGTCCACCATTCGCCGCTTGTCCCCCGCGGCCGCGCCGCCTAAAAACGCCCCAAGCAGGGGAGCCGCAAGGCTGAGAGTCCTGCCGCGCGGGCGGTAGGTGACCCTTCGAACCTGAATCCGGGTCATGCCGGCGCAGGGAGCGGAGAAAATCTTGGCCGCCCGCCCTCCCCGGCGAACCAGCACCACGAATATGATCTCCGACCCCTCCTCCAACGGCGCCGCCGCCTCGACCACCTCCCTGCCCAACAGCCGCCGCGTTTATGTCCACGGAGCCCTGCACTCCGCGGTGGCCGTTCCCTTCCGCGAAATCGATCAGTCCCCCACCCACGACTTCGGCGGAGAGCTGACCGCGAATGATCCCGTCCGCGTTTACGACACCTCGGGCCCGTGGGGCGACCCGGATTTTGTCGGCACGGTCGAGGAAGGTCTGCCCGCCCTGCGCGGCGAATGGATCCGCGAGCGCGGTGATGTGGAGGAAATCGAGGGACGCGCCGTTCAGCCGCAAGACAACGGATATCTTTCCGGCAAGCACGCCGAATACGCCAGCAAGGCCGAGCGCAACCGCCTCTTCGAATTCCCCGGCCTGACCGCCCGCCGCCGCCACACCCTGCGCGCCAAGCCGGGCCAGATCGTGACCCAGCTCGCCTACGCCCGCGCCGGCATCATCACCCCCGAGATGGAATTCATCGCCATCCGCGAAAACATGGGACGCCAGCGGATGGCGGATGGCGGATGGCAGATCGCGGATTTGAGCCAAGACATCCACCGCGCCGATCTCGACAAACAACACGCCGGCTCCTCTCAGCTCTCAGCCCTCAGCCCTCAGCTCTCCGACTTCGTCCCCAGCGTCTTCCGCCGCTTCCCCCAGCGCATTCCCAAAGAGATCACCCCCGAGTTCGTCCGCGACGAAGTCGCCGCCGGCCGCGCCATCATCCCTTCGAACATCAACCACCCGGAACTCGAGCCGATGATCATCGGCCGCAACTTCCTCGTGAAGATCAACGCCAACATCGGCAACAGCGCCGTCGCGTCGTCCATCGAGGAGGAGGTCGAGAAGATGCGCTGGGCCACCAAGTGGGGCGCGGACACCGTCATGGACCTCTCCACCGGCAAGAACATCCACGCCACCCGCGAGTGGATCCTCCGCAACTCCCCCGTCCCCATCGGCACCGTGCCGATCTACCAGGCCCTCGAAAAAGTGAACGGCAAGGCTGAGGACCTCACGTGGGAACTCTTCCGCGACACGCTCATCGAGCAGGCCGAGCAGGGCGTTGATTACTTCACCATCCACGCCGGCGTCCTCCTGCGCTTCGTGCCAATGACCGCCAGCCGCATGACCGGCATCGTCTCCCGCGGCGGCAGCATCATGGCCAAGTGGTGCCTCGCCCATCACAAGGAAAACTTCCTCTACACCCACTGGGACGACATTTGTGACATCATGGCCGCCTACGATGTCAGCTTCTCGATCGGCGACGGCCTTCGCCCCGGGTCCATCGCCGACGCCAATGACCGTGCCCAGTTCGGCGAACTCGAAACGCAGGGCGAACTCACCCGCCGCGCTTGGGCCAAGGGCGTGCAGGTCATGAACGAAGGCCCCGGCCACGTCCCCATGCACCTCATCGAGGAAAACATGGCCAAGCAACTCGAATGGTGCGGCGAAGCCCCGTTCTACACCCTCGGGCCACTCACCACCGACATCGCCCCCGGTTACGACCACATCACCAGCGGCATCGGGGCCGCCATGATCGGCTGGTATGGCTGCGCCATGCTCTGCTATGTCACGCCCAAGGAACACCTCGGCCTGCCGAACAAGCAGGACGTGAAAGAAGGCGTCATCACCTACAAAATCGCCGCCCACGCCGCCGATCTCGCGAAGGGCCACCCCGGCGCCCAATACCGCGACAACGCTTTGAGCAAGGCGCGCTTCGAATTCCGCTGGGAGGATCAATTCAACCTCGGCCTCGACCCCGAGACCGCGCGCGAATTCCACGATGAGACACTGCCGCAGGAAGGCGCCAAAACCGCCCACTTCTGCAGCATGTGCGGCCCGCATTTCTGCAGCATGAAGATCACCGAAGACGTGCGCAAATACGCTGCCGAGCAGGGCCTCGCTGCCGAGGAAGCACTCGAGGCCGGCTTAGCCGAGAAATCGCGCAAGTTCACCGAGCGCGGCGCCGAGCTTTACCAGAAGGCATAGGTCGTAGCCACAACCGAGGCTTGGCGAGATGGCCTCCGGCAAATTGGGGAAGATTGGAGAGGATGGGCAGAGGGGATCTTCAGTGGTCTGGCACGTGGCTCACCGACAGGAAGTTTTTTTGCGCCGGTGTGCCGGCGCAAAATCATCCTCTTTCATTTTCTTCCATCCGTGGCCAAATCCCTTCTGAACCCATTCTAAGCCGCGAAGAACTCGCTGACGGCTCGATGGATCTCCGGCGAAACCACCGGCCAGGCGTGCGCCGGCACGAGACTCTGGATCTGCACACCCGCCTTCTTCCAACACGCCGAAGCCCCGGGCACGACGATCGCATCAAACGGACACCAGGTTGCCAGCGTGGGGATCTCCCAGGGGGCCGCGTCAAGTTCCGCGAGGAAACTGCTCCCGGGTCGCATTTCCCGACACGCCGCAAACGGCAACGCGCACGCCGCGAGCGAACCATTGTGCGGTGAATGCAGGAAAGCCACCCGCCGCACGTTGAAATGAGGCGCCTCCCGTAAGGCCGACCGGATCACGAGCCCTCCCATGCTGTAGCCCACGAGATTGATCGGCCCCGGCATGGCCTCCAGCGCCTCCCGGAGCCTCAGGCCCTCGACTCTCAACGACGTGCGCCCGGAGTTTTCGTAGCGCCAGATCGAGCACGGCCCGACACAGGATTCGATGCGTCGGCTCAGTATTCCCCACCGACCGTGCGACCCCCAGATGCCGTCCAGAATCAAAGTCGTCATGCCAGGATGCTCACCAACTCCGCCAGGTTGCGGCAAGACGCCGCGCGCGCAACCCGCGTGCCGCCAATGTGCGGAAAACGCGACAGCCGGCCTCCGAGAAGAAGAAACCCTTCGGGATTCATGCTCACCATGTCGCCCATGACCGGCCACCCGTCCATAAATTACTCCGCGCACGGCGTGCCACCCGGCACTGCACCGACCTCACCCACCACAACCGCCGCCCATCACTCCTAGAAGTCCTCTTGGCGCGATCGCTGTTCCGACATCTGAACCGGATACAGGACCGGCGAATCCCAAGCAACTAGCCTCTGCGAATCATGCAACCCATGGCCAGCATCAGACCGACGTTGGATGCGTGGTCCGCAAAAGGAGGGCGAACCCGACCACGGCGAAAATTTTTCGCAGAGGAGATGTCAATAACCCACGACTGACCCCGCTGCCCACTCCATGTGCGGGCCGCACTTCTGCTCCATGAAGAACCATTGGCGTGCTCCCCGTGAATTGTTCCGAGTGATAGCGCCAGGCGCGCCGCCTCACCCGGCACGAGGAACCATAATGCGCTTATCTTGGGCCACCATTGGTGTAGCTTACTGCTCGCTTCGCCGCGCCCACATGGCATTCCCCGCAAATCAAGAATCGTCGCGGTCCAGCGTGACCGGCACCCGTCACCTGTTCCGGGTCGCCGTTTGGGCGGCGGTGCTGATCATCTCGCAGGCCGAGCAAAGTTTCTCCCGGAGCGATGACGGTTGGCAGGATCGCATCATCTATTTTGCCCTGCTCGACCGCTTTGAGAATGGCGATCCGGCCAATGACAAAGCCCACGGGGATCCGGAGTGCAACAATGCGCAGGATGCGCACGCCTACCAAGGAGGCGATCTCGCGGGACTGAAGCAGCGGATCGAATCCATCGCCAAGCTCGGAGCCAACGCGATATGGGTCACGCCGCTTTACAAAGGAGTGCCGCAGAAAGTCGGCGACAATTGCGGATTCCCGGGATATTGGGCGGCGTTTTCTGATCCTTACGTGTTCGAGTTGGATCCGCGTTTCGGCACACCCGAAGAGTTCGACGAAGTTCTGGCGTCCGCGCACTCGAGGGACATCAAGGTGATCCTCGATATGGTGGTGAACCACGCGGGTTACGACGCGGCGTTGGTCGAGCAGCGACCGGATTGGTTCCACGATCCGCGCACCGGATCGAAGCTGGAATCACCCGAAATCTTCGCTCCCCTCGCCGGCCTGCCGGATTTCAATCACCGCAACCCGGAAGCGGCGGAGTATTTGCTCGATCTGCATACGCAGTGGGTCGAGCGTTTCAAGTTTGACGGGATCCGCATGGACACGGTGAAGCACGTCGAGCCGTGGTATTTCCGTTACTGGATCAACGGGATCACGGCATCGCGTCCGGATTTGTTCATCTTCGGCGAAATTTTGGACGAGTCCTATGCGGGCTACGGGCAGTATCTGGACGCGGGGTTCGCCGGACTTTTCAATTTTCCGCTGCGGCGTTCGCTGATCGACACGTTTGCCAAGGGCGGATCGGTGGATGTGACGGCCTCACGGGTGCAGGGGATGATGTCACTCTTCGGTCAGCGGCAGAGCCGATTGATGGTCACGTTGCTCGACAACCACGATGTGCCCCGATTCATGGAGGAATTCCCCGCGGAGATGAGTCCGGATACGGTGCACGAGCGCTACAAACTGGCACTGACCGCGCTGCTCACCTTGCCGGGAATCCCGCAGCTGACCTACGGCAACGAGGTGGGCATGTATGGTGGCGCGGATCCCGACAATCGCCGCATGATGCCGGACTGGGCGTTCGAGCCTGGCTTTGATCAACCGGATCATTCCGGGTTTGTGCACAGGCCGGGCGCGGTCTGGGCGCACCTGCAGAGGCTGATCGAACTGCGGCGCCGCTTGCCTGCTTTGGCCCGCGGGGATTACGAAGAGATTTGGCGACAAAGCGATGGGAAGTCACCCAACGTATGGGCCTTCATGCGCAAAAATGAAAAGACGGACGCCGGGACGATTTTGGTCGTGCTCAACAACGGAGACAAGCCCTCGGGCCTCCTGCGCTTGCCGCTGAGGGGACATTTCGCAGAGGCCCAGGCCCTGCGCTCGGTCCCGCTGGAATTCGATAACGAAAACGGACACCTCGACAAATCGGCCAAAGATTACGAAGTGCGCGATGGCACTGTCGAAGTCGATCTCAAGGAACGCAGCGCCCTGATTCTGGAACTGCAGCCGGCATCACCGTAGAGGGAGTCGGCCATCGGGGTCAGGCGCCATCCGTGGGGGTCAGGCATGGTTTATTGATATTTCGCCAAGCTAGGGACAACGGACCAAGAACGACAGGCCTCGATGCGGGGGCCTTGGCTGAGCTCGGGCGCGAGCGACGCCCCCACTCTGGCAGCCGGCGGAACCCGAACCTTCGAGTCTTCTGCCAGCGCCTCCGGGCCAAGGGCGAGCGGGTCCAATCTGCGCTAACCGCGGTCCTGCGAAAACTCATCGCCCTGCTCAACCGCCTCGCAGCAAACCCCGACTTAGCGTTGCGCTCACAGCACTTTTGCTGCCCCCATTTCCCACTTCCATTTCCGGTTGCAGGCCATACAAGAATGCGCTGGCAGCTTGCCAACATGCCGAAAGCTGCCTCAACAACATGAAATACTATGCGTAATGCTTCCAGAATCGCCTGTCGGATTGTGATGGTTGGTCTGGCTGCCGGACTGGCCCAGGTTGCGCACGCTCAGAATGTGGTTTTTCCGCCAAACGGTCAGCCGGAAACGGCCCGATATTGGATGGCCTACGTGGAGGCGTTCACGACAAAGGCCTACGGTGAAGCTGGTGCAATTCGTTTCAATTGGGAACTCGACGAAAATGCCAAAGCCACCCGATTTTCCATCGCCTCCAAACTACCCGCTGCTCCCAAACATATAGCTGATTATTTCGCTTCCATACTGCGTTGCACCGGGTCAGCGGACGGCGGCACCATCACTCTGTCTCCCGGAGACGGAGGGCTTCTCGCTGATATCGGTGAGAAAACCTGGGCCGTGGCGGAGTCGAGGCTTGGAGCGGTTCCGGCCGGCACTTTGAATGGAATGCTGGAGACCATTGTTGCGCGCAGCCGGTTGCTTGATCCGATGGGAAAAGGTGTTTCAGTGGTATCTCCGGTCTTGCCGAACTCCCAAGTCCGCGAGCTGCACGACATGAGCATTGAGGAAGGGTTGAAATTCGTGGCAAATCAAGCCGGATGTGAATTGCGGTATGCGGGGAATGCCTTCGCAATATCTCCACCTATTCCCGCGGCTGGACAGGCGCGAACCACCAGGCCTCCAGATTCCGGGGAAGACTCCTCCGGGGATGGGGCGATCAAAGCGCTGATTACCGCTGCCGCCGTTGGCGCCGCGGCTATTGTGGTCGGTGCTTTGCTCCAGGGTGATTCAAACGGATCGGGAAGCTCAGTTGATAGCGATGAACAATATCGCCAAAACAATTTCGGCCTGAGCCCTGAGCAAGTCGAAGCAGAAAATGCGCGCATGCAAAAAATTTGGCTTCGAGAGTCTGAATAGCTAGTAAGCGGGAGCAAGCCATCGGCCTCGGTCATGGTTTGTTGCTATTTCTTCCGCTCCCTAACGCCTGGTCCTGCACTACATCGTCATCGGCTCCGCCACGCAGTCCATCGAACGCGTGGCCCTGCGGGTGAAGCTGGGCGGACATCATGTTCCGGACGCTGACGTGCAACGCCGCTTTGACCGCAGCCGCCGGCGCTTCAACCTGCCTCGAGTCCCAATCGCGGCAGCCACGAGCGCAAAGTCGCCCTCAGGTGAGTCGATGGAGGAAATGCCCGCAGATAGGCCGGAGGGCGTGAGCAGAGCATTCTTTGCTACTCTGCCCCACTCGCTTTTCTTCCGCCGCGGGCGAGGTGCTTTGTTTTGTCCGCCACGGCAAGCAGTCCGTGCGCGGTCTCGACGGCCCGGGTCACGAGTTCGCGTGCGCCCTCGCGCAGTCCCGGGTCGGTTTGCACAAAGCGGACGTTGCTTTCCATGTCCTCCGCCGTCCAGCCGCGGCTGTGCGCGACGAAGGGGAACTGGGGGAACGTGAAGCCGAGTTCGCTGAAGAAGGCGAGCATTTGTCCGGCGACGCCCTGCACGTTGTCCTGTCCGCCGGTGATGATGAAGGACGCCACCTTGTTTTGGATGAGCGCCACGTCGTTGAGGGTGATCTGGTTTTGCACACAGTTCATCCGCTCGGCCATTTTGAAATAGAGCGAGCTGGCCGCGCCCCACCGAATCGGCGTGGCCACGAGCACCACATCGGCCCAGTGCACGAGCGCCTCATACACGGGTTCGAGTTCATCCTCGTCGTCCATCTGGGTGAGCGTGCAGGGCCAGGTGCAGGCCGGCGCGGCCTTGGAGTAGTAGCCTTCGCAGTGCTTGAACTTCACCTCGGCGAGCTTGGTGAGCTGAGTTTCACAGCCAAGCGCACCGCGGGCGTGTGCGAGCGCTTCGGTCAACAAATCTTCCGAGGTCGAGTAACGCGGCGATTCGGCGTCCATGCCGGTCGTGGAAAGGCCAAACACGCGAATCGGTCCGGGCGCGCGCTTGACCGGGCGCGCGAGCCGATGCGGCTCGCGCTGCGGTGTCTGCGCCGGCGTGGCGGTGTCGAAACGAATCCACAGCGCGCCGTCCGCCTCCCGCAATTCATAAGCGGCCACGGCGATGGGATAACCTCTCGCTGATTTGCCATCGCAACGATGGAAACTCCATCCGTGCCACGGGCAAACGATGGCGTCGCCCGCAAGTTGACCCCCTCCAAGCGGGCCGCCGACGTGCGGACAACGTCCGTCGACCGCGCCGAATTTGCCGTCCTTGAACGAAAGCGCGATGGGTTTGCCAGCCAGGGTGATCTGCTGGAGTTCACGTTGCTTCAACTCGTCGAGCGCACCGACGCGCTGCCACGGGGAGTCAGGGTTTTTCGCAAGCATGGCCGCAGCATAGTGGCGCCGCAGGAGCATGAAAGGGTTTTGAGCGCGCGTGTCCACCACGGCGCCCCCGCAACGCGTGAAGCCGAAGCTCACGGCCGCGGAAGGGGGGCAAGGGGGTCAGTCATGGCTTATTGACAATTCGTCAAGCCAGAGCAGGAGACCGCTTCCCTGAGGGAGCCGACTGGAGCGGCAATGACGTTTTTCAACAAATCCTGAAAGCATCAACGAAACCAAGACCTCCGACGAAAAGCATCAGCCCTGAGATTGCGCGAGGCGGCAGAACCTTGGGCAGATCCTCGAGCGCGCGACCCTAAGGCGCCGCGGGCGCTTCCTTGAGGATGGGCAGATCGAAAGTCAGCTTCGCCACCTTCGAGTATTCCCCCGGCTCGTCGAGCGTCACCTCGCCCTTGACCCGGTCCCCGCTGATCGTGGCTTGGCCCTTCAGGATGCTTTGGGAGGCCTCGTTTTTCTTGGAGAAGACGGCGCCGCCGCCGTCACCGACCAGGTAACGCAAGCTGCCGTCCTCCTTGAAGGACGCCTTGATATACGAAGGGCTGCCTTCCAACGTCATCGTCTCCTCGGCGTCCGCCTTCAACACCTGTTCGAATTGCGTCGCGGTCAGCGGTTCGACCGTCGCGATCACAATGATACGCGGGTCACTGAGGGATTTCCCCCGCAGCGCAACCACACTGTTGTAAACCGTGGGTCGCCCTTGCACGGTCAGACTGGCCGATGTTTCCTGGGCCAGCCCGGAGGAAGGACAGATCATGGCGAGAAACGCCGCAACAGCCACAGAACGAAAATGTCGGATAAGCATGCCGCGGATTGGAGCGCATCGAGATGGCCCGGTCAATATCTGCCATTCGTCGCAGGCCTCCGCACGAAACATCGCGTCACGGCCACAAAAACAACCGACGTATTCCCAAGCTGGAGCTTGGAAACAGGAGGAAAATTTCCCAACTTCCACGCATGAACTCTGCTCCCAATTCGATGCCCAGCTTTCGCTCGCTCTATTGGGCTGATTTCACGATCCGACGGTCGATCACTGCGATGGGGGCCGGGGTTATGCTGGTGGTCGGCATCTGGTGGATAACCCAGCCGGTCCCCAATGCATTGCCACAGGAGGTGCCACCACCGGAGGTGGCCTATCGGCCGTGGCTGGTGGCGGCTGGGGTGACTTTGACCGCGCTGGCGGGGATCGTCCTGCTGTGGCGCTACCTGCTGATCAAGAAGATCATTTGCCACGGAGTCACGGTCAAAGGAACGGTGGACTTGGTCGAGCGTTTTGACACCAATTCACGCAGCAATAAGAGCCGGATCCAGACGACGCCGACCTACGCCTACTATGTGACGATCCGCTACACCATGCATTCGAGGGAGCGAAAATTCCGTCTCAAGCTGCTCCACTCACCGGGCACTTACGGGATGAAGCAGGGCGAGGAGGTGGATCTGCTGGCGCTGGACTGGGTGCCGGAGAGGGTGCTCATCCGCGAGGTGTATCTGGGCGGCATCACCCCGCGCCGCCGCGGTTTCTTCTGGTGAACTCGCCGAGATGCGCCAATTCAGAGCCACCAAGTCGAGCGCCATGGAACGAAAAACCAATATCCATGCCGAGGACGGCACACAGGACCGGACGATCACCCGGGAATTCGAACTCCCAGTGGAACTGCTCTTCCGGGCGTATGCGGAAGCAGAGCTGGTGGAGCAATGGATGGGCACGAAGGTCTTGAAGCTGGAGAGCAGACCGCACGGCGCCATCCGGTGTGAGACGTCCGATCCGGATGGCAACGTGATGTTCCAAGCCTGCGGCGTTATCCACGAGTTCATCCCGGACCGGAATATCCTCCCGACCTTCAAAATGGAGAGCGCGCCGTTCGGCGTCCAATAGGAATTGCTTGAATGTGCGCCTTTCACTCTACCTACTTCCGATACACTTACGTCCCGGTTGTGCTGCTCACGGGACTGTTCATGTGGAAAGGCCATGTCCTTAACCAAGCTCGCTTCCCAGAGTCGCCAGACGAAACCATCGTGAGCCGGAAAAACGCCGAAATGAAAAAGATCCTATCCCCCAAACAACGCGAGGAACTGCTCGACGTCGTGCAAGACCGTTTCGAGACAAACATGAATCGTCACCAGGGGCTACTCTGGGTCAAGGTGCAGGCGCAGTTGGAGGCGCAGCCGGACAAGCTCCGGTCCCTCGAGAAAATGGAGCGCACCGGCGGGGAGCCGGATGTCGTGGGGCAGGACAGGAAGTCGGGCGAGTTTACTTTCATGGATTGCGCGCTGGAGAGTCCCGCCGGCCGGCGCAGTGTGTGCTACGATCACGCGGGCTGGTTGTCGCGGAAGGAGGCCCGCCCCGAGACCACCGCGATGGATTTGGCCGAGGAGATGGGCGTCGCCTTGTTGACGGAGGCGGAATATGTCGCGTTGCAGAAGCTCGGTGAGTTCGACCTGAAAACCTCGAGTTGGATCGCGACACCTGCGGACATCCGCGAGCGCGGCGGCGCGCTCTACGCCGAGCGGCGCTACAGCCGGATCTTCATCGGCCACAACGGCGCTCAGTCCTACTACGCCGTGCGCGGCTTTCGCGCTTCGCTTCGAGTCTAAAGAACTTCGATGAAAACGCCTCGAGGATATTGCCTCATCACCCCGGGCGACCTGCACTGGCGGCCGTCCAATCTGATGAAAATCCCCAACGCGGATTTTCTGGAGCGCACGGGGAGCGAGAACCTGGGGGCGCGGATGTGGCGGCTGCCACCCATGAGCGCGAACACGCTGCACAAGCACGTCCGGCAGGAGGAATTTTACTTTGTCCTGGAGGGTGTGGGCCGGATGCGCATTGGAGCGGAAACCCTGACGGTGCCGAAGCACGGCGGCGTCCTGGTGGGGCCGGAGGAACTGCGGCAGGTCTTCAATGACACAGACGAGGATGTGCTTTGGCTCATCGTCGGAGCACCGGAAGAGTTGGAGTTCCTCCAAGGCTCCGAGGCCTCGATCGACCTGACGCCGTTTTATCCGGTTGAGCCGACGCAGCTCCCGCCCGAACTAGCCGCGACGGATTGGCCGCCGAAGAGTTGACCTCGACTGGAATCGCGTGGTCTTCGCTCCGGCGAAGCATAGGATGATGCCTCTCGCATGCCCCACGTCCTCATCATCCATGAAGTCGCCGATTATCCGGCTTGGAAAAAGGTCTTCGACGCCGCCGCCGGGCTCCGCAGGCAGGCGGGGGAGCTGAGCTATCAGGTGCTGAGGCACGAGACCGACGCGAACAAGATCGTCCATTTCTCCGTCTGGGTTTCGCTGGCCGATGCGCGGACGTTTTTCGAGTCGCCGCGCCTGGTCAAAATCCGCGAGGAGGCCGGGGTGAAATCCCCGGAGTTTCTCTACCTCGAGCAGATTGAATCCGGGAGCCTGTAAGGCCGCCCGCTCGGCCAGGCGATCAGTCGGCCAACTGCACGAGGGTGCCCTTCCACTTGACGTAGAGATCCCGCACGTCCTTGTAAACCTTCATGTCCGGCGCGCGGATGCCGAAGGTCTTGTTAGTGTGGGATGAGTTGGCCTCGTCGTTGAAGTCTTGCGAGAGCACGAAACGGATGTAGCTCTTGTCTTTGGCGCGAATGGTCAAAGACTCGGACGTGTTCATGCCCGACTTCTTCGTTTCGCTGTCCTCCAGCACCTCGCTGGCCGGGTTTGCCTGCTTGAACGGGGCCACCCCGCTCCACTGCGGCGAGAAGACGGCGAACTCGACCTTGAGCTTGGAATTCCACAGCTTGACCGTGTTCACGTTGCCCGCTTCATCAGTCTCGGGCTTGGCGACAAACCCCGGAGGAACTCCGACTTCAAAGTAGGTGCCCCGGAAGGTGGTCCACCCGGCGGTTTGCTCGGCTCGCGCCGGGCCAGCGGCCAGCAGCGAGACCACGAGAGAGAGAAGAATTGGCACGTGTTTTTGCATGCGCGCAGACTGTGGCAAGACATGGCAAAGTCAATGGAACTTTGCGCCCACGACCTCGGGCATGTTTTCTTGCCGTTTGGGGAAAGAAGAGCGAATTTGAATCCTACCGGCGATCGGACCGCCGCGCGCCATCATGAACCAGTCAGAGCTCACCGCGCCGTCAGGACAGGAGGCTGATTTCACCGAGATCAGCTACCTGATTGATGAGGAGGACCGTCTGGTCTGGGCGGGCGCGGAGTGGGAGGAGTTTGCGAATCGTAATGGCGGGGCCAATCTCGCGCCTGAGAAGATCGTCGGGCGGCTCCTGTGGGAATTTGTTTCTGACGAGACCACGCGCGAGCTCTATCGAAAAGTGCTGGAACACGCGAGGCAGGGCGCAACGACCAACATGTTTCTCCGTTGCGACGGACCAGCACAGCGGAGGCTCATCGAAATGATCATCTCCCGCCGACCCGGGGGAAAAGTCGAATTCACCACGGCCCTGCTCAGCACCAAAGCGCGGCCGGAGCAGCGGTTCTTTGACTCGTCCACACCACGCACCGCGGACAGCCTGTGCGTTTGCAGTTGGTGCAATCAGGTCAGAATCCCGCGGGGAACCTGGCATGAGGTGGAAGTGGCGATGGAATGCATGCAACTCACGCACGAGACGGCGCTCCCGCAACTGGAGGCCGCCGTCTGCCCGGTTTGTGCCGCGGCCGTGGACTACGCGCTGAAAACCTCGAGGCCGGCCCTCGATTCGGCCGCCTGATTTCCCCGGTGTTCTCCGGGATGCATCGCGGCCTAATTCGGCGGGGGATCGCCGGGTAGCGGCTCCACGCCTGCCCATGTCTTCAAGTAGTAGCTCGCCACGCGGCGCACGCTTTGCTGCATGACAAAGCTGTCGGTCCGGATGCGGGACAGTTCCAGCATCTCACGCAATTCGGGGATGAAATCAGCGCCAACGCTCTCGCGCAGCGCTCGCACGGCCTCCAGCCAGGCACTAAAGCGTATCCCCACATCGGCCGCTCCGTTGTAGTCAGGATCCTGCTCGAGGGTGGTGGCATTGACCGCCTTCATTCGCTCGATGAGGTCATGACCGGCCGCAGTGACGGGGCCAATGAGGGATGCTGGGGGAGCAGGGATCTGAGCGACGAAACGCAACGCCGCCTCGGCCTGGCGCATCTCCTCATCCAGCATCAGAAATCCCAACTCCCCGACGTAATCCGATCGGCCCGTGATGCGTTCGATCGCCATGGTCCGCCGGGGCTCCTTCTGCCACGAAGCGGTGTAGGGCAACCACACGGGGATCGGTGCATCGGCTGGAAGCGCGTCAAAAGCCGCCTGCTCCGCAACCTCCTGGCGGGCCTGGTATTCCTCATCGGTCTCGGGCGGAGGCGGAGGGGCAATGCGCTGCACGCGAAAGCGGTAGGATGACTCGGTGTCAGGCCACGGGGGGCTGCCGGGCGGCGGCTGCGGCCCCCACCCGCTCCACTGCTCGTCGGCCTTTTCAGGATGGGCGGGCAGTGGAACAATGAATCCCGCGATGCTCTTTTCGCCAATCCTCGCGTCGATGCTGCGCAGGCCGCGCGAGGTGAAAAGCAAAACCTCGGCCGGAACGATCCACCGTCCGTTTTCCATCCGGGCCTGCTCCAATTTCAGCGTGCCGTATCTCGAGGCCCGCTGCGTGTGGTCGACCATCGAGCCGAGAAAAAACACGGAATCAACACCACTCTCGCCTGACGGGATCGCTTCACCGGCGGGTAGTCGGATTTCCACCTCAAGCTGCAACTCCTGGCCGTCGATCGTCGGAGGAAAGTCGGCCAGCAGATAAAGGACCAAGGCAACTGCTCCGCCGAGTCCGAGGATGGCTCCGCAGGTTGCGAGCGTGGACCACCAAAAGGACGACCGACCGGCGGCAGCCATGGCCAGAGCGACGACCAGACCAACAACGAACGACACAACTCCCCCGAGGAGAGCCAGGCCGATAACCATGAATCCGGATGCACCTTCGAAACTGGAGACGTTATACCAATCCACGTAAGCCGCAGTGACCACCCCTGCCGTGAGCAAACCAACGACGCCCGTGATGACTGCCGCGCACAGCGAGAGGAGAACTTTCATGGCTGGACGCCCGCCCCGGGGCCGGAGGATCGACCGAACAGGGACGTCGGCAGAATGGTGGGCCGCCAACTCCAACCGGACCGCGTCACGATGTCTATTAGGGGAGATTTCATCTCATTGAGATCGAACCGGTAGGTGTAAGCCAAGGTTGGCTCGGGCCGGCCCGACGGATCGAGCTGAAACCCGAGCACGGTTTGCCGCTCGCGTTGGAAAAAGACCAGGCCGATGAGGGCCTGCCAGCGGAGCTCCGCACGACCACGGCCCGCGCCCCAATCGAAGCTCGCCGCGTAGTCGGTGGCGCGGACCGCGTGCGACGCCTCGTCCAGCACAAGACGGATGCGAAAAGTCCTCTTGAGACCGGACGCGCCGGCCAGATCGACCCACTTCGCGTCGGCGTAACGCCAATCGGCGAAGAGCACCCCCGGTCCTTCGCCTTTGGAAACGTCGAAGGGAACATCGAGGTCGTTGATGGCCAACAGCCGCGCACCCAAATCACCTGCGGAAACAGCCAAGACCCCGGAGGTTGGAGGGACGGCGGCGGCCCAGCTCGCGCCCTTGAAAAACCAAGCGCTGTAAAGCCCGACAAGCAGAAGCACTCCGCCGAGCTTGACCGGCAGCGGCTCGAAAAGCTTTGCCAGCGGTTCCAGCGCGGGGAACAGGAGCGGAGGTGCGGCCAGCTCCTCGTAGTGCACATACGCGCCAATATCGCTGGCTGCGCGGCGGGCGGCGCAGCCGACCTTGTTCAGCCCGCTCCAGACAAAAAGATACCTCCCGGCCGCCAGCAACTCGACGAAGTCGCCCTGCATTCGACGCCCGCTCCAGCCATGCGTCTCATCGCCGCTGGTGTCGGCGACTTGGAAACCACGGCGGTAAGCCGCGGCGGCGCGGCGGGCTGCGGCCTGATCCGCAAAGCGGGCCACCAGAACCGTTGACCCGTTCATGACCACGCCAGCCTCGGCCCGCTCGGCCTCGTCAAGAATGCCCGGTAGCCTGCCCATCGCATCGTGGGCAATCACGTCCGGCCCGAACAATTTCCCGCGGTCGTCGAACAAATCCGTCCCCCCGGCCCCGCCCACGGCTTGAGGCGGCAGCGCCGGCGCGCGGGCCTGCACAAGTTGGCCGGCGAGGAACGGCAGCGTGACGAGCAGATAGAGACCCGCGACGAAAATGACGGGCCGCGGCGAGACCCCGGACCTCCACATGAGGAGGCCCATGAAGGCCAGGAGGAGCGAGCCACTGCCGAGCAACGCCAGCGCGGCAACCAGACCGGGATTGGCGGACAAGGCGGAGCTGAGAGCGGCAATCATCGCGAAAAGCGGACGGGCCGCCTCAGGACCGCTTGAGACGGATTCCCTCCCGCAAAAACCAGAGCCCGGCACACCCGGCCCCCACGCTGCCGGCGGAGTAGACGGCAATGACCAGCCAGAAATTCACCGGTTCCTCCTTGAGCGAGACCGACCGCTGGAGGGTCGGACGTTTGGACGGAAAAACAGTCGTCCCCGTTTCCACCCCGGTCCGCACGAGCCAGCCCAAACCGACCGCGAGCGCGAAAAAGAGCGCCACGACGCACCACAACGCTGCACGCTGTTTGGGCGTTGCCGCAGGGGTGGCCGGCGGTGGCGCCGCAGCAACAACGGGCGGGACCGGCGCGCCCGGCAGGCCGTCCTGGTATTCATAATACGGCGAGCGGAACTCGCTCTTGATGCGCGCGATGATTTCATCGCGACGATGGCGGGCCCATTCGGGATGACTTTGCCACCTCAACTCAGGGTCGAAATAGATCACGTGGTGCGCGCGGCCCGTGAGCATTTCCCCGTCGATGGTCAGACGCTGCCAGGCACCGTGGCACCATTCCTCATAATACATGAGGTCACGCCCTTTGTGGCCCACCCGCCAGTCGCGCTCCCCCGGTGCCGGCGGCGGCGAGATCTCCGGCCCGCCCGGACTGGCAGCTCCGGCGCGCGCCATGGGCGCCGGATGAAACTCGCGACGGACAAAAGGCAGGAAGAGCAGGACCAACGCCGCGGAACAAAACACGATGATCGGCACGCTGTGGTAATTGGGACCGCCCCACACATCTTCGGAGGTCGTGACTCCGGCCGGTGTCGTCCGGATCGTGGTCGTTTTGCCGCCTTTGCTCAGCTCAGACACGTTGGCAAAGATGATGACGGCCAGCAGCGCGATCAGGTAAAAGCGCGCCCAGCGCCAGCGGAGCAGGAGGCCGAGGCCGGCGACAAACGTGGCTGGCGGCGCAACCACGATGGTGAGAAACCCGACTGGGTCGAATGTGGACGTCCCGTAGCTCCCGGCCATGATCATGAGCACGGTGATGAACGTGATAGGCAGCAACAGCGCGCTGACCAGCATGGTCAACCACGCCAACAAGGTGACCAGCAGAGAACGCCGCGGTGCAGATGCCAACATTGCAGCCCGCAAAGTGCGCGGTGAAAAGACCCATGACAAACCCCAAATGAGCGGGCTGCCCCCCGCGAAGCTCTCAAGCTTTCGGCCCCCAGCGCAACCTGCGGTCGGCTTCTTCGATGGGCTGGTCGTTGATGCTGGCGAAGCGGAACTTCATGTAGCCAAGTTCGTCAAACTCCCAGTTCTCATTGCCGTGAGCGCGGAACCACTGACCGTCGTGATCGTGGTATTCATACTCGAAGCGCACAGCGAGGCGGTGACCGGTGAAGGCCCAGAGGGTTTTTCTCAGGCGGTAGTCCAACTCACGCGCCCATTTTCGCCGGAGAAACTCAATGATTTGGGCTCTACCGCGCAGAAACTCGGTGCGGTTGCGCCATTCACTATCCTCGCTGTAGGCGAGGGCCACGCGTTCGGGATCACTCGAGTTCCAGGCATCCTCCGCCGCCTGCACCTTCTGGCACGCCGTGTCCTCCGTGAAGGGCGGGAATGGTGGGCGGGGCTGCATGTCAGGAATGCGCGGCCAGCTGCGCCTCGAGTTCGGCCACGCGCTGCCGCAGCGAGGCCACTACTTCCTCGACCTGCGCGGCGGTGAAACGCGGGGTGATGTATTTGGGGCAATTCCAGTCGAACGAGAGAACCTCGATAAGGAAGATGCGCTCGACCGATCCGCGCGCCGCAGGCTCGGCCAACTCCCCGACCAGGGCTGGGTTCTCCCGGGCGTCCAACACCCGGGCGTGTCCGAGAATTTTCAGCCGCTCGCGCCGCGGGTAATCCATGAGGAATAAGGAGACCCGATCATTGGCTGCAAGGCTGCCGGTCGAAATCATCTGCCGGTTCCCTTTGTAGTCGGCGAATCCGATGAGGCCCGGATCGAGGACGCGAAGGAACCCGGGGGAACCCCCGCGGTGTTGCAGATAGGGCCAGCCGCTCTCGGTCACTGTGGCCATGTAGAAACTATCCCGCGACAGGATGAACTCCGTCTCTCCCTCCGTCAAAGCGTCGCGCGCCGGGGCTTGGCCGACGGCATATTGCCGCCCGAAGTAATGTTGCTGCGCAGCGAGGACCGCCGGGGTCAGCACGGTTTGCATGAATCGAGCGGCCATGATGCGTCACGGATGGGCGTTGCGCGGTTTGCGCTCAGGCTTGGCCGCCGAACGAGAGGTAATCGTCGAGGTCGAGATAATCGAAGATCGTGCCGATGTCTTCGCGTCTGGCGTCGAGGGCGGCGATCTGGCCGGTCAGCCACTCCCGGGTCCCGATGTCGTGGCCGACGTAGGTTTCCGTCCAAGCGCTCCACGCCGCGATCTCGTGAGGTGCTTTCGCCGCCTGCCCGGCGAACCACGCGAGCATCTCCGCATCGCCGGCTTCCGTGCTGACCTTGTCGAGAAAAGCCGCCGACTCCACCCCGGAGAAGGCGAAGAGCAGGGTGTCGAGCGGATTGTTGAATTTGTATTCCCCGTTCGTCCCGACGATGGTGGCCCGGGCCTTGTCGAGGACGCGGGGCAGGATGGTAAAGCCGCCGAGACGGACGCGGGGACTGCGGGGAGGACGTTGAGTCAGGTCAGTTGTTTTCATCGCCGTGACCTTATCCGCTCAATCATCCCGCCGCTAAGGCCGGTTCGGTATTGCTGTTATGTCTCTTCGGCATAACCTCGTGGCATGATCGAACGGATCCGCGCGTTCCTCGTCGTGGTGGAGGAGGGCAGCGTAAACCGCGCCGCCGTGCGGTTACGGATCACCCAGCCGGCGCTGAGTCGACAGATGAAGGCCCTGGAAGATGAGATTGGCGGGCGCCTGCTCGACCGGGAGACCGACGGCGTCACCCCGACTGACCTCGGACACGCGCTGATGGCGGGCCTGAAGCCGGTGGTAAAATCCTACGACGCAGCCCTGACGGCAGTCCGGCGCCGGGCACATGGCACACGCACGGAGCTGCGGGTGGGCTACCTGATCTCGGCGGCCGAATCGGTGCTGAGTCCCGCGCTGGCGAAGGTCCGTCGGAGCAACCGCGAGTTGAAGTTCCGCCTCTTCGACATGTCGCCCCGCGAACAAATTGATGCCTTGCGGGCCGGGAAATTGGATGTCGCGCTCATCGGGCAGGAAGGAACGGTGGCGGCTCGTGACTTTTACAGCCGGAAACTTTGTTCCCTCGGCGTCTGCGCCGCGCTCTCCGACGAAGATCCACTCGCCGCGCGTCCGCACATCAGCCTCAAAGAGTTGAGCCAGCACGGCTTCATCGGGGTGGATGAGGAGCAGATGCCCGGGCGCAATGCTTGGATGAAAACCCTCTGCCGGAGCGCCGGCTTCCGGCCAGGATTCATCGTGACGACGGACGGCATCACCCACGTGCTCGGCCAAGTGGCCGCCGAGTCCGCCGTCACGCTGTTGCCCGGCTATTTCCGCACGTTCAAACATCCCGGGGTCGTCTTCGTTCCGGTCTCGGATGCGACCGCAGTCTGGGAGTTCATCATTCTCTGGCAACGCGGCAAAACCCCGCCGGCCACTCGTCTGTTGGTCGAGGCACTGGCTGGCGCGGCGGAAGCGGTCGCGCAAGAGGCTCCTCAAGGTCGCCGGCGAGGGCCGGCCAAACCAGTCGCCTGAGCGCTTGCCGTTCGCCGATCGCAAAGTAGAGTCGCCGCATGCTCAACATGATCGCCAAGGCCCTCATGACCACCGGTCTGGGACTGGGTATTGTCGCCCTGTTTTGAGGCCATTCGGCTATCTGCGGGACGGCTTGTTCCTCGTCGCCTGCGGGCTTTACGCCGTCAACCGCTGGGTCATCAAGCCGCTGGCCCCGGGAGGTTTCTTCGGTTGGTGGTTCAACGACCTCCTGCTCATGCCCTGCGCGCTGCCGATCCTGCTCTGGCTGCAACGCCGCAGCGGACTGCGTCGGACGGACGCCCCGCCCTCGGCGCGGGAAATTGTTTTCGTCCTCGTGCTATGGTCCGTGCTTTTCGAGGTGGTGGCGCCACGCTTCTTCTCCCGGTCCACGGGGGATTGGCGGGACGTAGCTGCTTATGCGGCGGGCGCGCTCATCGCGGGGCTCTGGTGGAACCGGCCGGCGGGCCGGATCAGGATCAGGCCGTGATGATGTGGTTGCGGATGGCGTAGCGGACGAGCTCGCCGATCGAGTGGAGTCCGAGCTTGCGCATGATGGCGGCCCGGTGGGTTTCGACCGTCTTGACGCTGATCCCGAGTTTGTCGGCCACCTCCTTGTTGCCATGGCCCTCGGCTAGCAACTGGATGATCTCGCGCTCGCGGGTCGTCGGTTTTTCCTCGTCCTCCCCCGGGGCGTGGGGCATCTCCCCTCCCCGCATGCTGTCAAAGATGACCTCGGAAATTTGCGAGCTGAAGTAGTGACGCCCGGCCAGCACGCATTCAACCGCCTCCAGCAACTGGCGGCCGGCATCCGACTTGAGCACATAGCCGTGGGCTCCGGTGCGGAAAATCTCGCACACGACCTGCTCAGCGTCGTGCACGGTGAAGACCAGCACCTTGGTCTTGGGACAAAGCTTGAGGATCTGGCGGGCGGCCTCGATGCCGTTGAGCTCCGGCATGGTCACGTCGACAATGGCCACGTCCGGCTGGAGTTCCTCGGCCATGCGGACCGCCTCGCGGCCGCTCGAGGCTTCGCCGCAGCAGACGTAGCCGCCGTGGCTTTCGAGGAGGTTGCGCACCCCGCTGCGGACGATCTCGTGATCGTCGGCGACGAGAATCTTCTTCTTTTTAGGCGACGGCGGCATGGATGAGGGCTTCGGGGACACGGCACTTTAACGACAAACCGTAGGGAGAGGAAACCACTTCGAGCGTTCCGCCGAGCTGTTTGACCCGCTCGCGCATCCCTGCCAGCCCGACCCCGGCGGAGCGCGTGGCGGAAAACCCGCGGGGCAGGCCGTCGCCATTGTCCCGGATTTCAAGGTCGAGGCCGTTGACACCCTCGCGTCTCAGGCTGACCCAGATCTTGGTCGCGTTGGCGTGGCGGTAAACATTGCTCAGGGCCTCCTGAACGATGCGGAAGAGGGCGGTTTCGACCTCGGGACCAAGGCGGGGAAAATCCGCCGGGAGATTGAGCAACACAGCGATGCCGTTGCGCCGCGTGAAGCCGTCGGCAAACCAGCGGATGGCGAAAATCAGGCCCTCCTCCTCAAGCAGCGGCGGATGGAGGAGGTAGGAAATGTTGCGCAGTTCGCGGCAGACCTGACGGCTGATCGCGCGGGTCTCGGAGGCCAGCTTGCGGGCGGGTTCGTCGCCGCCCATCGACTCCAGCACGCTCATGTTCATCTCCAGGGCGGCGAGGCTCTGCGCGGTCGAGTCATGCAGGTCCCGCGCGATGCGACGGCGCTCCTCGTCCTGCAAGTGCATGAGGCGGCCGGAAAGGAGCTCCAGTTGCTTCTGGGATTCCTGCAGTTTCCGCTGGGCCACGACCTCGGCATTGACGTCTGCGGCAATCCACTGGCCGCTGGTCGGGCGCCCGGCGTCATTGAAGTTGGCCCGCAGGGTGCTGCGATACCAGACCGCCTCCCCGTCCGCACCGCCCACGGCGTGGGTGAAGGAGGTGGCAGGCCTTGCGGGGGTCAGTCCGCTGAGGGTCCGGCGCACGAGGTAGAGCGTTTCGAGGTCGAGGCAATCCTGGAGGAAGACCGGCGCGTCCCGCAGCGGCCTCGAGCAGAGCGAGTGGAAGGCGCGGTTGGAAAAGGTAACTTTCTCGGCCGCATCGAAGCGGCAGATGCTTTCCGTCTGGTCCTCAACCACGTTGCGGTATTCGTGTTCCGCCGCTTGGACCAGCACGGCCAATTCCTCGATGCTCCGGGCCAGCTGGGCGAGTTCGTCATCCCCGGGAAAGTTCAGTTGGATGGGCAGACGCTCGGACTGCTTTTCGTGTTCGACCTTCTGGGCCAGCAGCTTGATCCGGCGCAGAATCGTGCGATCAACGACGAGAAGGATGAGCAGGAGCATGACGCCACCGGCCACGGCCAGGCCGACCAGAAACATCCGGGCGACCTGCACGCCCGTCTCGTAAACCGGACGAGCCCCCGCCAGCACGGCCTCGGTGCCTCCGCTCGCGTTGCTCGGGCCGACAAGAAAAGAGGCGGAAGTCATGCCGTCGGGCAATTTCTGGAGGAGCACGCCATCGGGTGCGGCGCGCAGCACGGCCACCCGCTGAGGGGAAACCTTGAGCACGATCACCTGACGCCCGAGCAAATCCTGCGCTTTCTCCTGCGGGAGAGCCGCCCCCGGCAATGAGGCGGTGGCGAGAAAGCGCTGCACGCGGACGGCGGAAGCGCGGAGTTCACGCTCGTCGGCCAGATCAAACTCGCGAAAAAGAAAGAACCAGACCGAGGCCACGAGGGCACCACCGAGGAGGAACAGCAACAAGGTGACGAGGAGAATGGCGCGGGAATAGACCGTCTCGGAGCGCAGGCCAAGCACGCGCCCCAGACCGGCGAGAGCACGACCCGAGACCGAACCAGCATCCGGGACGAACTTGACCATGGATCAACGGCCCGGCACCGCCGGGGCCGATAGGGCGGGTGGCGACTTGGCCTTGTCACTCTTGGGCGGCAGGATGACCTTGCTCAGACCGAAGATCGGGCCATAGATGGCATAGACGATACCCCCGACGATCGTGCCGAGGATAACCAGCACAAAGGGTTCGAGAATCTTGTCAATCTGGCCGGAGATGAGATCCAACTCCTCCTCGTAATCCGCGGCGATCTGGTCGAGCACCTCGTTCATGCCCCCGGTCTCGCCGGCCATCTGCACCACCGCGGCGATGGTCCGCCCGTCCTCTCCGAGACGGTGCGCCTCCATGAGAAAACTCTCTGGCATGGACATGCCGTCGGAAATGTGGTCGCGCACAGCAAGGAAGAACTGCTCGAACTCGACGTGATTCGAACTTTTCGAGGCGATCTCGAGAGCCGTGACCACCCGGACGTTGGCTTGGAGGAGGAGGGCGAGAATCCGGAAGCTGATCATCGCGGCGGACTTCTTCACGATTTTGCCCAGGCTGGGGATGCGCGAGATGGCCAGCTGCACCTGGGGAATGCGGTAAATCTTGCCCCAGTTCTTGAAGAAGATGATTAGCCCGATGACGGGCAGGACGGCCAGATAGGGTTGCTTGAGCAGAATCTCGGAGAACCCGATCATGATCCTCGTGGCGAGCGGCAGAGCCACATTCATCGAGGCGTAGAGTTTCGCGATGGCCGGCACGAGGGTGAAACTCATGACGATGATCACAATCATGGCGAGGACGAGGACGATGACGGGGTAAATGAGGCCGGAGCGGAGCTTGCGCAGGATGCGCAGGGACTTGTCGCGGCCGCTGGTGATTTGCTTGAAGACGGAGTCGATCTGCCCCGCCTCCTCGCCCGCCTGGATGAGGGCGAGCACATCCTCGGTGAACAAGTCCGGGTGCTGCGCGAAGCAATCGCTCATTTTTTCCCCGGCGAGAATACTCCGGCTGATGTCCGCCACCGCCCCGCGGTAGCGCGGGGACTGGAGGCGACCGGTGACCAGTTCGAGGCTCTTCGTGATGGAAATGTTCCGCTCCAGACAGCGGGCCAGACCGCCGAAAAGCGCGACCGCCTCGGCCAAAGACGGCTTTTTCTGGGTCGAGCGGTGGACAAACTCGTCCACCCCGGTGATGTCGGAAACGGTGGCCGTCTCGTTCGGGGCCTTGCCCGCGCCGAAGACCGCCTTTGCGTCGTCGTCGGTGTCCACGATGACCTCGGCCTTCTTGCCGTTGTAAATGTTGGTCAGGATGACTTTTTTCAGCATGCGAGAGTCCCTGTCTTGTAGCGATGACCCGGCCGCGCCGCCACAACAACCGTCGGGGGCAAGAGCTCAGCCTCCTCCCGCGCCGGGCCGCCGTTCATCGGATGGCCGGGCGGAGAATTCCCACCGTGTTGGTGCGGTAGGGTGTGGCGTTGGTGGCGGGCGAAGGACTGGCGTAGATCAACGTGCAGGTCGTGAAGTCCAACCCGATCGTCCAGGCGTTCGTCCCGGACCCCACGGTCATGTTCGTCGCCGTGGAGGCGCTGAAGGTGATCGAGAAAGTGTCGCGGGCCGGGGTGGCGTTGGTTCCGCAGACCTCGGGCAGGAGGGCGCGGATCTGCGTGTCGGACAGGCCGAGCCGGTGGAGCATGACGGCCTGCTCCTGCAGATTGGCCGCGCGGACCGCCCCGGCGTTGATCTCCTCTTGGAACATGAGGCTGTTGATCATGGAAGCCGCGGCGGCCAGGCCGATGGCCACGATGCCCGCCACAACCATGACCTCGATGAGGCTGTAACCGGCGGTTTTCATAGCGCCCGGTTGTCCTCCAGCCACATCATGCGATCCCCGATAAAGTCCAAACCCTGAGGGTCGGTCTCCGGGCTGAAAAAGGCCGTTCCGGCCTGAAAGCTGGTCCCGGCATCGGTGCGCAGACCGCCCTGGATGTCGAGGCTGCCCACCTGAAATTGGATGGCCGACTTGGAAACGGTGATGCCGAGACGCCAGAAGGTGGAGTTGACCGAAGCCACGTTGAAGGCCGGCGTGGCCGGAAAACCGGCGGGCCGCATCAGATTGAAATAGACTCGACGCGTGTTGTTGTTGCTGAGGATGAGCGTTTGGACGTTCGTGTTGTTCGTGTCGACCACGACATGGACGGGCACGCTGTCGAAAAATCCGCCGAGGAGAGACCCGCGGAGGATGACCGTGCGGACGGGAAGATTGAGCACGCCGTTGGTCGCGTTGGTGTAGAGCCGCGTGGGCGGCACATCATAGCGCGCGACCGGATTGGTCGAAGTGGAGAAATTCCATCCCCCGAGATCGACGACCACCTGCATATCCACATTGGTGACCCGCGGCTGGAAGGTCACGTTGGTGAAAACGCTGAAGGCCGAGGCTCCGACCGGCACGTCGAGATAGCCGCCGAAGCCGTTGGTGTCGCCTGCGTTGGTGTTGGTCACGGAACTGACCGGCATGAGCGGCATGCCTTCGTAGCCGAAGAAGCGCTGGCTTTGTTGGAAATCGATGTAGGGAGGATCGGCCAGCTCGCCCACGTCGGCAACAGAAGGCCGCTGACGGACAAAGCAAAAGCCCGCGGCGATGGGGCTGCGGGTGCGGATCTGCATGTTCCAACCAGCGTTGCCACCGGCGTTGGTGCTCCCGTCCCACAGCGTCCCGGTGATCCAGACGCGGTAGAATCCGCCGCGCTCCATCGGGGTGAAGGGATTGATATTCAATCTCGCGTTGACGTTCGTTTCGGACACGGTGATCCAATAGCCATTGGTGATGGCCGGAGTAAGGTTGAACCCGCCCAAACCATCGGCATTGGTCAGGCTGGCCGAGGGGGGGGCGCTGCCGAGGAACATGCGGGTGCGCCAATACTGCCGCGCCATGGCCCGGCTGTTTTCCACCGTGATGCGGCGGCGGGCCGAATCCCATTCGCCCTCTCCGACCACCGCCTGCGTGGCCGTGAGCTGGGCGACACCGCCGAGGATGAGCGCACCGACGACGAGCAACAGGAGGGCGAAAACCATGACGGCGCCGGTGCGATCGGAGGCTGGATGGGTTGGGTTCACAGGCTGGGGAAGGTCGGCAGGACCATGAAAAGCGAAGTGCGCCCGGCCATGTTGGCGTAGCTAGCGCGGGGCGTGCCCACGGTGCCGGATTGGACCGGGCGCCCGCTGAGGTAAGAAACGAGAGGATCCGGCCACCAGACAAAGCTGAAGGGATGGTTGGGGGCCACGCCGAAAATACTCCCGGTGCCCATAGCCTGCCGCTCGAAAAACGCGGCCAGCGGGCGGAACGCATTGCTCGTGTTGCTCTCGTCCGGGTAAAAGACCTGATAGTAATCGGTGGGAACCGCCGGGTCGCTGGAGTAACGGCGCACCGAGGCGTAGACACCGGCGGGCGAGGTCGTGGGCACGAAATCCATCTCGTAAGTGGAGATGAGAAAGATGGTGTTGGCCCCCTGCGAGACCGAGCGCAGACCGGTGAGGAGGAAAATGGTCGCGTTGGTCGTGTTCAGGGCGCCCGACTGCTGGGCGGGGTTGAAAACCGAGGCGGCGGCCGGCAGGGCCTCTCCGAGGAACTCGGCGAAATCCGCCGGCGTGGACACGTTGCGGAAGTCAAAGTCGGCCGGAACGGTGAGGGACGACGGGCGGATGCTGCTGCCCCCGTTGCGACCGAGCACGAAGACCGCGGAGCTGGCCGAGACATCGGCCATCAGGCGGTCCTTCATCCGCCGGGCCTGCGCCGCCTGGAAGTAGTTCGGATTCTGCCCGATCGTCACGTAGCTGGCCGGGGTGCCGAAAAAGGCGTTGTGGGTCGTGCCGGGCAGCGTCACGTCGATGCGACCGCCGCGCGTGGGTGACTGGGCGATGGTGCCGAAGCCGATGACCGCCGCCGCGATGATCGCCGCCCCGATGACCAGGGCGACGAGAAACTCGACAAAGGTGACCCCGCTATGGGGTGCTGGGAGGGGCCGCTTCATAATCTGTGCCCGGTGAGGCATCGCCCATCTTTTCGAGGGGCGGTTCGACCAGTGGGTCGATGTTTTCTTTCGTGCGGGTGAGAAACTCCTCCACCCCGGGATTCTGCCGTGGAGGAACGTCGGGAACACCCTTGGCGGTGAAAGAAGTGACCAGACCGCGAAAGGCCTCGCCGACCAGCATGGAGCGCACGTTGGGCTTGAGATCGACGTTGAGCACGATTTCCCTCTTGGGCAGGTCGGGGTCACGTTCGAGGAACACGAGGACAATCTCGCGATCGTTGATCGACTTGACCCGCAACATTTCAGCCTGGTCGGCAAAGATGCGCGGGAGCACTTCGCCCTCGCGCAGAACGAGCGGCCCGACGAGGGCGTTGTAGGAGCCGGGGGCACCGGAGAGCCCGCTGATGCGCATGCCGCCGAGAACCTGACGGAGCTGGTCTTCGGGGCTGAGGGCAAGCACTTGGCGGGCCTCGGTTTCCTCGGCCGGTGGCTTGACCACGAGACCGAAAGGGTTGCGCTCGTTGGCCCGGGCCTGCTCGGGCGGGCGCTGACCCGGATTGAAAATCGAGCGGTCGATCTGGATCGATGGGAGGGAGACCGGCGGCGATGCCTCCGGGGTCGCCTCCTGAGCGCGCAATGGGAGTCCGGTGCAGACAAAGCATAGCAACAGCACCGCCCGCCCGGGGACAACGCAGTGCGACCTGACTCGTCGGTTGCCTGGCCGGGGACCGCATGCCCCAAGCGAACTGGCAGCACCGACGCCGTTGCCCGGGCCGCCGTCGAAACCTTGCTGCGAGAGGATCATCATGGCGTGGACTTCTTGCGCAGGGGCACTTCGAGGACCAGTTCCATGCGCAGGTCCTCGCCGCGCGAACCCTTGGTCAAGCCGACCTTGCCGATGCGCGCCGTCGGGCGCATCTGCTCCATCGAACCCATCCAGTTGAGCAACGGGGCGTATTTGTCGTCGAACACCAGGCTCGAACGCACCAGTTTGGGTAACGACGAGTTGTCCTTGTTGTTCACCTTGTTCGGCACCTGCTGGTAGCGCTGGGCCATGTTGAGCAAGCCGGCTTCGCGCACCCGCATACTGATGGCTGTCTCGGCCGACTGCTGTTCTTCGATGATGGCGAAGTAGGGCTCCCACTGCTGGACAAAGTCGAGCAGTTCCTTCGACTGGTTCCGCAGGTCGCCGTGCAGCCTGATTTCCTGGTCGAGCTGCGTCTGCGCGATCTGCTCCTCCTCCAGGGCGGTGGCCGCCTCCGCCGCCGCCTCGCGCGCGTGCTTGCGCAGGGTCAGGCCGACCTGCACCGCCACGGCCATGCCGACGATGAGGAGCAGACAGGCGATTTGTTTGGTGTTCATGACGGCGCCGCGTTCCCGGCGGGAGCGGTGGCAGGTGCGGCGGGGGTGCCCTCCGGCTTGGGTTGCGTCCAGATCAGGCTGGCCCGGTAGAACAAGTCACCCCGCTCCATCGTCTGCGTGGGGGAAAACTCGCGATAGTCCAATTTGCGGATGGCCTGCAGGGTATCTTCGAGTTGCTGGTCGGACTCGGCGTTGATGCGCATGGCCAGTTTCAATTGCGCCGGGTTGTCCACATCGCGCTCGAGGGACAACTCCACGATGGACGAGCGGGGGTTCATGCTGCGGGTGATGGCCAGGACCAGCGGCTGGATGGGCATGGAGGACATGACCCAGGTCTCGATGTCCTGCGATTCGCGGATCTTGGTCTCGAGCGCGGTGCGGGCCGCCTTTTCGGCGTCGATCTGCTGCTTGACGGTGGCCGTGCGGCGCTGCGTTTCCTCCAACCGGTAGGCCGCCAGACGCGACTGCCAGAAGGAAAGCGCGCCGATGAAGACGAGAAAAGCGAGGGAGCAGTAAAAAAGAATCGGCACCATCCGGAAGACCATCGGCAGGGCCGGCAGGATATCCTTGCGGTCCGTCTTGAGGTCGTCGATTTCCTGTCCGAGGATTTGCATGTCAGTTCTGGAGAAGAAGATCGGCCAGCAGGCCCGGCTTGGTCAAATCGTTGAGCGCGCGTCCGGGAAAAATCTCGGCCAGTTTTTCCGCCAAGCCGGCGATGGGCTCGTCGCAGGCCAGCACCAGGCCGGCCTCCGCCCCGATACGCTCGGCGAAGGGCGAGATGAGATCCAGCAGCGGCTGCAGGTCGCCCTCGTAAAGATCCGGCCGGGAGCGCAATTCGATCCAGTTGTCCTTGTCCTGCGAGAGGACGCAAACCGAGCCGCCGCAGCAGGCGACAACCAAGGCGCTGACCGGCGCGTCCGAGCCACGCTTGGTGTTGATCTCGGTGAGGGCGTGGCGGAGGAGGACGTAGGTCCCGCAGCAGAGGCGGCCCAGCTTGAGTCCGTGGCCAGTGCACAGGCCCTCGATTCGCTTGATCTGATCCTCGTCGCAGGTCAGGAGGAGGCTGGAGTTGGTCTCGGGGTTGTGGGTGACCGAGTAGCGTTTGCCCTTCTCGTAGCGCACATGAAGAATGCTGCGGGGATCCTTCTTGAGCGTCTCCTCGGACCCCTTTTTGCGCGAGAGGTTGTTTTCGACGCTGATGACATAGCGGGTGTCGAGCGAGACCACGACCCAGCCGTCGTCCGTGCTGTCCTTGATCTGGTGGGCCAACTCGGCGAAGAGGTCTTTGATCTCCCCCTTTTTGGCCACGCCTTCCATCACCGTGCCCTTGCGTCCGATCGACCGGTAGGTCATGGAGGAACGGTTGATATGGATGAGCGCCGTGGCCCGGCCGGGAAAACGACTCTTCCACGCCGCCAGCGGGTCGTCCGGCTCGGGCCGGAAGGCGGAGAAATTGAGGACGGACTTGATCAGCGGGAGCATGGCAAGGTCAGCTTGGCTGGATTCTCAGGAAATTTGTTTTAACCACGTATTACACTGATAACACGGATTGGGAGGAATGCGACACGACAGGTTGGGCGGACGCGGCGAGAGGAAAGGCCGGGCTGAGCGGCCTCGCTCGTCCGCTGTGAAAAACGCGGACGATCCGGAGGAACGTCCCTACCCAAAAACCGCCACTACAACTCTGAGAAAATTCAACCTCTTGATGTAGCGGCGATGTCCTCATCGTCGCCGCCTTGCCTGGAATGGGAAAGGCAGCGACGGCGGGGACGCCGCCGCTACATTTCAAATGGATTTCGGCGATGTCCTCATCGTTGCGGCCATTCCTCAAGCCGAGCCGAGGGTCCGGAATCTCCGAGCGGTTGGGGTCAGTCATTGGCCGAGGCTGCGACCGCCACGGGCGCGGGCGGTTCGGGGTGGAGGGAAATTTCTTCCTGCTTGTCGAGATAGTCCTTGGTTTCCTCCCAACTGAAATCGCGGCTGGCCGCGGCGACGGCGGCGCTGAAACCCTCGGTCTCGCGCAGGTCGAGGCTCTTCTGGAAGTCGAACATCCCACGCTTCCAGCCGGTTTCCAGTTCCTGGTCGAGCTTCTTGAAATCGCCCCGGCGGATGATGTTGATCACGCCGTCATACTGCAGCAGCACCTCGTGGACAGGGAAACGTTTGCGCTTGCGCTCATCGAGAAGGAGCCGCTGACACATGATGAGCCGCAAGCAGTCGGCCAAGCTGGCCTGCGAGCTTTCCAACCGCTCGTTCGGGATCAGCTTGAGGAAACGCTGCACGGTCTGCGAGGCCGACGACGTGTGCAGCGTGGCGACCACGACGTGGCCGGTCTCGGACGCCTGCAGGGCGATCTCCGCCGTCTCGCCGTCGCGGATCTCACCGATGATGATGACGTCGGGGGCCTGACGCAGGGCGGCGCGCAAGGCGTTGCCGAAGTCCACTTCATCGGCCCCCATCTCGCGCTGCGAGACGAGCGAGGGAAGATTCTCCGGATAGACAAACTCGATCGGGTCTTCGAACGAAATGATGTGTTCCCGCCGGCGCTTGGCCCGGTGCAGGACCATGGAGGCGATGGTGGTGGACTTGCCGCTGCCCGTCGCGCCGCAGATGAGGAAGAGGCCGTTCTTGGCCTCGAGAAATGCCTTGAGCGCCGAGGTCGGGACCTTGATGTCCTCCGGCCGGGGAATCACGTTGGGCAGCAGACGCAGAACCCAGCGCAGCCGTCCCTGGGTCAGCATCTGGCTCACGCGGAAGCGCCGCCCGTGCAAGTCGAGCGCGCTGTCCACACAGCCCGGCTCGGGATACGGAGGCACCTCGAAATCATAGACCACGTCGTCGTAGATGAGCTGCCCGTTGATTTTGTAGGCCAGCGGCTCGTTGGCCGTGAGATAGAAATCGCTGACCCGGTCGTCCTGACTGAGTTCCTTGATGCGCTGGCCGATCGGCCCTTCGGGATCAAGCTTGAGGTAGTTCATGCGGCAAGGCCTAAGGTGAGACAGCCAGCGGCCAATTCAAGCGCAAAGCCACCCGCGCCGCGAGACGACCGCCGTCAGGGAGTGGGCGAGGTCGAGGGCGAGAGAGAGAAGACGGTGGCCGAGCTGTTGATCTGGAGAGAGTTGGCCGAGACCGCTCCGGTCAGCACGCTGCCATTGTTCAAGTCCACGCGATGGCCCGGAACATAGAGCCGGCCGTAGATGGAACTGCCGGAGTTGGCGGCCACGTTGCCGTTCCATACGTTGATCTGCAGCCATTCCGGGTGGTCGATGTTGCCCAGCACCGACCCGTTGTTGATGGCAAAACCGTTGCGGATGTTGAGAATGACCCGACCGACAATGAGGAGATCCGCGCCGCTGTTCAGGGACAAACTATCAAAACTGTAGGTCACCGGAACCTCCGGGTTGGCCGCATCGCCGAGAACAAACTTGCTGTCGTTGTTCGCCGTCATGTTCCCATAGGTGCCGGGGAGCAGAGGAACCGACCCGACTGCGGTCGTGTTCAGGGTGACATTGGCCACGTTGGTCGCGCTGAGCGGGGCACCCACGGGCCCGTTCAGGCTCAGCGAGGCTGATGAGGTCTTGACCGGGAAGGAGTTGGTGTTGAGCCGGGTCAGGGTATAGCGCTCGATGCGACGGAAGATTTTGCCCGTGATGTAGGAGTTGTTGTTGAAGGTGATGGTGTAGTTTGTCGGCATGGTCGGCCCGGTCAGGTCCACCACGCGCGGACTGGGCGACTGGCCCTCAACGATGCCGTAGATGCGATTGGCAAACTGGGCGTCGTTGGTCGTGGTCCACCGGGGGATGTAGGGCGAATTCTGCGCCACCGTCGGCGTGCCCGGGACGTAGAGGCTGCCGTTGATCACAGCGTTCTGGTTGTAAGTGATATTGGCCACGGAACCGTTGGTCGGCCAAGCGATGGTCACGTTGCCATTGAAGGTGCTGTTCAGCGTGGCGGCCCCGACAAGGGCTCCACTGGGGATGCCGGAACCCGCCGAAGACGGCCCGGTGTAAGTGCGGACGGTTGCGGCGCTGCCGGTGAACCAGTTGGTCAGGCTGCTGGGCGGGAAGGTCGCCGCGCGGACGACTTTCTGCTCGTTGACGGCAAAAGAGGAGAGGGAGAACGGTCCGCTGTAGACGATGCCATTGGTCAGCGAGGGCGTGGTGCCATTGGTCGTGTAGCGAATGACCATGTTCGTGGCCGGCCCGGTGAGGGGGTTGCTCATCACCACGGTCACGCTGGCCGTCACGACTTGGTTGGTCGGGAAAACCATGGGCGGATCCATCGGCACAGCGCTCGCCGTGACTGTTCTTTGCACAACGCTGGAGGAGGTGAACCAACTGGGCTGGAGCGAGATGGCAACGGCTTGGATGTTGAGGCTCGCATTGGTGCCGAAATTCGAGAGGGCGAGGCTGATCGCAGGGGAAACGAATGACCCGGAGAAGGCGGGCCCGACGATGCCATTGGTCGCGCTCGGGGTGGTCCCGTTGACGGTGTAGCGGATGTTGAAATTCGAGCTGGTCAGATATTGCGCAGGAACGGCCGAGGTGAGAGACACCGTGGCTGAGGGCGGCGTCTGCACGGCCTGATTGAGCATGGCCCCACCGGCTTGGGCATAGGTCACGCTCCCCTGGGCGCTCAAGGCGATGGCCAACGTCAGTGGGATTGCCGTATACGTGGCCGTGGCCACGGTGCTGTTGGCGTAGCGCGAGGGGTCGAGGCTGACACAGAGAGCCGAGACGGAGGTGCCGGGGTCGATGTTGAACGGGGTGTTGAAAAGCACATAGGCACTGCCGTTCAGAGAGTAATAGATCCGCGAAATGGTGGGATCGTTCGGGTCCACGATGGTCAACGACCGCGGATAAAGGGTCAGCGCGTAGGCGCCGGCGGCAGGCGAGAACGTCGGCGGCTCCAGGTTAAGGATGGGCTGGCCAACGTTGGTCGTGCCGCCGGCAATGTCCACGGCGGTCGGGACCAATCCGGCCGGGGCGGAGGCGACGGTGCGGTCATTGTAGTCCCAGACCCAGCCGTTGGTCGAAGCTTGATCCAGGGTGCGGACGCGGGTCTCGGTCGCCGCGGTCGCGCCCGCGGCCACCTCATCGAAGGCGAACTCCTTGATGCCGGCACCGCCACCCCCTGCGGTGTAAAACCGCGGGGGGGAGGAGTTGGTGAGGAAGGCCCGCCGGGCGGAGGAGTTTCCTTCGTCGGCGGTTTGCAGGACGATTGTGGTGCGCGGATCGACAAAGGACCCGGTCACGCCGAGGGTGCGCTCGGCCGAGGCAGCCGTGGCGACGGTCTTGAGTTTGTCCAGCACGGCCTCGGCCGTGGTGGCATTGCTCAGGCTCCCGCCGGCCGCGAGGTAGCTGTCGATGGCATTGTTCAGCACCTGCACATCGTTCTCGAGCTTGGCCGTGTCCGTGCCCTCGTGGGCTCCCGTGAGATTCACATAGGCCACTCCGCCGAAAATCCCGATCACCGCCATCGCCACCAGCACCTCAACAAAGGTGAAGCCCAGGGAGCGACGGGGAAGTTGGTGGGTGGGATCCATGGCCAGCCTAACTTTTGAAGCCAATAGCACAGAAAACGTGCGGTCTCCAAGCACCGTTTCGCGCAGCGGCCCTTCGCGACGAAGCCCGAAAGTCAAAAAGCAACCGGCGGCTAAAGCATGTTCTGCTGTGTGGCGGCGAGTGTCCGGTTGAGTTCGAAGAGCAGGGCATCGGCACGGGCGGATTGGTCCACAAGATCCGAGGAGGCATATCCGGCACCCGCGGCAAGCTGCGTCTGCAGGTCGTCGCTCAGGGCGCGCGCCCGGTTGACCACGCTGCGCAGCTCGCTGAGCGATTTTTGGCTGATATTGCTTTCTTCGTTCAGTTGACGGAAGTATCGGAGCTGGAACTCAAGCCAGGTGAAAGCCCCGTCCACCGCCCCGGACCCGCCCAGCAGGGTGCCATCCGGGGCGAAGTTCGGCGCCGGCGGCGGAACGCCCGGCCGGATGGGAATGACCGCATCGGGCGTCTCCGAGATACCCGGGGTGCGGGACGGATCGGAAATCACGTAGGGCGTGATGAAGATGATGAGGTTGACCTTGTTGCGGTTGCGCGACTTGTTTTTGAAAAGGTAGCCGACGCCGGGAATGTCCTTGAGCAGGGGCACGCCGCCGCTGGTGTTCTGGTCATCCGTTTTTTCGAGGCCACCCACCGCCAACGTGTAGCCGGAGTTGACTTGGAGGGAGGCGTTGTAGATCCGGGAGGACGTGATGGGGTATTCATTTGACCCGGTGCCAAGATCGATCGGCACAACGCCGATGATGGACGAGACGGTAATGGCCACGGTCATGGCTATCTGGTCCTGTCCGACCGTCTTCGGCAGAATGTTGATCTGGGTTCCGATGGGTAGATACTCCAGTGTGCCGACGGGTTGGCTGGAGGTCCCACCGGACTGGACGGTGGATGTGCCGGCATTGATCGGAGTGTTCTCAGCCGCGGTGATGGCCACTTCGCGGTTGTTGATCGTGAGGACGCGGGGGTATTGGACCAGCGAGCTGTCGCGGTCGCGCATGAAGGCCTGCATGGTCACGGCAACTTCATCGACGTTCAGCACCGCCGAGTAGATGGTGCCGGTGCCCATGCCGGAGACACTCGTATCGGCACCACTCCTGTTCTCCGAGGTGGTTGTGTTGGAGAATGTGACGGCGCCCGTCTGGAAGCCTCCCGCCGAGGTAGCCCCCGCCGAGCCTCGCACGGTGATGCCTCGGCCAAGGGTGTCTTCCCAGTTGATGCCAAGCTCCGTCTGCGGGTTTTTCTTCGTCTCGAAAAACTTGACCTCGATAGCAATCAGGTCCTGCGGCTTGTCCACCCGCACGAGGTAATCGGCCACCCATTTGTGCTGCTGGCGGGTGGCCACGACCCAAAGGATGTTCGTGTCAGAGTTATAGATAACCTGCGGCTTTTGGGGCGGCACGTAAACCGGGAAGAGCGAGGAGACCTCATCGGCTGCAGTTGCGCCATCGGCCGCTTTGTCCTGGCCCACGCCCTTCGACCCGGCCACGCCATCAAATGGCGGGATCCGGGCCATCTGTGTCTCGGTTCCGGCTATCGCATCGGGATCGGTGACAGTTCCGTCGGTGTTGTAGACCAAGGGCTTCAGGCCCAGCATGACGCGCACCTCGTTGACAATCCGCGGCGCCTTGGCCTCGAAAACCTTTTGAGAATTCTGCAGCGGCAGATTCGGCGTAGACACCGACGAACCCGAGGTGCTGCTGCTCGTCGAAGTCCCGGCCGTGCCGGGGCGGAAATCCACGCGATCCACCGGGTCGTGCTTCAACTGATAGACCACGCCGACCAACTCGTTGGCATTCTCAGCCGCGCGCACACGCTCGAGGTTCGGGTCGCGGACCCCCATGAACCAGACACCGTCATCGTAGGTCAGGCGAATGTCGTTCTGTCGGCAGACGGCTTCGAGCGCCATGAAGGGGCTGGCCGTCATGCGGAAGGTGACCAACCGCTGGGCTTTGGTCGAGTGCTCGGGGAGACCGATGTAGGGGATACCCGCGTCCTCGGCGAGCAAACGCAAAACGTCGCGGAGGGCGGAACGGTCGAAGGTGAAATTTTGCGGCGGCTGGCTGCGCAACTGTGATGCGGCGCGATTGCCAAGGTCGCCGTAGCTGGCTTGCGCGACCGGCCGACCAATCGAGATCATCGGTTCGTTGGCCGGAACAGAAGCCGGGGTGGCGAAATCCATGGGAGCGGCGCGGAGAGGCGGGGTCGGAGCAGGCACCAGGAGCGGCGCGACCGGCGGCGGGAACGGCGTGGGCAGGAACTCGGGCGTCGGCTGCGGTGCCAGGGGCGGC
>JBGSSV010000091.1:0-8364 GCA_041736875.1 Chthoniobacterales bacterium | reverse complement strand
ATTTTTCGCGAACCCAAGGCCGCTCCGCCTCCCGCACCCGCCGCTCCGCCGGCTGCGCCGCGGGAGTCTTTCGAGCTGCGGCTCGGGCGCGTCTGGCTTGTGCGGGTCGGCATTGTCTTGGTGCTGACCGGTCTGGTTTTTCTCGGCAACTACGCCTGGCAGGAAATGGTCATGCGGCTCGGGCCGGCCGGAAAACTCGCCATGATTTACCTCGCGGGGGCCGGTCTCGCGGCTCTGGGGTGGTGGGCGCGGCGGCGGTCTCCGCAGTTTTTTCATTTCGGCAACGTCCTGGCCGGCGGCGGGCTTGCGGCGATCTATTACGCCACCTACGCCGCGCATTTCGTCACGCCGCTCCGGGTGATCGACAGCCCGCTGGTCGGTGGGACTCTGCTGGTGCTGCTCGCCGGGGCCATCATCGTTCTGGCCGTGCGGCTCAAGTTGGAGGTGATCGCCTCGATCACGACGGCCCTCGGATTTTACACCGCCGCGATCAATCCCGTGGCGGGCTTCTCGTTGTTCAGCAACCTGCTGCTCAGCGTCATCGCGGTCATCCTCCTCGTGCGGCAACGTTGGGTGTCGGTTCCTTTTGTCGGTTTGGTTGGTTGCTATCTCGGCTTTGCCTTCTGGCGGTTCCATCAGACCGGCACGCTCCTGGCCGTGTCGGTCGAAAGTGCGGAAATTTTCCGAGACGCCTTCCTCTTTCCCGCCTGTTACTGGGTTGTCTTCACCGTGGCGACCTTCCTTGGTCGGGAGAGCCGGATGGCCGGCGGTGCCCGGTCGGTTTTTCTCACCCTCAACAACGCCGCGTTCTTCGGTCTGACCGCGCCCTTATTCGCCGGGACTTATCCGGACCAGTTGTGGATGTTCACCCTGACCTATGGCGTGGTGCTGCTCGGCCTCGCGTGGGCGGCGCGGCGGCACCTGGCGGGCGAAGCCCTCTTCGATGCGAGCTATCTGGCTCAGGGCCTGGCCTTGATTTCTCTCGGATTGTTCCTCAAGTTCAGTAGCTACGAGGCGGCGCTCATTTTTGCCCTGCAAAGCGCCACCCTCATGAAGCTGAGCCGCCAGCGGCATGGCGCCGTCTTCCAATTTTTTTCCGGCGTGGCGGCCGTGCTCGCGTCCGCCTTTGCCCTTGAGGCGGTGATGAACAACGGGCCGCACGCCGCGCTGACCGCGGGAGGTGTGGCCCTGGCCCTCGGCGGCACGGCTTGGCTTCACAAGTGGCAGCGCCAGCTCGGCGTGTCGCCAGTGCTCCGCTGGCGGGCCTCCGCCTTTGTCGTGCTGGCTTTCGCGGTGGCCTTGGCGGGTATTTTTCATGGCACGGATGGCGAGCGCACGCTCCTCCTGCTCCTCGTCCTCGCCGTCTTGGGCTCGCTTTCTTTGCCCGTGCTGAAGATGCCTGAGTTTGTCTGCGCGGCCCAGGGATTTGCCTTGGTCGCGCTGCTGCATTGGGTGGTGATGGGAAATCTCGCGGCCGTCGTGCCCGCGGCGGCCCTGGGGGCAACCTTGCTTTTCCTTTTGCACGGGTGGCAGTGGCAGAAGCAGTGGGCGGTGGCGCAGGTGCCCCGGTTGTTCTGGCAGACCGCTTGGGCCTGCGCGTTCGTCGCCGTGCTGATCCTTTGGGCCATGCATCGCTGGACCATGCCGGCGCAGTTGCTTGGCTTTGCTGCACTGGGTCTCGCCCTCGTGGTCTATGCGGGTCGGACGAAGTCGCTGCCCTTGCTCGCGGTCAGTCAGGTCCTGTCGCTGGCCACCGGCATCCGTCTCGTCGAGTTGACCGGGGAGCCCGGAGGTTTTTCCGTCTGCCTCGCCGCCCTCGCGCTCTTTCTGCTCCAGTCGCCCGTGGCCGGCCGCTGGTCGCCTCCGCTGCACTCCGCCATCCCTTGGGGAAGGCGGGTGATCGAGGGCTTGGCCGCGCTTTTCGCGATCATGATCGTCCGCGCCTACGTCCCCGTCCCGTGGGTCTGCCTCACCCTGTCCGTTCTGGCTTTTCTCTGCTTCTGCGGGGCCGCAGCGGTGCGCAGCTGGGTGCCGTTGGTGCCGGCCGGGCTTTTGCTCATGGCGGCCGCGGCGGAATTTGGCCGCGGGTTTTTGGGCGGCGCCCCCGCTTTCTGGCCCGATGCCTTCGCCCCGCTCCTGCTGCTCGTCGCCCAGCAACTTTCCCGCCGGACGTTCGGCGCCCTGGCCGGCCAGGCACGTTGGGTGGAGTTCGCGGCCATCGTCGCCGGCGTTCTGGGGTTGTGGCTTTTCCTCTGGAAGCTGGTGGCCGAAAACACCCAAGGGTTCCTCGTCACCATTTCGTGGTCGGTCCTCGGGTCCCTCGTCCTCGCCGCGGGCTTTGCTTTGCAGGAACGGACCTACCGGCTGCTCGGTCTCCTCATTCTCACCGCCTCGGTCGGTCGCGTTTTTCTCGTCGATGTCTGGCAGTTGGACACGATCTACCGCATCCTCAGCTTCCTCGTCTTGGGCGTGTTGCTGCTCGCCGCTGGATTCATCTACAACCGCTTTGCCGACGTCCTTCGCAAGCTGATTTGATGACATCGTCCTTTTGCTTTTTGACTATTCATCGGGGGGGCAGCCTAAAGACCCAAAGAGACAGGAATCAGGCCGACTGCACTGTTCGGCGTTCTACATCGCCTCCGTCGAGGGGACCAGAGGAACTCGAGTCGAAACTGCATGAAGCGCGATCAGGTGTATTGGCTCGCTCACCGTAGTGCAGCAGTCCGGCAAAATAGTTACTTTGTATTTCTCTGCCGACTTTGAAATCGCCGTGTGAGTCACACAATTCTGCGTCATCATACCACAGACAAGCAATTCGCTAACTCCGCGTGCCGAGAGCACTTCTTCAAGCTCGGTCTGATGGAAACTGTCGGCGTATTCCTTCACCACAATCGGAGCATCGGGTGCTGCCGATAGTATGATGGGATGAATCGCTGCTCCAGGGGTGTCTTTGTTGAAAAACGGCGCAATGCCAGCCTCCGGATTGGCGATGTGCTGGATATGAATGACCTCGATTCCTGCCGTCCGGGCGCGCTCGATCGCTCCCACCAGTGCCGGGAGAGTTCTTTCGGTGTCCCAAAGCGGAAATAATCCACCGGGAAAGTAATCATTTTGAAGGTCGATGAGGAGTAGTGCTCTTTTCATGGATTGGATTGTGGCTTACGTCCGCCCAAAAGGCATGGGGCGAGCGGTAGGCGCGGTTTGCGTCGGGTTTGGGCCGACCGGGGTGAAGATCCGCAGAAGCACGAGTTTTTTCGTTCTTGGGCTCGCGGGTTGGTGGCTTTCATAAAGCCGGAGGGTTCTGTGGAAGCGTGGCTTGAAGACTTGGAAGCGTCTTTAGCGAGGTTGGCGTGCTGTGGCAAGAAGGGACAGCAGTTTGCCCCGGGCCTCTGAGGAGCCGCTGGGTCGCTCCACCGGGCGTGTAGGTGGTGGCACTTTGCTTGGTGGCGCGTTCGGATGAAGAAGCGGTTCCCGCGCGCCTCGGGCGGCGGCGAAGAAAGTGGCGGCCGGGGCCACCGCATGCCAGAGCGGCTGCGCCGCAGATGCAACTTCGCGCTGCGCCAAGCGTGAGCTCACTGCCGCTCCGATCTGTAGCCGGTGCTCAGGCGCGTCCGCGAAAGCCGCCCAAGAAATAGACGATCAGGGCATCCGCCCGGGGGCCCCCGTGCTTCTCGCCGGGCGCGAGATCGGCAAGGTGACCAAGCTCGAGTCGCCTATCGCTCCCGACCGCCGTCCCGCGGGGCATGCGGACTTCGAGGTGTGCATTCATGTCCAGGTCACGGCGGAAGCGGAGGTCTACAACAACGCGACGGCACGGCTGGCCCAGCAGGGGTTGATGGGACAACAGGTGATTGATTTCATCCAAGGCGAGGTTTCGAGCGGCCCGGCGATCGACCAGCAGGAGTTTGTCGGCGAACGTTTGCCCGAGCTGTCCGAGGCCATGAATGCGCATCTTGAGCGCCTGACCGGACCGGACTCCGATCTGGCCGCCACGGTGCAGAATGCTCGGACGTTCATGGAGACTTTGAACAACGCGGAGATTCCGCTGGTGATCAGCAACACGCGGGAGTTCACGGAGACTCTCAAGGTCAACACGGAGAGAATGACGGGGCGCGACTCCGATCTGGCTGCGACGATGGAGAGCACGCGGGAGCTGATGGAAGAGCTCAACCGCTCGGATCTGTCCCAAGTGATCAGAAACAGCGAGCAACTGACCGACACACTCAAGCGGCAACCTTGGCGCATCCTCTGGCCGGGGACCAAGAAATACCCCGAGGATGAACTCTCGCCGTCGAGTCCGCCCGCCTCATCCCCCCGCGCGAAACCGCGGCAGATGAAGCCGTTTGCCCATCACCGATAGTGGGGCGGAGTGCATCCAGAGCGGCTAGTCTTGGACAATCACACCCGTGGCCAAGGCATGGCGGGTCAGCCCGGCGGTGTCGTGAATACCGAGCTTTTCCATCAGGCTTTGCCGGTGCTTCTCCACGGTCTTGATGCTGATGCCCAGCTCGCCCGCGATTTGTTTGTTGGCCAAGCCCTCGGCCACGAGTTGCAGCACCTCGGCTTCCCGCAGCGTGAGCGCCGCGGGTTTGGGGTCGTGGCCCGTTTCGCCCCGGCGTAGCGCATCATTGCGCCGGCGGTCACGGCGCAGGGAAACATCGGCGCTGAAAAATTCCCCGCCTTTGAGGACGGCGTGGATCGCCTTGACCAAGGTGTTGGCCGCGCTCTGCTTGAGCAGGTAACCCGAAGCCCCGAGGGCCATGACGCGTTCGACATAGGCTTCGTCGCTGTGCGCCGAAAGGATGAGAATCTTTGTGCCCGGAAGCGCCTTCAAAATCTGCCGCGTTGCCTCCATACCGTTGAGCAGGGGCATGGCCAGATCGAGGACCACGATGTCCGGCAGGAGTTTCAGCGCCAGGGAGACCGCCTTGCGCCCGTCCCCGGCCTCGGCCGCGATTTCAATGTCCTTTTCCATTTCGAGGAGCGCGCGCAAGGCCTCCCGCACCATCACATGGTCCTCGGCGAGCAGCACCTGGATCTTTTTCATCGTGCTGTTTTCCTTTTCTTCGCGGTGCGGGCACTCGGCCGGCGGCGATCAATGGGGTCGAGCGGCAGGTCAACCTTGATGGTGGTGGATTTGCGCGGTATCGACTCCGCGGAGAAGGTTCCTCCGCTCATTTCCACCCGTTCCCGCATGCCGAGCAAACCAAGGTGGGCCCCGGTTTCCGCGTCCAAAAGTTTTCCGGCCCGGAATCCGCAACCGTTGTCCCGGATGGTCATCCGCACGTAGCCCTCGCGGCAGACCATGCGGATGCTGACCTTGGTCGCCGCGGCATGTTGGGTGATGTTTGTCATAGACTCCTGGAAGACTCGATAGAGCACAGTCTTCTTCGGCAGGCCGAGCGCCTCGACTTCCGGGTCGGCCGAGAGGGAGACTTTCAGCCGGGCTTCGGCCGCCGTGATTTTCAAGTGGGAGCGCAGGGCGGGAATCAAGCCGATGTCGTCCAAAACGGCCGGGCGCAGGTCGCGGGCGAAACGATGAACGATCTCGACCGACTTTTTCACCAGATCCTGGGTCACAGCTATCTTCCGATGGAGCTCCTTGGTCGTCGCGGCGTTCTCGCTCTTGAGCAAGGTGAGGTGGACATTGATGGCCGAGAGGGCCTGGGCCACGACGTCATGCAATTCCCGGCTGATCCGTTTGCGTTCCTCTTCCTGCACGGAGAGAAGGCGGTGGGACAACTGGCGCATCTCCTGCTGGGTGCGCTGGGACCTGACGAGCAGGCGGGCCGCTCCTTCTTTGCTGGCGCGCAAGGATTTCTCGACGGAGATGCGGCGCTTGATCTGGCTGCGAAGTTTCGCGTTAGCCACCGCCAGCTGCGTTGTCCGGCGCGTGAGGGCGGCGATGTTCCTCTCGAGGCGCACCGTCGGCGTGGCGCCGGAGGGGGCGGACTTGGACTGCCGCTCAGTTCTCATGTTTTGGCCGCCACGGCGCGCGTGGTGCGCTGGAGGGCCGACCAAGATTCTCTCATCAGCCGGCGCGTGCTGGCGATTTGTTTGTTCAGGTCGCTGGCGTTCAGCGTCACTTGTTTGCTCAAGGCCAGCAATCGGATGTGGATTCCGATCAACGTTTGCAGCAACTGGTCCTGCAGCGCGCCGCCGATGCGACGGTGCTCCGCCTCGTTGATGGTGAGCAGGCGGCGGGTCACATCCAGCAGATGTCGTCGGAGTTGGAGCGACTCCTGCTCCATCAGGGCCGTGGCGGAAGTCCTGAGTGCCTGAACTTCGGCCGCAGAATCATGCCGGGCCGAGCGCTGAATCAGCCCGCGGCCCTCATCGACCAGGCCAACAGTGCGACGGAAAATTGTGGCTACGCGCGCGTTGGTTTTCATGTGTCCCACAGACTGAGCCCGCGTGCCCACCGGCTCAATGGGGTGAACACTCCATTGTGTGCCTGACCAAGTCGGCCCCGTTCTGCGGGTTACACCCCATGTCGGATGGCCGCGCCGTCGCGTAGTGTTCCCCTACGGATTACCGCCACAATGAAACCCAGCGCAGCAAAATCCCTCTTCAAGGAGCCCCAAGTATGTTGATGAACATCCTCATCTTCATTGCGGTCGTGTGGATCCTGGAACTGGCCATCAGTCGCACGATGCAGGGGTTGATCCCCGCGTTGCTCTTCGTCGGCTTTCTCATCGTTGTTTTTCTTGTGCTGAAAGACCATCCCATCATCTGAAGAGCTTATGAAACCGTTCCTTCTCGCCTCCATCATCCTGATCATTCTCGGCGTGCTCGCACTGACCTATCAGGGCATCACCTACACCACCTCGGAGAAGGCGCTCGACCTTGGGCCACTGCAAATCACGACCGAGCGCACGCACACCATCCCGGTGGCTCCCATTCTCGGCGTGCTCGCCGTGGTCGGCGGAGTGGTCATGTTCTTCGCCGCCCGTCGAACCAGCTAGGTCTCGCGAGGTCCGCGCCGGCGGAGAACATCTGCCGTGCGTTGACGGGTTCCCGGCCCCGTGGACTTGAGGCCCAACTCAGAAAAAGGAAGAAGCCACTCCGCCTTTCGGCGAAGTGGCTTCAGGTTGGTTGCGTGGTATTGGGTGCAGCTATTCCGTGATCACGACGGTATCGATCTCGTGGATCACACCGTTGCCGGCGGTCAGATCCGTGGCGACGACGGTGGCGCCCCCGAAGGAGACCTTCCCGTCCTTGACCATGACTTCAACGTCCTTGCCTTCGAGCGTCTTCACCTCGCCGGCTTTGACCTCGGCCGCTTTGACCCGGCCATTGATGACGTGCCCCTTGAGGATGGTCGCAAGTTTCTTGCGGTTCTCCGGCTTGAGCAGGTCTGCGAGTTCATCGGCTGGCAGTTTGGCGAACGCCTCGTTGGTCGGGGCGAAGACGGTGAACGGTCCCTGACCCTGGAGGGCTGAGACGAGTTCTGCCGCCTTGATCGCGGAGACCAAGGTGGTTAGTTCAGGTTTGCTCATCGCCGCAGCCACGATGTCGGGCTGTGAGACGGCAGGTGCTGTTTTGTCCATGGCGGAGGCGAACTGCGGTGCAAGTGAGGCAACGGCGAGAGCGGTGGCCATGATGGTGGTGGTTATGTGGTTCTTCATATGGGTTTGATGTTTCTCGAATGTGTCGAGGAAGGTATTTACGCATGTCCACGGGACGGGCGGTATGGGGTGTTCCCCTCAGACGCAGCGATGCCGCAGCTTTGAACAAGCACTGGCGGGGCCTCCGAGACCACAACGACCAAGCAACCGGTCGGGGCTGGCCATGCGGGGACGTGCCGCTATCTTCATTGAGGTTCCATGCCGCCGGATCCGGTCAACTCTTTCCTCTCCTCCGCGATGATCGCGGACCTCTGCCGCCGTGCGGCGGCGCCCGCCCGCCCGGTGCTGGAGTCACGTCTCCTGCGCGACGGCGACGAGGCGTTTCCCGCCATGCTCGCACTGATCGCTGCGGCGCGGCATTCGGTTTGCTTCGAAAATTTCATTTTTGCCGGCGATGCGACCGGGCGGCGTTTTGCCCGCGTGCTGGGCGACGCGGTGCGGCGTGGGGTGGAGACGCGGGTGCTCTACGATCCGGTGGGGACCATGATGGTCAAGGGCGGCTCGGTGGCCAAATACCTCGCGCAGGAGGGGGTCCCGGCGCGGGCTTTTCGTCCGGTCTCCGTGTTCAATCCCCTGACTTGGGCGCGGCTGCGGCATCGCGACCATCGCAAGAGTCTGATCGTGGATGGTGAGACCGCGGTGGTCGGCGGGTTGTGCATCAGCGACAACTGGGCGCCGCGCTCGCAGGGCGGGCGGGACTGGCGGGACACGGCGTTGCTCGTCCGCGGTCCGCTGG
>JBGSSV010000200.1:0-3702 GCA_041736875.1 Chthoniobacterales bacterium | reverse complement strand
CGGGCCGGCGATGCGGCGCTGCGACCGGCCCTCGACGCCCTTCGTCAGCGGGCCGACAAGATGCTGGCGCAGCCTGCGGTGGAGATCGCCAGCAAGCCGCGCGCCTATTGGGCGAAGTCGGGCGACCCGAAGGATTACATCAGCACCTCGAAATTCGCCTGGCCCGACCCGAACGACCCGGCGAAGTGGATCATGATCGATGGCAAACCCAACACCGAGGCCGCCAAGAATTTCGACGGACCGAAGATGAAGGCCATGCAGGACCGGGTCACGGCAATGGCCGAGGGCTGGTTTTTCCTCGGCGAGATAAAGTATGCCGAGGCGGCGGCGCAGCAGTTGCGTGCGTGGTTTCTGGACCCCGTCTCGGGGATGAATCCGAACATGAATTTCGCCCAAGCGCTCAAGCCGGATGAGAACGGCCGGGCGTGGGGAATCATCGACGCCAACCGCTTTCCCAATGTCCTCGATAGCGTCGCTCTCATCGCCGACTCGGGCGCGTGGACGCCGCAGGACGACGCCGCGCTCAAGGAGTGGTTCCGCAAGTTCAACCGCTGGCTGGTCGAGAGTCCGCTGGGGCAGGCTGAGCGCGCCGCGAAGAACAACCACGGAACCTTCTACGATCTCATCCTCGCCTCCGGAGCGGCCTACACCGGGGACGACGCCACCGTGCGCGAGGTGCTCACAGCGGTCGGTCCGGTGCGGCTGGACGGACAAATTGCGCCGGACGGCAGCACGCCCGAGGAGACGAAGCGGGCCGAGTCGGCCATGTATACTTTGTGGAATCTCGGCGGACTGGCCGATCTGGCCTCGATGGGCGCGCGGCGGGGGATTGATATTTGGAATTACCCGAACGCCCAGAACCCCAAGCTCAAGCAGGCGGGCGAGTTTCTCCTGCCCTATGCGATGGGCACGGCACAGTGGAGTTTCGGGCAACAGCAGATGAATCGCACGGGCCCATTGGGATTTTTCCGGCGGATTGCGCCGGTTTACAACCACCCGCTTTTCGAGGAGGCGATTGCGGCCATGCTCGAGGCGTCCAATCCGAGCGACGTTGCGGCGGACGGCGGGAATCTGATGCGGCCGTAGGCGGACTGCTTGAGGCGAGTTTGCACGAGTCGCCTGTCGGATTTGGACGTTCGTTGAATTGTCGGGTGAATCGGCCCTCAGGCCATGACGGCGGCAGCCTCGCGCGTGAGCGCGTGTTGCAGCGGCTGACCCCGGACGTAGCGGATCAATTCGTCCACGGCGAGGGCTCCGAGACGGCGGCATTCGGGACCGCAGGCGCCGGCGATGTGCGGGGTCAGAACGACGTTGGGCATGGCGCGGAGCGGGGAGTCATCGGGCAATGGCTCCTCGCGCGTGACGTCCAGGACCGCGGTCAGGTCCGAACGGCGGTGGAGCAGGTCGATGAGCGCAGTCTCATCAAGGACGGCGCCGCGGCTCGTGTTCACCAAGGTCGAGGCGTGAGGCATTTTTTCGAGCAATTCGCGGCCGATGAGATTTTCCGTTTCCGGCAGCCACGGCGTATGCAGGCTGACGACGTGGCAGGTGGCGAAGAGCGTGGGCAGGTCGCAGGGCGTCACGCCGTCCCGGGTTAGGACTTCGGGCGGTTGCAAGGGGTCCCAGCAGACGACCTGGACACGGAAGTGCCGGAGGAGCGAGGCGAGGTGCCGGGCCACGCGCCCGTAGGACACGAGGCCGACGCGGCTGCCGAACAGGCCGGGGATTTCGCGGTGATTGTGCGATTCCTGTGGAGCAAGCGCAAAGCGCCACCCGTGCTTGAGGCTGAAGAGGACGAGCGAGAGGCAAAACTCGGCCGTGGTTTCTGAGTTGGCCTGCGCGGCGTTGGTCAAGGTGAGGTCCCGCGACCAGGCTGCGTCGGTCATGAAGCCGCGAACGGAGCCCGCGCCATAAAAGACGGCCCGGAGGTTTCGCGCGGCCTTGAGAAAATCTGCGTCCAGCACAGGCATGTCCCAGCCGCCGAGGATGATGTCCACCGTCGGCCAGAGGTGGGATGGAAGTTCCCCGCTCGGGTTGAGAAAATCGACCCACTCCGCGGCCCGGGCGATTTCCTCCGGCGGGTAGACTAGGTCCCGGTGGAGAGCCCGCATGGCCACGGCCACGCGGGGGCGTGACGCGGGTAGGGCTGGACGGGTCGAATCCAAGACGGCAGTCAGGCTGGATGCTTGGGGCGAGGTTTCAAGCGTCGTTTTCATCAAAAAGGGGATGGACCCAACTGCGATGTTGCACCGGCGCAGGCGTGGTGCCATAGAAATGCCACTGTTCTGTAAAACAAAGCCCTCCCCGCCATGAACAACCTGCCCGAACCGAAACGACCCTCCCAATCCGACGTGGCCCGTGCCGCCGGGGTCAGCCCGATGACCGTGTCGCTGTCGCTGCGCAACCACACGAGCATTCCAGAGCATACCCGCCAGCGGATCTGCCGGGTGGCCGAGGAAATGGGCTACAAGCCGGATCCGCTGATCGGCAAGCTCATGCAGCAACTCCGCCTTGGGGGGCGGCGCCGGTCGAGTTGCTCACTTTGCCTTTTGGTTCCGCGCGAGAACAAGACGGGGCGCACCTACAGCGGCTTGATCGCGGAAGGTGCCCGGCGGGCGGCCGAAGAGTTGGGCTTCTTTTTCGAGCGGGTCGAGATTGACGAGGCGTTCGCGCATCCCGAGCGCCTGCGGCGGATGCTCTACAGCCGCGGGATCGAGGGACTGATCCTCGGCCCGCTCTTTCCGCCGGCCGACCTCTCGGCCATGCTCGACTGGTCGCGCTTTTCCGTGGTCTCCACCAGCAACTCAGTCCTCGGCCCCACGGTCCACCGCGTGGTTCCCAACCAATTTGCCAATGCTCTGCTGCTCGGCCAGGAAATGAACCGGCGCGGCCACCGGCGTTTGGGTCTGCTCATCAGCCGCGACCTCGACGAGCGCACGGGTCACCGGATCGACGCCGCCATCCAGTGGCTCAACCACGAGAACGGAGTGCGTGATCTCGAGACGCTCCGGTGGGAGGCAGCCATGCCTTCCGCGGCCACGCTGGAGCGCTGGGTCAACCGGCACCGTCCCGACGCGATCATCACCGACTCGTCCTACAACCTCGACACTTTCAGACGCGAGTTGCCGCGTTTGAAGAAAATTGCCATGGCGACGACCACCACGATCGATCTCGATCCATGCTACGACGGCATCCTGGAGAATCCCGAGGCGGTGGGGGCGGCGGCTGTGGAACTGCTCTCCGTGCTTTTTCAGCGCGGCGAACGCGGCCTGCCTGCAGCCCCGCGCACCGTCATGATCGGCGGGACTTTCAGCCCCGCGGCAAAGAGAACAGGGCGCGGCAAGCGCGCCGGGGCGCTTTAGGAGAAAGTGTCCGCAGGATTGGCCGGAAAGATGCAGGCCTTACCACAGGGTTCTCCATGAGTTCACCAGAGACAGTCCGGTTTGGTTTCATCGGCGCAGGGCAGATCGCCCATCACAGCGCTGACATCGTCAATCAGCACCCCCGCGGCCGGGTTGTCGCCGTGCAGGATACCGACCCCGCGCGCGCCGCCCTCCTGGCGGAGAAGCATGGCCTCGCCGCGGCACACGCGGATGCCGCGCAGGTGTTCGCCGACCCCGCGGTGGACGCGGTCTACATCGCCGTGCCCAACAAGTTTCACGCGCCTCTCGTCATCGCCGCCCTCGAGGCCGGCAAGCATGT
>JBGSSV010000056.1:0-9971 GCA_041736875.1 Chthoniobacterales bacterium | reverse complement strand
AGCCTTCCGCGCACCCCATGCGCACGCTCGGCACCGTCGCGGAGGCGGTGGAATTCCGCCGCAACGCCGCCGCTCCGATCGTGCTGGTGCCGACCATGGGTGCGCTGCATGCCGGACACGCCGCACTGATCGACAAAGCGCGTCGCCTGGCCGGAACGGGTGGCACGGTCGTGGTCAGCAGTTTCGTCAACCCAACCCAGTTCGGTCCGGCGGAGGATCTGGCCCGCTACCCGCGCACGCCCGAAGCCGATGCGGAAATCTGCCGTCGGAACGGAGCCGATGCGGTCTTCGCCCCGACGGCGGACGAGATCTATCCGCCGGGCGACTCGACCTTCATCGAGGAAACTGACCTCTCGCGGGGCCTCTGCGGTCCGGTCCGTCCGGGCCACTTCCGCGGCGTCTGCACCGTTGTGGCCAAGCTCTTCCAAATCCTCCGCCCGGACGTTGCCGTCTTCGGGGAGAAGGACTACCAGCAACTGGCCATCATTCGCCGGATGGTGCGGGATTTGTTCTTCGCCATGCAGATCATCGGCCACCCGACGGTGCGGGAGGCGGACGGCCTCGCCCTAAGTTCGCGCAACCGCTACCTCACCCCGGAGGAGCGTGCCCGGGCTGTCCATTTTCCCGCCGCGTTGCAGGCGGCGGCAAAGGAAGGTTCCGCGCCCGGGATCCTGGCCACGGCGAGGAGACTGATCAGCGAGGGAACCGGCTGCGAACCGGAGTATGTCGCCCTTGTTGATGCCGAAACCCTCGAACCGCTCGAACGACTGGGCCGCCCCGCCGTGCTGGCCGCGGCCGTGCGCCTCGGCCCGACCCGCCTGATCGACAACGTGCGCCTGGAGCCCACCGATGCAAAATTTTGACCACATCGTCATCGGCTCTGGCATCGCCGGGCTGACCTACGCGCTCAAAGCGGCGGCGACCGGTTCGGTCGCCATCCTGACCAAGCGAGGCCGGGCCACGACCAACACCGCCTGGGCCCAGGGCGGCGTGGCCTGCGTGACCAGCCCCGAGGATTCCTTCGATCTCCACGTCCGCGACACGATCGAAGCGGGAGCGGGTCTTTGCCACCAGGATGTTGTCGAGATGGTGGTGCGCGAGGGACCGGACCGGATCGGCGAACTGATCGACCTCGGCATGTCCTTCGACCTGCGAGAGCGGCCGGATGGCATCACCGAGCTCGACCTGGGCCGCGAGGGAGGGCATTCCAAGCGCCGCATCCTGCACGCCCACGATTTTACCGGACGAGAGATCGAAAACACCCTCCTTGCCGCCGTGGAGAAGCATCCGTCGATCCGCCTGCTCGAGGATCACATGGCGGTGGACCTCATCACCACGGGCAAGCTCGGTTACGCGACAGAGGACCGCGTGGTAGGTGTGTATGTGCTCGAGGAGAAATCCGGCCAGGTCGAAACCCTGCGGAGCGACCGCATCGTGCTGGCCACCGGGGGCTGCGGCAAAGTCTACCTCTACACGACCAACCCGGACATCGCCTCGGGTGACGGCGTGGCCATGGCTTGGCGCGCCGGCGCAGCCGTCAGCAACATGGAATTCATCCAATTCCATCCGACCTGCCTTTTCCACCCCGAAGCCAAGTCTTTCCTTATCAGCGAAGCGGTCCGCGGCGAAGGCGGAATCCTCGTCGACGGCCGTGGGCGGCCGTTCATGGACCGCCACCACCCACTCAAGTCCCTCGCCCCACGGGACATCGTGGCGAGGGCGATCGACGCGGAAATGAAGCGCACCGGAGCCAAGTGCGTTTTCCTCGACATCACGGGCAAGCCGCGGGCTTTTCTCGAAGAGCGGTTCCCGAAAATTTTCGCCACCTGCGCGGCCCTGGGCATCGACATCGCCACCCAACCCATCCCGGTCGTGCCGGCCGCGCATTACCAATGCGGAGGGGTCAAGACGAACGAGCACGGCGAAACAACACTGCGGGGACTCTTCGCCATCGGTGAGGTCGCATGCACCGGCCTGCATGGAGCCAACCGCTTGGCCAGCAACTCGTTGCTGGAGGCCCTCGTCTTCGCCCAACGGGCCTTCGCCAAGGCGACCCGCCCGCACCGCGGGGCCGACGACCTGCAGTTGCCCGAATGGCGCCCCGGCAGCGTGACCGACGTAGACGAGTTGGTTGTCATTTACCACAACTGGGACGAAATCCGCCGCCTCATGTGGGACTATGTCGGCATCGTCCGCACGGACAAGCGCCTGCAACGCGCCTCGGCGCGCCTCCGCAACCTGCAGAAAGAGGTGCAGGAATTCTACTGGAACTTCAAGGTCACGACCGACCTGCTGGAACTGCGCAATTTGGTCACGGTCGCAGCGTTGATCGTGGATTCTGCCCTGAGCCGCAAAGAGAGCCGCGGCCTCCATTACACCCTCGACTACCCCGAGACCGGGTCGCTTTTTGTGCGAGATACGGTCTTGCGCCGGGCTTGAGGCGGACGACCGCGCCCGAGCCCCCGACCAACGCGCTTCCGATCGGCGTTTTTCTTCCAATTTTCTCCATTGCTTGAGGAAGATGAATCAGTCAGGATCGCGATGTCCGTCTTTCCCTCAACCACCAATTTCCATGCGTCCCCTGCATCACCTTCCCAGCTTGGTCCTCGTGACCCTTCTGGTCTCATCCACAGCGCGCACGCAGGAGTCGCCGGCCGACGTGGTCGAGGGGATTCCGCCCACGCCGCAGGCCTTCGAGGAGCCGGTCCCATCAACCTCGGCCACCAACCCGGCTGGATTCCGCTTCAGCTATCCGGTGCGCGACGGCGACACGAACGACGTTTATACGGAGACCAAACCGCCGGCCACGAGCAGCGTGACGCCCGCGGCCCCCACGAGTGCCGACCAAGGCGACGTGCGCTCGCCGTCAATGGCGGCGCAGAGCACCGGCACCACGACTGCCGCGCGCAAGCGAGCCCGGGCCTCCACTCCGAGGACTCCCACAATGGAGGAGGAAGTCGCCACCCCATTCGGCGTCCAACCGGAGAATGTGGACATCGGCGAGGGTCGCTTTGAACGCAGCCCCTTCCGCTTCACCTTCGGCCTTTCGGAGGGCTACAACAGCAATGTCAACACCACGTCGTCGAACCCGATCGAGAGTGTTTACACCGCGATCAACGCCGGAGTGACCTATGCCTTCGGCGGTCCGCGGCTCAGCCTGCAGACCGGTCTGGCGGCCAACCTCACCTACTACTACAGCGCACCGCCGAGCAACAACTGGCTGCCGAACCTGACATGGAATTTCGCCGCCGACTACAAGGCGACCGAGCGGATGAGTTTCTCCCTCACGACCATGACCGCTTACCTCTCGGAGGGTGCGTCGAACCTTTACGGAGCACCGACCTCGAACCTCGGCGAGTATTTCTACAGCGACACCATGCTGGCCATGGAATACAAGTGGGCGCCGAAATTCTCCACCATCACGAGCTACAATCCGCTCTTCGTCATTTACATGGAGGACGCGCAGCAGTCGCAGATCGGGCGGGTCGAGCAAACTGTCGGCCAGCAGTTTGTCTTCCTCTGGCGGCCGACGACCAATCTGGTGGCGGAATACCGTTTCAACACCCGGAATTACTTCGAGAACATCAACCTCGACAGTTGGGGCAACATCTTTCTCGCCGGCTTCGACCACACCCTCAACCCGAGTTCGCAGATCATCTTCCGGGGCGGCGTGGAGCAGAGGTTGAACAACAACCCTTACGGCGGCGGAGAGAATTTCTACCTCGGACCGTTCGGCCAACTCTCCTTCAACTACTCCCTCGGGGCCAACACCGACATCGCGCTCTACAGCCGCTATGGCACCGCCGCCTCGGGCCTCGGTGACATCAACCAAGGCCAGCAGTTGCTCCTCGGATTCTCCGTCACCCGGGCCATCACGGCGCGCATTTCGGTCAAGGCCTTCCTCAATTACCAGAACAACTATTACGACCAGCCGGACGCCAACTTCTCATCCTTCTCGGACAATGTTTACACCGGCGGCGTGACCGTCGGCTACGCCATCAACCGCGCCTGGTCGATCAACGCCGGCTACCAATACAACGGCGTGACCTCGGGCAACCAGAACCAGCAAGGCGATTACAACCAGAGCATCGCCTTCATCGGTGCCCAAGTCGAACTCGGCGGACCCAAGAAATAGAGCCCGCTCAATCGGAGCGACGCAGGTCCGCGGTGAACGCCGCAAAAACATCGGCCACCCCGCGACTCCAAGCCTCCGCGGCGGCCGCAGGAGAGACCCCGCTCATCGGTGCTTCGCGCCGGTAGCTGCGCTCGAAAATCTGACGACTCCCCGCGGAGCCCCGCTCAATCACCACGATGGTCATGGCCACAACCGCGCGGGGCTGGCTCGGGCGGCGATAATCGGCATAAAGATCGGTCAGGCGTGGCTGGATCAGGAGGTCCGAAGCGAGCGGCGAACCGGGTTCGCGGACCGGACCGACCCTCGACTGTTCGAGCCATTGCCGCAGGGCCCCGGTGAGCAGGCGGGCCGGCGGAGCCAGCCAGCGATTGTAGAAATCGCGCTCGTAGCGGACATCATCTACGCGGTAGAGCAGCATCTGACCCGAGGCGCCGGCGGCGGCGGTGAAGGGCAGGACGGTGATGGATCTTCCCCCCGCGACTCCCGCCGGGGCGGCGGGAAGATCGAAGTCGAAGCTGTCGGTCAGCACCGCCGGCTGCCGCAGGGTGCAGGACGCGAGGAGGAGCCCGGCGGCGACGGCGACGACGGCGAGGGGCTTGCTCATGGACGGGGCTTGGACCGGCCGGCCGGATCGAAGGGCGAACGCTTGGGCGGCTGACCGAGGAACAACTGCGAAGGATATTCCCGCAGGTTTTCGCTCAGCACGCGGAAGTTTTCGGCGGTGGCCTGAAAATCACCGACGATGTCAGCCACCGCATCCCGGTTGAGCAGCGGATTGGTCTGCAACTTGTCGACGAGGGTCTGCGCGTTCTCCGCCGCCGCGGTGAGGGATTTCATCATTTTTTCCGCGTCACCGGTCAATTGCCCTACCGGCACCTGATCGAGCTTGGTCCGCAGGTCGGTCAGCAATCCGCGCAAATCGCTGCTGACCTTCCCCAACTGCATTTCCTCCACCGAGCCGTTGAAACTCTGCAGCGCCGAGTTGGCCTCCTTCATGGTCGTGCTCATTTGCCCCAGCGTGTCTTTGACGTCGAGGGATTTGAACGTGTCCATCAGCGTGTTGATCGAATCCAGCATGCTGGTCAGCGTGCCCGGAGCGGAGGGAATGTAGGGATGGCGCGGCGTCCACCAGATGGCCAGGGGCGGAGCGCGGTTCGCCGGGGCGACGTAATCGAGCTCGGCAAAATTCAGACCCGTGATGCCCTGGGGCTGGAGCATGACCCGCAGACCCTGCTCAACCTCCCGGGCAAATATTTCATTCAAATCGGGCGCGTCGAACATGCCGCGGAACGTCTGGCGATCGACCTCCAAGACGAGAATGACATAATCCCGTCGCCCGCCGGTGCCGGGCTCGGGTGGATACTGGTTGAAGGTGAAATCAATCTCGGCCACCCGCCCGATCGGCACGCCGCGGAACTTGACCGGCGAGCCGACATCCACGCCTTGGACCGAGCCGTCGAGGTAGGTCTCGATGTGGATGCGGGGTTTGAAGAGGCGCCCCGAGCCGAGGAAGATCAGGCTCGCGGCCAAGAGGGCCACCGCGACGAGGACGAAGAGGCCGAGTTTGAAATAGTTGGCGGAGCCGTTCATGGGATTCAGGCCGCGCGCGCCTTCTGCGGTTCGCGGCGGAAGAACGCGCGGACGTAGTCATTGGGGGGATGATCGCGCAACTGCACGGGATCACCTTCGGCCACAATGGACCCATTTTCGAGCATGATGACGCGATCGCCGATGGCATAGACGCTGGCCATTTCGTGGGTGGCGACGACAAAGGTGATGCCGAGGTTGCGGGAGAGCGAGCGGATCAGGTCGTCCAGCTCGGCCGAAGTGATCGGGTCCAGCCCGGCGGAGGGCTCGTCGAGAAAGAGGATCCCGGGGTCAAGCGCCATGGCCCGGGCCACGGCGGCGCGCTTTTGCATGCCGCCGCTGATCTCCGAGGGCAGGTAGCCGGCGAAGTCACCCAGCCCGACCTGCTGCAGCTTGAGCCTGGCCAGCAGGGTCCGCGCTCCGGCGGGGAGCCGCGTCCACTCCTCGAGCGGAAGGCTGACATTGCCCTCCAAGCTCAGCGACCCGAACAATGCGCCCCCCTGATACATCACGCCGAAGGCGCGGAGGATTTCCTGCCGCGCCGTGCCGGTCGCGCTGACGATGTCCCGGCCGCCGATCAAAATCCGCCCGGCCACCGCCGGATACAATCCGATCATGTTTTTCAGCAACGTGCTTTTGCCCGAACCCGAGCCACCGAGAATCATGAACACCTCGCCGCGCCGCACGCGAAAATTCACCTCACGCAGGACCACCCGCTCGCCGTAGCCGACGGTCAGCCCGTCCACCTCGATGATGATCTGGTCGTTGGGCGGCATGGCTAGAAATTCAGCCGGTAGTAGATCACGGCAAAGATGGCATCGATGACGACAACGCAAAAGATGCCGGTCACGACGGCCTTAGTCGTGGCGTCGCCGACGGCGGAGGCCCCGGCGCCGGTTTGGAGGCCGCGGAGGCAGCCGACGCCGGCCACGACGGCGCCAAAGACGAAAGATTTGATGAACCCGGCCATCACGTCCTGCGTGCGCACGGAGTTCTCGAGCTGGTTGAACAGCGCGGCGAGGGGGAAACCCCGCAGGAGCATCACCGCGACGCCGCCGGCGACGCCCATCGCCATGGAATAGAGGGTCAGGACCGGCGTGACCGCCAGTCCGACGAGAACGCGCGGCACGGCCAGAAACCGCACAGGGTTCAACCCCATGGTGGTCAGGGCCGCCACCTCTTCGTTGACTTTCATCGTGCCGATCTCGGCGGCAAAGGCCGAGCCGGAGCGACCGGCGAAGATGATCGCCGTCATGATCGGCCCCAGTTCACGCACCATGGCGAGGGCCACGAGGTTGACGACAAAAATGTCGACCCCGAACTGCTTCATCGGGATGGAGGCCTGGAAGGCGATGATCATGCCGGTGAGAAAACTGATCAGCGCCACGATGGGCAGCGCATTGGTCCCGGATTTGTCCGCGATGAGCCACCACTCCCGCAGCCGCAGCTTGCGCGGGCGGGCCGCGAGCGCCACCACCCCGGCACTGACCTCGCCGACGAACTCGGTCTGGCTTTTCCATTCGAGCCCCTGGTCGGACGTCGCGCGCCCCAACCGCGCGATCCAGCCCTGATCCGGATGCTCCGGTGCCAAGGGCTTCTCCAGCTTGGCCCGATCCACCGCATCGTAGAGCGCGCGGAACCGGGGGGCCAAATTCTTCAGCGTGAGCGCCGCGCCGCGCTCCTTGGCTGCCGCCTCCAATGCAATCAGCAGCGCCAAGCCGGCTCCGCCGCAGTAGTCCACGTCGGAACAGTCGACCGTGACCGGTCCCGGCGGACGGCGGACCTCAGCAAGCGCCCGGGTCCAGCAGGCCGCGACCGCTGGGTCGTCCAGCCGGCCGACAAAGCTCAACACAATCTCCCCCGCCCCGCGCTCGACCCGCAAGGTTGCGGACTGCGATGAAGCATCGCCGGAAATCACGAATTCAATCTGGCAGTGGCGGGTGGGCCGCGCGAGCAGATTCAGACTGGTTCCTCGGGCACGGGCGGACTGGCGGACAAAGCGAGGAACGCTCCGCAAAGCAGAATCGCCCCCGCAAAAATCTGCGCCGGGCGGAAGGTCTCGCCGAAGAGCCCGGCGGACAAAACCATCGTGCCGAGCGGGCAGAGCAGCAGGGCCGACTGCGCGGGCGCGGCCCCGAGATCACGGATACCGATGTAATACAGCCAATGGCCCAGCCCGATCGAGAGCACCCCGGAAAACACGAGAAGGAAAATGGTCCACGTGTCCGCCCGCAAAATCGAACCGGCATCACCCAGGGCCAGCATGAGCGGGAGGAGCAGGGCGGTGGTGAAAAAACTGACCACACCGAAACCGATCGTCGGACCGAGACGGGTGGTGAACTTTTTGACCATGACACCGTAAGCTGCCCAACCAGCGGCGGCAGCGACCGCCAGCCAGAATCCGGTGAGGAGAGCGGAGCCCGCGGCATGGCCACCCGGCACCCAGACCAAGCCGGCCACGCCGAGCAAACCGAGGAGCGTGCCGGCCTGGAATTTGAAGCTGCGGGCGATCCAGCGTTCGTCGGCGAAAAAGATGACGGCCAGGATGGCGGTGAAGAGGACGGACATGCGTCCCAGCAGGGCGTAGAGCCCCGGCCAAAGCAGCACCACGGCGGCTGTCTGCGCGACCTGGTGAACCACGTTGGGCACGGCCGAGCAGGCGCAGCCCAGCCATTCACGCCGGGTCAACCGTCGCGGGGCCCGCCAGGACGCCCAAAGCAGGAAGGGCACCATGGTGAGAAAACCCGCGGCAAAGCGGTAGAAGTTCTGCGCCCACGGGTCGAACGGACGGGCCAGCCAATATTGGAAAATCGGCGGACTCGACCAAATGACGACCGTGGCGGCGATAGCCGCGCGACCACGCCATGGATGACGGGACGACGTCACACCCCGCGCGCCCCGGCCCCGCCGGGCGGCCGGCCTTCATCGACCTCGATCAGGTCGAGCATCGTCTGCACGTCGGCGCGCCCGGCCATGCCCAATCCTTCCAGCCGCATGCGCAGCCGTTCGGTCAGACGGTCGTTCCAGCCGCATTTCCGCAAGTATTCATTCCAGATGGAGGCCTGCGCCTCATTCGGCCGGTGCCCGTGCGCGCCGCACCAGTCCAGAACCTCCGCATCGGAGAGGTCCGCCTCCACCTGCGCAACCAATTCTTCATAGGACACTTCGAGAAAGTCGCAGCAGCTCCGGTCAAAGCCTTTCCCGAGATTGGCAAAATAGTCCTCCGCCAACTCCCCGCGCTGCTTCAAACGGATCTTGTCCAGCATGCGCGGAAAATAAAGAAGACCGGCTTCACGGTCGTAGGGGCTGCGGGGAATGGTCGCGTTCATGAGGCAAAGCGTGCCCGCCGGTGACGCCAAAGTCCATCGCCATGCGCCGGCCAAGTGTTCATGATGGCCGCGGATGAAAAAAGGCGCGGAACTGCTCTTGGAAATCACCGATGTGGCCTACGGCGGCGCGGGCCTCGGCCGCCACGATGGGCGCGTCGTCTTTGTCCCCTTCACCCTTCCCGGCGAAAGCGTCCGCGTCCGTGTCACCCGCGCCCATCGGAGTTGGCTGGGCGCCGAAGTTCTGGAGATCGTGCAACCCTCGGCCGATCGCGTGGCGCCACCCTGCCCGTGGTTCGGCCGCTGCGGCGGTTGCGCCTACCAGCACATCGCCTACCCGCGGCAGTTGGAAATCAAAGCACGCCAAGTGGCCGAGGCGCTCCGCCGCATCGGCAAGCTGCCCGACCCGCCGGTCGAGCCTACCCGCGCTTCTCCCCTCGCCTACGGCTACCGCAACCGCCTGACCCTCCACGTGGAACCGCCGCTCGTCGGGTTCCGCGGGACGGACCCGCGGCAGCTGGTCGACATCAGCCGATGCCTCCTCGCCGACGACACAGTCAATGAGGCGCTGGCCCAACTGCGCGGCAAGCGGCATCTCCACGCCGGGCCGGCCACCCTGCGGTCCAACGCGCACGGCGGCGGATTTCGCCAGGTCAATGACGGCGCGGCGGAGGTTCTGGCGCAGGTCGTGGCGGAGTTCGCCGGCACCGGCAGCGTGCTCGTCGACGCGTATTGCGGGAGCGGATTTTTCGCCCGCCGACTGCTTGGAGCCTTCGAGCGCGTGATCGGCCTGGATTGGGACACACGGTCCATCAGCGCGGCGCAGGCCGGGGCGCAGCCCGGCGAAGAATACCTCGCCGGCGACACCGCGGCGCTGCTGCCCGGCGTGCTGCAGGCGAATCCGGAAGCCGTTGTGCTGCTCG
>JBGSSV010000164.1:0-16268 GCA_041736875.1 Chthoniobacterales bacterium | reverse complement strand
CGGAGCGCCGGGCATAACCGGCTTCGGCGGCGGCGGCATGCTCGGCGGCGCACCAGCGGCGGTCGGAAGGGGCTTGGGCGGGAGATTGATCATTGCGGCCTCGCGCGGATTGGCGGCGCTGGGCTTGCCGTCACGTTGAGGAGGGAGGACGATGCGGACGGTTTCTTTCTTCGGTTCGTTCATATCTGGAAGGGTGTTGCTTCTGCGCGCGACTCTGGTGGCTCGCACCATCCGCTCGCGGCAGGTCAGAATTATACGGCGGGACGGGGGTGTCAAACGTTTCGAGGGGCGCGGGGAAATTTGCTTCCGGCCGCAATTAAGGACTTGCCGTGGGCGATGTCTCGAGCCATGATGACCGACTGTTTTTCATTTATATGGCTAAAACCTCATGGATCGAGCGCGAGAAGCGCAAACGCAAGTCGGTGGAAAAATTTGCCGAGTTGCGGGCGGAGCTGAAGAAAAAAGGCGACTACCTCGCCCTTTCTCAGTTGCCCCGTGATGCCAGCCCGGTGCGCCTGTCCAACCGCTGCCGCGTCTCGGGCCGCAAGCGCGCGTTCCTGCGCGAGTTCCAGATGTCCCGCCTGACCTTTCGCGAGCTGGCCTGCGCCGGTCTCATTCCCGGAGTGACCAAGGCGAGCTGGTAATCAGGGGCTCCCCGCGGCCCCGCCCGGGTGCCGCCAGCAAATTCAAGCGGCGCACCGGAACCGGTGCCTTCCGCCCGAGCCGTGCCCGGCACGCGCCTATATTTTCTCATGACCTCATTCTTTCTCGGCTCCGCCGCTTTGGTTTCCGATTTTCCGTCGGCCGATGCCGTTTTGTTCCAGGTTCTGGTCGTGGTCGCCCTCGTCCTGCTCAACGGCTTCTTCGTGGCCTTCGAGTTTGCGGTGGTCAAAGTGCGCGCCGCGCAGTTGGGGGAGAGCGATCTCAACGGCCACCGCAGCGCCCGTTTGGCCAAAGAGGTGCTGGCTCACATGGACGCCTACCTCTCGGCCGCGCAGTTGGGCATCACGCTGACCAGCCTGGGATTGGGTTGGGCGGGCGAGCCGTTCGTCGCCCGGTTGCTCGGCCCGGTTTTTGTTTCCCTCGGGTTGGAGCAGCCCGAGGTGCTCCGAGCGCTCTCCTTTGCCGTCGCCTTCGGCCTGATCACTTTCCTCCACATCGTGGTGGGTGAGCAGGCACCGAAGATTCTCGCCATCCGCCGGGCCTTGCCGATCCTGCTTTTTTGCGCGGGACCGATGTGGTTTTTCTACCGCGTCTTCCGTCCGTTCATCTTCGTGATCAATGCCTCGTCCGGATGGCTGCTGCGCAAAGTTTTCCGCTTGGAGGGATCCAGCGCCCATGAGGCGGCGCACACGACCGAGGAGCTTCGGGCGATGTTGGAGACCGGCGTCGCCGGTGAGGGGGAGCCGGTCAGCCAGCTCGGGCGGGAAATTCTCATCAACGCTCTCGACATGCGCAAACGGGTCGTGCGCGACATCATGACCCCGCGGGGCGAGGTCGTGCTCCTCGATCTGGAGGACGATTTTGATCAGAACCTGCGGGTCGCCCGGGATTCCGGCCACACGCGATTTCCCCTCTGCCGCGGGCACCTCGATGACGAGGCCGGGTTGATCCACATCAAGGACCTCCTCGCCCTCATCCGGGAAAAGAAGGAAGACCTGCTTTCGATCAAGCGCGAGTTAGTCCACGTGCCGGAGCTGATGCCGCTTGAGCGCTTGCTCAAGTTTCTGCTCGGCAAGCGCGCCCACCTCGCTCTCGTGCTCGATGAATACGGGGGAGCCGTCGGCGTGGTCACCTTGGACAATGTGCTGGCTGAGCTGGTTGGGGATATCCAGGACGAGTTCGATGAGGCCGAAACAGAGTGCCGCCAGGTCGGGGAAGGCGAATACCTGCTCGATGGTGCCGTGGCCTTGCACGATCTTGACGATCTGATCGGCCTGCGCTTGGAGAGCACCGACGTCAGCACCATCGGCGGATATCTGACCCATCTGTTGGGGCATCTGCCCCGCCAGGGCGAGAAGGTGGACTGCGAGGGCTTTGAGTTCACCGTGAACAAGACGGACGGTCGCCGCGTAGTCAGCGTCCACGCGAAGCGCTTGTCTCCGCAGGCCGTCGGCGGCGTAGTCTAGCCGCCCAGATACCCCTTGCGGGTCGTCGCGCCCCGCTGTTTATTGATCGCCATGTCCCTTTCCGAGATCTCCCCCGCCAGCACCCCGCTGGAGTCGCCGCACCTGCGTGACCATGACTACGCCCTGTCCGAGGCGCGGTGGATGCTCGATCTGGTCAAGACGCCGACGTCGGAGGTCTCGCTTGAGGCACGGCAGAAGATCGCTGAGCAGACGGTCGACAACTTCGCCAACCACATCAACGCCGGTTTCCTCGAACACCGCAAGTCGGCCACCTTGGGTGGCGAGTTTGCCTTCACCGAATGGGAGGGGCAGGGTTCGTTGATCCGCGACGCCCTCGGTCGCGAGTTCATCGACATGCTCGGTGGTTTCGGCCTTTACAGCTACGGTCTGCGGCATCCGAAAATCGTCGATGCGGTGCGCGCCCAGCTTGACCGCTCGCCGCAATACTCGCAGGAGATGCTCGATCCGCTCCGCGCCCAGTTGGGCCGCGTCCTGGCGCACCTCACCCCCGGCGACATCCAGAAAGGGTTTTTCGCCAACAGCGGAACCGAAGCCATCGAGGGAGCCCTCAAGCTGGCCAAGTTTTACACCGGCAAGAAAGGCATCATCTCGATGCAAAAAGGCTTCCATGGCAAAACGCTCGGCTCGCTTTCGGTCACCGGGAAGAGTGTGTTCCGCGAGCCCATTCTGCCCCTGTTGGAGGGCGTCCGCTTCGTGCCTTACGGCTGCGCCTGTGCAGTTGAGCATGAGCTGGAGGCGGCCAAGAGCGTGGGCGACGGCATGGCCGCAGTCATCATCGAGCCGGTCCAGGGCGAAGCGGGCGCGATTGTCCCGCCGCCGGATTTCCTCCCGCGTCTGCGCGAGATTTGCGATTACTACAACGTGTTGCTCATCGCCGACGAGGTGCAGACGGGCTTCGGCCGCACGGGGAAAATGTTCGGCGTGGATCATGCCGGGATCGCTCCCGACATCATGTGTTTCGGCAAAGCGCTCGGCGGCGGCGTGGTCGCCTGCAGCGCATTTTTTGCCACGGCCAAAATTTGGAGCGTGCTCGAGCCTAACCCGTTCATGCACACGACCACGACTGGGGGCAACCCGCTGGCCTGCGCCGCAGCGCTCGCAGCCATCGAAGTCATGCTCGAAGAGGACACCCCGCGGCAGGCGGCCGAGAAAGGCGACTACATGATGGCCAAGCTCAACGAGCTGAAGTCGCGGTATCCGGACGTTTTGAAGGAAGTCAGCGGGCAGGGGCTCCTGATCGGCATGAAGTTTCCCTCCTCGACCGTCGGATACAAGGTGGCTTCGGGATTGTTCCAGCGCCGCGTCTTGACTGCCGGCACGCTGATCAGCGCGGAAAGCATCCGCATCGAGCCGGCCCTCAACGTGCCGATGGATTTGCTCGACGAGGTGCTCAACCGGTTGGAAGACACGCTTAAAAGCGTGAAACTCGAACCCGGAGACGTGCCGCCAGCGATTAAGGTGCACAGCTTCTCCAAGCCTGAGTGCTACGGCCCCTGCGCGTGGGGCACCAAGTGCCTGGCGAACAAGTAGCTCGTCCGCGCCGGAGGCTGGATCGCGATGTCCCTCTCGCGATGCGCAGCTACCAACCGCGCTTGACAGTGAACTTTCGCGCTTCGAGCAGCGGGATCAGACGGTCCGCCAGTTCGCCCTGCAGTTCGAGTTGACGGCCTTCCATTTTACCTCCGCAGCCAAGCGAGGTTTTCAATTCGTGCAGCAGGGTTTCCAGTTTCGCCGCGGACCACGCGGGCGAAAATCCCTCGAGCACGAGCACGGTCTTTCCGCCACGGTGGGCGGTCGAACGGCGGAGAAGGAGTCGCTCGACCGGGGCTTTCGGGAGGGGTTTTGCGTCCTGCCCGGGCGGGACGCCGGCTCCCGCTGGTTGGTCTGGGCTGGCGGGTCCCGAGGGCAGCGGACCGAGGTCGAGTGCGGCGAAAGGGCTGGCGAACAGGGCCGGGCCGGCTTCGGTGGCTAGGCGTTGTTTCTTCTCGCGCGCCACGGTCTCAGCGCAGCCAGCGCTTTTTCTTGATGTAGATGAGCGGCAAAATCGCCGACAGGAAGGTGAGCAGGATCGTGACGGGGAAACCCCATTTCCACGACAGCTCGGGCATGTAGGCGAAGTTCATGCCATACATCGTGCCGACGAGGGTGGGGGGGAGAAAGACCGCCGTGAGGATGGTGAAGACCTTGACGATTTGGTTCTGCTGCATGTTCAGGATGCCCATGGACGCCTGCTGGAGGTAGCGGACCTTGTCGTGCTCGAAGGCGAGGTGATCTTTGATCCCGGCGACGTCGGCGGCCAGTTCGTTGACCCGCGCCTGCAATTCGGCCTCGGTGAAGCCGTCCACCTCGGCATTGAAATAGCGGACAACCCGGGCCAGTTGCAGCACGCTTTCGCCGCTCTGCGAGATGAAGTCCTCGTAGCGCGACAACTCGGCCAGCAGCTCGCTGATCTCCGTCATCGTGCCGGTCTGTCCGGTGCCTAACTCGGTCGGCATTTCCGCGATGACCTTGGATAACTGCTCGAGATCGGTGCCGACGGCCTCGACGCGGTCGGCCACGGTTTCGCTCAGGCTGAAGAGAAGGCCCCAGAGAATTTTTTGGGGTGAACCGTAGAGATGAGATTTGCGCCGGATGCGCTGGGCGAAGACAGCGACCGGCATCAGCTCAATGTCATGCAGGGTGACCACGCAGTCCTCGTGGAGGATGAAGGTGAGCTTGTTGACCTTGATCGTGTTCTCCTCGTCCTTGCTGACCAGACCCATGGTCATGAAAAGGGTGTCGTCCTCGTGGTAAATCGTCGGGTGCTGCAGGGTCAGCTCGATGTCGAGCGCGGTCCGCAGGATGTCCTTTTCCTCCGGCGTTGGGCGCAGCACATCGATCCACATGGCGTGCTCCAACTCCTCCGCCGTTTGGACCTCGCGGGTGAAGCGGAAGGTCTCCCCATCCTTGAAAAAGGCCGTGATCATGGCAGCGGATCGGCGGCTGGGCGCACGGCATGCGGTTCGCCGCCGGGCACATCGTAGCGGGCGGCGTGGCTGGGCGACGGCGACGAGGTGTGTGTTTCGGTTCCCTCGGGCTGCAGATGGTGGATGAGCAGCAGGAGGCCCATGATGAAAATATAAAGGCCGATGACCGCCCAGATGACCTCGGTTTCCAAGGCGTAGCGGGGGCGGTGCGGGGCGGATTTTTTCGGCGACTCGTCCATAAGCAGCCGTGGCGGCATCCGCACCAGAGCACGAACAGTGGGGCGGACGGAAGCAAAAAGGGCGCCCCTCGCGGGACGCCCTTCGGGTGATTTTTCTTGCGCGTCAGGCGTTGGCCGGAACCGCGTCCTGGTCGCGGTCCTTCATCGCGGCCTTGCGGCTGAGTTTGACCTTGCCGCGGTCATCGACGCCGATGCACTTGACCCAGATTTGTTCGCCGACCTTGACCACGTCTTCCACGCGATTGACGCGGAAGTCGGCCAGTTCGGAGATGTGGACGAGGCCGTCCTTGCCGGGCATGACTTCGACGAAGCAGCCGAACTCCTTGATCGTGACGACGGTGCCCTGGTAGAGCTCGCCGACTTCGATTTCCTTGGCCATGCCCGAGATGATCTCCTTGGCGCGGCGCAGGCTTTCGCCGTTGCTCGAGTAGATGTGCACGGAGCCGTCGTCCTCGATGTTAATCTCGGCGCCGGTCTCGGCCACGATGCCCTTGATCGTCTTGCCGCCGGGGCCGATGAGCAGGCCGATCTTGTCCACCGGGATCTTGAGCGTCTCGATGCGCGGGGCATAGGGGCTCATTTCCGTGCGGTGGGTCGAGAGGGCGGAATTCATGACCCCGAGGATGACGCCGCGGGCCTCGGTGGCCTCGTCGATCGCCTGCTTGAGGATGTCGAGGCTCAGGCCGGGCAGCTTGAGGTCGAGTTGGAATCCGGTCACCCCCTGCGAGGTTCCGCAAAGTTTGAAGTCCATGTCGCCGAAGTGGTCCTCGGAGCCGAGGATGTCGGTCAGCGTGGTGTAGCGCTTGAGCGCGCCGCTGTCGTCGAACTCGGTCACGAGTCCGACCGAGATGCCGGCCACGGGCCGTTTGAGCGGCACACCGGCGTCGAGCAGGGCGAGGACACCCGAGCAGACGCTGGCCATGGAGGTGGACCCGTTGGATTCCATGACCTCGCTGGTCACGCGGATGGCGTAGGGGAACTCATTCTCCGGCGGGATGACCGGGCGGACCGAGCGTTCGGCCAGGGCGCCATGGCCGATTTCGCGGCGATTCATGCCGCCGAAGCGGCCGGTTTCACCGACGCTGAACGGCGGGAAGTTGTAATGCAGGATGAAGCGCTTGGTCCCTTCGCCGCCGGCGTAGGTGTCGAGGCTTTGCGCCTCGTCGGCCGGGGCCAGCGTGGCCAGGGCCATGGCCTGGGTCTCGCCGCGCTGGAAGAGCGCGGAGCCGTGGGCCCGGGGCAGCATGCCGACTTCCGCCTCGAGCTTGCGCAGGTCATGCAACCCGCGGCCGTCGCAGCGCTGCTGGCGGTCGAGAATGCTGATGCGGAAAGCCTTCTTTTGCAGGTAATCGAAGGCTTGGCCGACGGCGAACGGTGTGGCTTCGGGGAACTTGGCCAGAATGGCGGCTTCCACTTCCTTGCGCAGGGCGCCGACCGCTTTGGAGCGGGCGACCTTGCCGCTGGTGTAGAGCGCCGCTTCGATGCGGTCACCGGCCACCGCGTAGGCGACCTCGAGCAGTCCGCTGTCCACCGCGAGCGGGGCGTATTCCCGCTTGGGCTTGGCCGACTTCGCGGCCAACTCGCGCTGCATGGCCACGAGCTTGGCCACGGGTTCCTGCGCCGCGTCGAGGGCGGCTTTGAAATCGGCCTCCGACATTTCGTCGGCCGCGCCTTCAATCATGATGACTTCGTTCTCCTTGCCGACATAGACGAGGTCGAGGTCGCTGTAGGCGCGCTCGGCATGGGTCGGGTTGATGACGAATTTTCCGTCCACGCGTCCGATGCGCACGGCGCCGATCGGGCCGTCGAAGGGAATGTCCGAGACGGTCAGGGCCGCCGAGGCGCCGTTGATGCTGAGAATGTCCGGGTCGATCTCGCCGTCCGCGCTGAGCAGGAGGCTGATGATCTGCGTCTCGTAGAAGTAATCCTTCGGGAAGAGCGGGCGCAGCGGGCGATCCGTCATGCGGGCGGTCAGGGTTTCTTTCTCCGACGGACGGCCTTCACGCTTGAAGTAGCCTCCGGGGAATTTGCCGGCCGCGGCGGCCTTTTCCTTGTAGTCGACGGTGAGCGGGAAGAAGTCTTGCCCGTCGCGGAGTTTGGTCGCCGAGACGGCGCTGACCATGATGATGGTCTCGCCCGAGGAGACCATGACGGCGCCGTCGGCGAGTTTGGCGATTCTGCCGGTTTCGATCGTGATCTCATTGTGGCCGACGAGGCCTGAGACAGTTTGGTGTGACATGTGGTTTCTTACGGTTGGTTGGTTGGGTGAACCGCCTTCCCCGCATCATTCCAAAGCACAGGATTCAAGGCTCCCTTGCAGGAAGGCCTGAATCCCAGGCTGCGGTATGATTGGCGGGGTCGGACGGTTCGATGGCAGTAAAAAAAAACGCCGCGAAAGCGGCGCTTTTTGGTTACTTGCGAAGATTGAGGCTGTCGATGAGCTTGGTGTAACGCTCGTTCGCGGTGCCTTTGAGGTAATCGAGGAGGCTGCGGCGTCGGGCCACCATTTTGAGCAAGCCGCGGCGCGAGGAATGGTCCTTCGCGTGGCCCTTGAGGTGCTCGGTCAGATGGTTGATGCTCTCCGTCAGACGCGCAATCTGCACGTCCGCGCTTCCGGTGTCTTTATCATGCAGCGCCATGCTGCTTACGGCGTCCTTGGTCATAAATTCGTGTGGCCGGACAGAATAGCCGGGGAATCAGCCGAGGCAAGGGCGAATTTGGGCACCGGTTCGTTCCCTCCTGCCGGTGGATTTTGGTTCCGGGCGGAAGCGCCTCAGGCCCTCGGTTCCTGCTGGGTGGTGCAATGAATGCCTCCGCCCCCGGCAGCGATCGCGTCGATGTTGAGTTGCACAATCTGTCGGCCGGGAAAGAGTTGTCGTGATCGAACAACGCGGGATCAGGTTCAAACCCGGCCACGATAACCCAGGGTCCGGCAAACCGAGCGGAGAAGTAGGTGCGCCCGTCGGTGATACGCCGGCCCTTGATCCCCGGTAGCCGGATGACCTTCTTCAGCCCGGGAAGGCGGTGCAGCTCTGCCTCGCACTCCTCCTGGCTGGCGCCTGGGTTGCGGCTATGACGGCGAGATTGGTCTGAACTTGCGGCACGAGTTCCTCGCCCCAATGCTTGGCCTGCGCGACGAATCCCATCCATGTTCGCGCGTGGGGAGCACCTTCCGCGGGCATGAACCACGCCGTTGCTTCCCCGTTGGCGGCCTCTGCATACTCCACGCGCCCAAACATCGCCCGCCTGGGCGACGCGCTCAACGTGGCCGGCCTTCGCAAAAGCGCATCTTCCCGCTGAGGCAAAACCCCGCTTACATCTTGCTTTCGAGCCGTTGGCCGACGGTGCTGAAGACAAGCACCCAGAAACATTGAATCGTGACTGCGACCGGGATCTGGAGTGACCGCGGCATCGAGTAGACGACCGAGACGCCTGGGATCCAAATCATCCATCCGGCGACTGCAACGGGGACAACCTTTTCCAGGTAAAACCGGGTCTGCAGAACCTCCCTCCATGCCTCGCGCCGGAATCCCCCGGCGCAGAGGGCGAAATAGCCGACCATTACCGGGTTCGAAAACAGCGGACTGAAGAGGAACTGATCGACGAGCACCTTCGGCACAACCGACGTGAGTGATGTCTCGTGGCCGAACCAAATCGCTTGGCATCGATAAAAAATGTCCACGATCATCCCCATCAGCCCCCAGCCTGCACCGGCGGCAAGGAAATTGAAAAAATTGCGGCGCACCGGCCGGCCAGACTGGAAGAAGACGATGCGCAAGATCTCCGGCAGCAGCGCGGCCGCCAACACGTAGGAAAAAAAGGCAAAGGCCAAGCCGGATTCCTGCTTCACCCCGGCGACCGCGGACAGAAACCGCCTGGTTCCGTCATGGGTGAAGTAGGCGAAGAGAAACATCGCCATCAATCCCTGGAGGACGAGCCCGGGAAGCAGGTTGGCCCGGATCGCGTCGGTGACCGTCCGCCGGATGGAATGCCACCTCATTGGTTCCTCGCGGCCAGAAATGCCCGCGTCCCGCGCAAGAACTCTGATTTTGCGTAAGGCATCAAACCGGAGTGTTCCAGAAGCTGCCCGAGTCGGCGAGATGCGTTCCGCAGCGCCGTGCCGCCGTCGTGACACTTCCGTCCTTCGCGATTTGGCGGTTGCAGTTTCGGGGGGGATACGCTGCGGCTGCCATGACCAAAATTACCTTGTCTCGTGCGGCCGTTGTTTGCGCTGCGTTCAGCCTGATGACGCACCTCTCCGCCCAAGCCGACACGTTCGGCACGAGCGGCAACGAGTTTACGATCGATTTCGTCAATATCGGCAACGCGGCGGACACGACCACCTACGGAGCCGTGCCCTACGTATACCGCGTGGGCACTTGCGAGATCACGCAGGACGCGATCACCAAGGCCACGGCCAGCGGGATGTCGAATGTCACAGCGGGTGCGTGGACGGGAAGCCAGCCGGCGGGGTCGATCTCTTGGTATGAGGCGGCAGCGTTCGTCAACTGGCTCAACACGAGCACGGGCAACCAAGCCGCCTACGACCTGACCTTCAGCGGCAGTTGAAGCATGAATCTGTGGAGCAGTGGGCAGGCGTGGACGGCGGGAGGAGAAAACCTCTACCGACACAAGGATGCCTACTACTTCCTGCCGAGAGAGAACGAGTGGTATAAGGCGGCATATTACAACCCGGGCGGCTCGAACTATTTCTTCTACCCGACGGGCAGCGACACGGCTCCGACGCCCGTGGCCAGCGGGACCAATGCGGGCACGGCTGTTTACAATGCGCGGCGTTTTACTCAGGGCACTGCCGCAGTGACCAACGCCGGCGGCCTGAGCCCCTACGGCACGATGGGCCAAGGCGGCAACGTTTCGGAGTGGAACGAGACAACTGTTGATGGCACAAACAGTTCATCGTCCGAGTTTCGCACGCTGCGCGGTGGCTACTGGTTCAACCCCGAGGGCATCTTGGCCTCCTCGACCCGGTTCTCGGACGGTCCGGTGCGCGACGACACCTCCATTGGTTTTCGTGTCGCGAGTGTCCCTGAACCCTCGACCTACGCGCTGTTGTTGCTCGGAGCAGGAGCGGTGTATGTCTGGAAGCGCCGGAAGAGTTTGCTTTGATCTTGGAGCAGGGCGGTCTCGCCTTTCTGCGCGAACTCTTGGCCGCCCAAGGCCGCCAGCCGCCCGACTAGCCTCGGTGCGAGAAAACGTTGTCTTGGGCACCACTGCACGGGCATCTTGTCTGGTATGGTCAAAGTTGCTCTTCCTGCCAAGGCGCTGATCGGCATGGCGCATGTCGGAGCGTTGCCCGGGACGCCGCGCGCGGAGCGGACGGTGGAAGAATTGGTGCGGGCGGCTGTGCAGGAGGTCTGGACACTGGCCGAGGGCGGCTGTGATGCGGTGCTGGTCGAGAACATGCATGACGTGCCGTATCTGCGGCGGGAGGTGGGGCCTGAGGTGGTGGCGGCGATGACGGCGATTTGCCGCGCGGTCAACGAAGCGACCGACCTGCCCTGCGGCGTGCAGATTCTCGCGGGGGCCAACGAGGCCGCGCTCGCCGTGGCGCTTGCTGCCGGGCTGGATTTTGTCCGGGTGGAGGGATTTGTCTTCGGTCATGTGGCCGACGAGGGGTGGATGGATGCCTGCGCCGGTCCGTTGCTACGCTATCGGCGCCAGATTGGGGCGGGGCGCATCGCGGTCTGGGCCGATGTGAAGAAAAAGCACGCCGCTCACACCATGACAGCCGATGTCAGCTTGGCGGAGACGGTCCGCGCGGCGGAGTTTTCTGCCGTCGATGGCGTGATCGTGACCGGCGAGGCAACCGGGCGTGAAACTTCCTTCGACGACCTCGCCGCCGCCCGCGGGGCCACCGGGCTGCCCGTCATTGTCGGGTCGGGGGTCACGGTGGAGAACGTCGCTTCCATGCTGGCGCAGGCCGATGCGGTGATCGTCGGGTCAGCCCTCAAGGCGTGTGGGCATTGGTCCGGGCCGGTCGATCTCGAGCGGGTCAAAGCGCTGGCCGCCGCGGTGCGGTCCGCGCGCTGAGTTTTCGCCATGGCCCGCATCCTGGTCGCCATGTCCGGCGGGGTGGACAGCTCCGTGGCTGCGCTCCTGCTGCGCGAGCAGGGGCACGACATCGAGGGCGCCTACATAAAAAATTGGATGGCCGAGCGCGATCCCTTCGGCCAGTGCCCGTGGGAAGACGACGTGGCCGATGCGCGGGCGGTGGCGGATAAACTCGGCATTCCCTTTCGCGTCATCAACCTCATCGAGGACTATCGCAAGCACGTGGTTGATTATCTGCTGCGCGGCTACGCCGACGGCGTGACGCCGAACCCGGATGTTTTCTGCAACCGCGAAATAAAGTTCGGGGTCTTTCTCGATCTGGCGCGGCGCGAGGGATTCGACGGCGTGGGCACGGGACATTATGTCAGGGCGGGCGCGGCACCGGATGGCGCGCGCAGCCTTTTCGAGGGCCGCGACCCGGGCAAAGACCAATCGTATTTTTTGTCCATGCTGCGCCCTGAGCAGATTGCACACGCTTGGTTTCCCGTCGGTGAACTGCTCAAGCGTGAGGTTCGGACCAAGGCAACGGAAGCGGGCCTGGCCACGGCGGCGAAGAAGGACAGCCAGGGCATCTGCTTCATCGGCAAGGTGCGCATGCAGGATTTTCTGCGCGAATACCTGCCCGACGAGCCCGGCTCGATCGTGGGCACCGATGGCCGGGTGCTGGGGGAGCACAGGGGATTGCACCATTACACGCTCGGCCAGCGCAGGGGTATCGGCATCGCTTCCAACACGCCGCATGAAGCCTATGTTGTGGTGGAGAAACGCCGTGCCACCCGCGAGCTGGTGGTGGGCTTCGATCGGCGGGAAACCCCCGGACTCTATACGACATGCTGGATGGTCGGTTCGCTGAGCCTCGCGGGTGAGGCGTGGCCGGATGGGGCCGGTATGGAGGTGCGCCCGCGTTACCGTGCGCCGCGGGTTGGTGCCCGGGTCGAGCACAATGGCGCGGACCACTTGCGGGTGACATTTTCCGGACCACAGAGGGCGGTGGCTCCCGGGCAGATCTGCGCTTTTTACCAAGGGCCCCGCCTGCTCGGCGGCGGTGTTTTCATGCGGGCGGAGTAACTTCGACTTTGCCCTTGCGCTGACCGGAGGGGCATCCTAATTTTGATTCAATGATCAGCAACGCGTCATCTTTCCGGCAGGGGATCCTGCCCGCCTTGCTGCTTCGACTTAGCTAGTCGTCCGCACGTTCGCGGGCGCGTCTCATTGCCTTGTTCTCCCGTGTGCGGGAGCACTGTCATTTCTACTTTTCATCATCTATCCTCTCTTCAATCCCATGTCCGACAAAGTCATCATCTTCGACACCACCCTGCGCGACGGCGAGCAATGCCCCGGCGCTTCCATGAACCTGCGCGAAAAGCTGGAGGTCGCCCGCCAGCTCGCCCGGCTCAACGTCGATGTGATCGAAGCGGGATTTCCGGTCATCAGCGACGGCGACTTCGAGGCGGTGCAGCGCATCGCCACCGAAATCCGCGGTCCGATCATCGCCGGCCTCTGCCGTTGTGTGCCCAAGGACATCGAAGCTGCGGCCGCTGCGGTCAAGCCGGCGGCCGAGCGCGGGCGCATCCACGTTTTTCTCGCCACCTCGAAAATCCACCGGGAGCACAAATTGAAAAAGGCGCATGAGGAAATCCTGCGGCTGGCTGCGGATGGCGTGAAACTGGCCAAGTCGCACAACCACGATGTCGAGTTTTCACCCGAGGACGCCTCGCGGACCGAGCCGGAATTCTTGGCCCAAGTGGTCGAAGCGGCCATCGCGGCCGGGGCGACGACGGTCAATATTCCCGACACCGTGGGCTACGCCGTGCCGGACCAATACGGAGCGCTGATCAAATATCTCAAGGACAACGTCCGCAACATCGACGACGCCATCATCAGCGTGCACTGCCACAACGACCTCGGCCTGGCCGTGGCCAACTCCCTCGCCGCCGTGCAGAATGGTGCGCGTCAGATTGAGGGGACGATCAACGGCATCGGCGAACGCGCCGGCAACGCCGCCCTCGAGGAGGTCATCATGGCGATGAGAACGCGCCCCGACGTTTTCGGCGCCCTGACCACGGGCGTGAACACGAAGGAAATCCTCAAGACCTCGCGCATCGTCAGCCGCATGAGCGGGCTGCACGTGCAGCGCAGCAAGGCCATCGTGGGCGAGAACGCTTTCGCCCACAGCTCGGGCATCCACCAGGACGGCATCCTGAAAAAACGTGAGACCTACGAGATCATGGATCCGGTCGAGGTGGGCTGGGGCGGCACGGAGCTGCCGCTGACCAAGCACAGCGGGCGGCATGCCATGGCCGCGCGCCTCGAGCACCTCGGCTTCAATTTGAGCGATGCCGAGCTGGCGGCGGTCTTCACGCGTTTCAAGGACATCGGGGACAAGAAAAAGTTTGTCTACGACGACGATCTCTCCGCCCTGGTGGACGATTCGATGATGCCTGAGGCTGAAGGCTGGCAGTTGCAGACTTTGGAGGTCGGTGTGGCCACGGGCAAGAAACCGCACGCCCGTGTTTCGCTGGCCCGCGATGCGGAGACGCGCGAGGGGAACGCCGATGGCAATGGCGCGGTCGACGCGAGCATGCGTGCCATCGACGCGGTCGTCGGGCGTTCGGGCAACCTGCTCGAATACAATGTGCAGGCCGTCACGCAGGGCCATGACGCCTTGGGCGAGGTCACGCTCAAAGTCGACTTCGGCGACGGCCGGCTGATCACCGGCAAAGGCGCGAGCACCGACGTGGTTGAGGCCAGCGCGCGCGCCTACCTCAACGCCATCAACCGCACCTTTATCCGCCGCGAGCTCGGCGGACAGGCCGCGGGAATTTGATTTGCCACGTGGCAGCGTAGGCCTGTGACCACCGTTACAACATCTTGGACAGGGTGAGGGCACGAAAGGCTCCGGCGGCCGCACGCAGGTCGGCCTGCCCGACGAACTCGCTGAGACTTCTGTTGTTCATGACGCTCCATCCGAGCTCGCTCGCCCACCGCGCCAGATCCGCGAAATTCACGTCGGCCGTGATGTCCTGACGCCCGGGTAACTCGTAAACGGCTTCGCCCGTCAGCCTCTGATGGTCCCGGTAGGCGCGCACGGTGCCAACTGGCCGACGGTCGTAGATTTCCTCCGGCGTCCCGCCGTAGTCGATGGCCAACATGGCGCCTTCATGCCACGACGGAACCATCCCGCGCATCCAGTCCCCCACCGAGGCAAAGACCTCGATCCGCTGGCCGTGCGGCCAATCACCGGCGAACGCGGTTGAATCAGGCCGGGGGCGCGTCGGTGCGAGAAAAACCTCCGAGAGTTTTCCCTCCGCAACCCGGAGATGAAGCTCCGTCCAGGCTTCCGACTCCCGGCGGAAAACGCGGCAGGGAAACGCATCGAAAAACTCGTTGTGGTAGATGAGTGCCCGCCCGTCGCACGCCGCCAGCGCGTCTGCGATGGTCCGGTGCCAGGCAGCCTTGCGGCCGAGTTTCGTCTGCTGTTGCGCGCGCAAGGGCTCCGATGTTTCAACCAGATGCAGTGACCATCGCCGCCTTTCCCACCAACCGAAGTTTCTCATGACTTCCACCGCCAGCGATCCATCGCCCGGTCCGCATTCAATGACCGCCGCCGAGGTCCAGCCGCGCGCCGCCGCTTCGCCGCGGAGCCATCCGGCCAGAGCGCGGCCCAGTGCCGCGGTCACCTGCGGCACCGTGGTGAAATCACCGCGCGGACCGAGTCCGCGGATGTTGCGCGCATAGTAACCATCTTCAGGGTTGTGCAGCGCGATGGCCATGAACTCATCGAACGGGATGATCCCCCCGTTTCGATCGAGGGCCGATTGCAGGGCTTGGCGGACGGTGGACATCGCAGGCAGAGTGTCGCGGTGGATCCGCGGCAACTGCCCATTTACGACGTCGGGGACCGCATCGTCGAGGCGGTGACGGCGGAGTCGCGTCTGATTCTGCGTGCTCCGACCGGCTCGGGCAAATCCACCCAGGTGCCGCAAATGATCCTCGATCGGGTGGTGCCGGAGGGCGGACAAATTGTGGTGCTGCAACCGCGGCGGATGGCCGCGCGCATGCTCGCGGTCCGCGTCGCCCAAGAGCGGGGTGAGGCGGTGGGCCGGACGGTCGGATACCAAGTGCGAATGGAAGGGCGGAGCTCGGCCCAGACGCGGATTCTTTATGTGACTGAGGGCATCCTGCTGCGCCGGATGATCGGCGACCCCGAGTTGCACGGCATCTCCGCGATTGTGTTCGACGAATTTCACGAGCGGCACCTCTACGGGGACATCACCCTGGCCCGCGCCCTCGATCTCCAACTTTCGGTCCGGTCGGATCTGAAGTTGGTCGTAATGTCCGCGACCCTTGAGGTCGGGAGCCTCGAGGCCTATCTGGCGCCGTGCGCCGTGCTCGAGTCGGCCGGTCGGACGTTTCCCGTGGCCATCGAGCACCTCGCGCGCTCCCCGGGCGAGCGTCCGCCGTGGGAACTCGCCGCCGAAGCTCTGGCGACTCACGTGCCGGCCTCCGGACACGCTCTGGTCTTTATGCCCGGGGCCTACGAAATCCAGCGCACCATCGCGGAAATCCGCGCCACGTCCGCGCTCCGCGAGTTTGCCGTGTTCGGTCTCCACGGAGAAATGCCGCCCCAGCAGCAGGACGAGGCGGTGGCGCCGGATGGAGGGCGCAAGATCATCGTCTCGACCAATGTGGCCGAGACGTCCCTGACCATCGACGGGGTCACGCTGGTGATCGACAGCGGGTTGGCGCGGATCGCGCGGTATGACGCGCGCCGGGGGATCAACACGCTGCTGGTCGAAAAGATCAGCCGTGCCTCCGCCGACCAGCGCGCCGGCCGCGCC
>JBGSSV010000155.1:0-8764 GCA_041736875.1 Chthoniobacterales bacterium | reverse complement strand
CGCCCATCATGCGCAGATAGGGGGTGGCGCCGGCGGCGACATCGTCGGGGTTGTTGGCGCCGGTCATCCAGACGGTGGCGGCGCGGGTGGCGGCGAGGGCGTCTTCGAGCCAGGGGGCCATTGCGGCGAGGTCGGGGTGGACGGTGAGGTCGGCGACAGTGTCCTGGACCTGTGCGAACACTTCCTGCCAATGGGCGCCGCCGTCGGCGCCGAGCTTGCGGCCGACGAGATCGAGGGCCTGGATGCCGTTGGTGCCTTCGTAGATCGGGGCGATGCGGGCATCGCGCAGGTATTGGGCAGCGCCGGTTTCCTCGACATAGCCCATGCCGCCGAAGACCTGGAGCGCCAGCGAGGCGACTTCGACGCCCATGTCGGTGGCGTAGGCCTTGGAAATGGGGGTGAGGAGATCGGCAAGGCCGGTGCCGGCGGCGTCGCCGGCGTGGCTGCGATCGACGGCGGCGGCGTTGAGATAGACGAGGGCGCGGGTGGCCTCGGTGATGGCGCGGCAGGTCATCAGGGTGCGGCGGACATCAGCGTGCTCGATGATGCGGACGGCGTCGCGGCCGCCGCCGAATTTGGCGGACTGCACGCGGCTGCGGGCATAGTCGAGGGCATGCTGGGTGGCGGCTTCGGCGACGGCGACGCCTTGCAGGCCGACCTGGACGCGGGCGTTGTTCATCATGGTGAACATGGCGCGCATGCCGGCGCCCTCGGCGCCGACGAGGTAGCCGATGCACGCGTCATTGTCCCCGAAGGACATGGTGCAGGTGGGCGAGGCGTGGATGCCGAGCTTGTGTTCGAGGCCGACGCATTTCAGGTCGTTACGGGTGCCGTCGGGCAGGAATTTCGGGCAAAGAAACAGGCTGATGCCCTTGGTGCCCGCAGGCGCATCGGGCAGGCGGGCGAGGACGAGGTGGACGATGTTTTCGGCAACGTCATGTTCGCCCCAGGTGATGTAGATCTTGGTGCCCTTGATGCGGTAGCTGCCGTCGGGAGCGGGTTCGGCGCGGGTTTTGAGGGCGCCGACATCGGAGCCGGCCGATGGCTCGGTGAGGTTCATGGTGCCGGTCCATTCGCCGCTGACGAGTTTGGCGAGGTAGCGGTCCTGGAGTTCGGGGCTGGCATGGGCGGCGAGCGCCTCGATGGCGCCCTGGCTGAGCATCATGCAGAGCGCGAAGGCCATGTTGGCGCTGGTCAATTGTTCCTGGACGGCGGCGGCGACGACGAAGGGCAGGCCCTGGCCGCCGTGGGATTCGGCGACGCCGAGGCCGGCCCAGCCGCCTTCGATGTAGAGCTTGTAGGCCTGGGCAAAGCCGGGCGGCAGGGTGACGGTGCCATCGGCGAGTTTGGCGTGGGTCTTGTCACCAATGCCGTTCAGGGGGGCGAAGACGTTGGCGGCGAGTTTGGCCGATTCGCCGAGGATGGCATCGACCATGTCCGGGGAGGCGTTGGCATATTGCGGCAGCGCGGCGAGGCCGGGCAGATCGGCGATGACATCGAGGACGAAACGCTGCTCGGCGGTGGGCGCGGTGTAGGACATGGATGCGGGCCTTGGGCTTGTGAGGTTCCCGCTATAGACGGGGGACATGTTGGACAAAAGCCGCATCCTTGTCGCCGATGACGCCGCCATTGCCGCGGCGGCGGACGTGTTGATGGCGGGCGGTATCGTCGCCGTGCCGACCGAGACGGTTTACGGGCTGGCTTGCGATGCGCTGAATGCCGCGGCGGCTGCGCAGGTTTTTGCCGCGAAGGAACGACCGGGTTTCGATCCGCTCATCGTTCATGTGGCCGACCCTTCCTGGATCGCGCGACTGTCCACCGCGTCCGGACCCGTTCTCGCGTTGGCCGAGCGTCTGGCCGCATCCTTCTGGCCCGGCCCGCTCACCATGGTCGTGCCCGCGCGTGATGTCGTGCCCGACTTGGTCCGGTCCGGCCTGCCCACGGTGGCCCTGCGCTGCAGTGCGCATCCGGTCATGATCTCGCTGCTCGCCGCGCTCGGCTCTCCGGTCGCTGCGCCCAGCGCCAACCGCTTTGGCCGGATCAGTCCGGTCACAGCCGCGCATGTGGTCGAGGAACTCGGAGGACGCATTCCGCTCGTCCTTGACGGCGGCCCGTGCCGCCACGGGTTGGAATCAACCATCGTGGCGGTCGAGGACGGGAAGCTCACGGTTCTGCGTCCGGGGCCGGTCACGCATGAGGAACTCGAGCCTTTCGCGTCCGTGGGCTCTGCCGAACGCGGCGGCGTCCCGTCCGCACCCGGCATGCTCGAGAGCCACTACGCCCCCCGGACCCCGCTGCGGGTCCTCGGGCCCGGTGAGATTCCCGCCGACAGTGCCGAGTGCGGGTTGCTCGCTTTCGGCCCGGGCGGGCCCGCAGGGTTTGCCGTCGTCGAGCGTCTCCCGGCTGAGAGTGCCGCCGCAGCGCCTGGATTTTTTACCGCCCTCCGTCGGCTCGATGCCGCAGGGGTCCGGCGCATTTACGCCCAGAGCATTCCGGAAGCGGGGCTGGGTCTGGCCATCATGGATCGCTTACGCCGGGCCGCGCATGGCTAAGGAAAAACTCAACACGAGGGCGGCGGGCATCGTCGCCCTGGCCGTCATGCTCAGCCGGGTGCTCGGGCTGGCCCGCGAGTTGATCTTCGCCGCGCTCTTCGGGGCCGGGCGCGGCATGGATGCCTACCTCACGGCCTACCGGGCGCCGAATCTGCTGCGTGATCTCTTCGCCGAGGGCGCGCTGTCCGTTGCCTTTGTCACCGTATTTTCCAAACTCGGGGTCGAGAAAAGCCACGAAGCCGCCTGGGAGCTGGCGCGCAAGATGGCGACCTTGGTCCTCGTCTTCATGAGCGCGACCGTCGTGGTCGGGATCATTCTGGCCGGCCCGCTCATCGGTCTGCTCGCTCCGGGCTTCGACGCGGAAAAGTCCGCCCTCGCCGTGGAACTGACGCGCATCATGTTCCCTTTCATCCTGCTCGTCTCCCTGGCTGCTCTGGCCATGGGCATGCTCAATGCGAGGAACGTCTTCACCATGCCGGCGCTGGCCTCGAGCTTTTACAACATCGGCTCGATTTTCGGCGGGGTCACCCTGGCCTGGCTGATTGATCCGACCTTCGGGCCGCGCGCGCTCGTCGGTATGGCCATAGGCACCCTCATCGGTGGGTTTCTCCAGATGGCCGTCCAGTTTCCCAGTCTGCGCAAAGTCGGGTTCACCTTCCATTTTGACTTCGGCTGGAATGATCCGCAGGTCCGCCGGGTTCTCCTCCTCATGCTTCCGGCCGTCATCGCCGCGAGCGCCGTGCAGGTCAATGTGATGGTTAACAGCATCTTTGCGTCCTACCTCGGCGACGGCGCGGTGAGTTGGCTGGCCTACGCCTTCCGCCTGATGCAGTTGCCCCTGGGTATCTTCGGCGTGGCCATCGCAACGGTGACGCTCCCGGTCGTTTCCAAGATTGCGGTCGGGGGCGACATGGTCCACTTCCGCGAGACTCTGGCCAAGGCGCTGCGGCTGGCCTTGTTCCTCACGTTGCCGGCCACGGTCGGGCTGGTGCTGATGAGCGACCGGATCATCGGACTCATCTACGAGCGGGGGCGTTTCACCTCGCTCGATACGCTGCAGACCGGCGGAGCGCTGAAATTCTACGCAGCTGGGCTCATGGCTTACGCGTGCATCAAGGTTCTTTCCCCGGCCTTTTACGCGTTGGAGCGGCGGTGGACGCCGATGGTGGTGAGCTTCATATCCATCGGCCTCAATGTGCTGCTCAACTGGCTCTTGACCTTCCATCTCGGCATGGGTCACCGCGGGCTGGCGCTATCCACCGGCCTCGCCGCCATCGCGAATTTCCTCATGCTCTATTTTCTCATGCGCCGCGCCGTGGGGGGCATGCAGACGGGGGCGTTGGTCTCGGCCCTGCTGCGGATGATGGGGGCCGCGGTGCTGCTGGCCGGGGTCTGCCTGGCCGGGGAACAATGGCTCGCACCGTGGCTCGCCTCCCCGTCGCTTTTTGATCGCGCCTGGTCTCTGCTCGCGATCGTCGGAATCGGCATGGTGGTTTACTTCGGCCTCTGCCTCGTCCTGCGGGTCGAGGAGGCAAGGGAGGCTTTCTCGTTGCTGCAGCGTAAGATCGGCCGCCGCGCGCTCACGCCGCCGGGAGCGTAGAACGGCGTCAGGACGGACCCGGGTCGCTTAGTTTCTGCCGCACCCACCGGCCGATCTTCGCCGCCTCGTCCTCGTCCGGCACGCCGGCCCCGGCGCTCGAGGCGGCGGGGTCGAGGGCAGCAAAAAACTCCCCGCCTTTCCAGACGTGCGCTCCCGGACGGTAGGGGCCGACGCGGCAGGGATCGCTCCACGTGTGCAGACCGAGGAGACGATAGCTCAGCGCCGCGGCGAGGTGCATCGGGCCGCTGTCCACGCTGACGGTGAAAGCCGCGCGGCGAAGCAAACCGATGAGCTCCGGCAGGGTGGTGCGGTTGAGCAGATTCACAACGTTGGCCGGCATCGGCGGAAGCGCGGCGTCGGTCCGTCCGGCCAGCACAACCGGCGAATCCACCGCTGCGCAGAACGCCGCCACCGCGGCAGGTGGCAGGGATTTTCCCTCGCCGCGGGAGAACGGGTGGAGCAGAACAAACGGCCCGGGCACCAGGTCCGCCGCCGGCGGCGTTCCGGGCGGCAGGTCGAAGGCGAGGGGGCCGTTGGCCGTGGCCCCGCACGCGGCGACCAGCGCGAGATAGCGTTCCACGGCGTGCCAGTCGGGCTGGACCGGAACCGTGAGATTCTGGGCGAAATGCGCTCCCTCTCGGGCATCGGAGAGGCCGTAAACGGCGGCACCGGGAAAGGCTCGCGCGATCAGGGCGCTGCGCAGCAGGCCTTGGAAATCGAGCACGAGGTCGGGCTGGAATTGGTCTCGCAAGCCGCGCCGCCAGCGGAGGAATTTCAGGCATCCGGCCACCCCGCGGAACTCGCCCCGGGGGAAAATCATTGTGCCGTCAATCTGCGGATTGCCCTCGAGGAGCGGTGCCCACTCGGGATTGACCATCCAGATCAGGCGGGCCTGCGGATGGCGGGCGCGGAAGGCCGCGACGGCGGGCAGGGTGTGGACGATGTCGCCGAGGGAGCCGGGCTTGAGGACCAGCACTCGCGAGGGCTTCATCGGCCGAGGGCCAAGCGCGCGGCCAAATCGGCGGGCAGCCCGGCCGCGAGGATTTTGCGCTGCGTGGCCTCGATGTCATACGGAATGCGGCGGAGCTCGATCTCCATCGTTTCCGGCTGGTAGATCGCGTAGGCCGCACGCCAGTCCCCGTCCCGCGGCTGGCCGACGCTGCCGATGTTGATTAGGTATTGCGTGCCCGGGGTGAGCTTGAGTTTGTCGTAGCTCTGCCGCTTGACGACCACGCCCGAGCGGAAAATGACCGGCTCGTGCGTATGGCCGTAGAAGCACACGGGGGTGTGTTGGTAGGTGAAACTGGCCGCGGCGTCGCCGGGGGTCACGATGTAGCCCCATTTGTGCGGCGTATCGAGGGTCGCATGGACCACGGTGAAATCGCGGATGACCCGCTGGAGGCGGAGCGAGCGGAGCCATTCCTTATCCGGCTCGCTCAAGCGCTGGCGCGTCCAGCGGATGGCCGCATCGGCCAGGTCGGTGAAACCGCTGATCGCCCCCGACATCGCGGCCTGCTCGTCGTGGTTACCCTTGATAACGGGGCAGTCGAGGGATCGGACGAGTTCAACGCAGCCGGACGGATCGGCGCTGTAGCCGACGATATCACCAAGGCAGATATGGTGGGTGCAGCCCTGAATGTCCGCATCGGCGAGGACTGATTGCAGGGCCTCGAGGTTGCTGTGGATATCACCAAAAAGCGCAATACGCATGACGACGAACCTAGTCAGATTCGGTCCGCCGAACCGCGATGGCAATCATGTTTGCGGGTTGGCCTCATCCGGCAGCTTTGGCACCAGTCGCTCCGCCGCGGGGATGCCGAGCTTTTCCTCGAGTTCGTGCAGCAGGGTCAAGACCCGCGGCAACCGCTCCTCCTCACCAAGTTCAAAGATGGCCCGGAGATGGTCGTAGGCTTCGCGTTCGCGTCCCTCGGTCGTGGCCAGTTCGTATGCGGCCATGCGTTTGAGGTAGGCAGGAGCGCCCGGCAGGCTGGCCGCGCGATTGAAGGCATCCGCCGCAGCACTGTGATCGGTGAATTTGTCGCGCAAGATGATGCCGAGGCGTTCCTCCAGGAGATAGCTGTCCGGATTGTTGGCGATTCCGCGCTCGAGCAGCGAGCGGCCGAGTTTGTGGTATTCACGTTCGGCCCGCAGGCGGAGGAACTCGCTGGGCTCGGCGGGATTTTCCCGCGCGGCGATGGAGGCATTCCACGCCATGTGCCAGGAGGCAAGGTCCCAATAGATGAGCGAGCGCGGTTGCAGGGTGGTTACACTCTCGAAGAGCCCGGCCATCCGTCCCCAGGCGGTTTGCTCCCACGCGGTGTGCGCCTCGATCCAGAGGAAGGCGGCGACGAGCGAGCGGAATCCGCTGAGGGCCGCGACGAAGGAGAGTTGCCCGATCTGCTCGCGCAGGCCGAGGTCGAGTTTGGCCGTGCGGAGGTGGGCGCTCTGGTGGCCTGCGGCGAGGGCGTGCTCGACCGGCAGGCGGGCCAGGCCGAAGAGTAGGATGAGGCCGGCCACAACCAACCAGGTGATGGCGGGGTGGCGGGCGGTCATAGCTCGCGTCCGTGGAAGACCGCCGCCGCGAGGGACGTATAGACGGCGATGTAGCCGAACCCGAGGGCCAGCGTCTTGGCCAGCAGGACGAGCGGGACGGCTGTGCCGGCCACGATGTCATCGACAAGATTAAAGGCCTGAAGATCGGGAAAGATCAGCGCCACCCCGCCGAGGATGACGTGGGTGAGGAAGCCGGAATCATTGGCGGCGAGCCAGTAGTCGCGGGCGGTGGCCTGGAGGTGGCCGATGAAGTAAACGGCGAAGGCGCTGATCGTGGTGAAAATGGCCGAGGTGGCGAAGGTCGAGATGAACAGCGTGAGCGCGGCGAGCAGCCAGGCCTTGACCATGATGACAAGCCCGCCGGAGAGGAGGTTGGGGTCATGCCCGATCTGGCGCACCTTGGCCACGGCCGCGGCGATGTCGGCCGCCGGCATGCCGGCCATGTCCGTTTCGGTCAACTGCACCACATTCTGCACCCGCAGGGTCAGCACGACCGCGAAGACTGCGCCCATGAGCACCACGGCGAGGGCGAGGAGGAGGAAGACGCCGGTCAGCTTGCCGAGGAGGTATTCCGTGCGCGAAACCGGCTTGGCCAGGATGGTGTAGATCGTGCGGTCCTCGATGTCCTTCGGCAGGAGCGTCGACGTGGCGAGGATGGCGAGGAGCGAACTGAAGATGCTCATCGCTCCGAGGGAGATGTCCTTGAGCATCTGGAACTCCTCCTCGAAGCTGAAGCGGGCGAGGAAGAACGAGTTCCCGATGACGAGCAGGGCGAAGATGATGAGAAAATAGAAGACCTTGAGCCGCACCAGTTCGGTCCAAGTCACGCTGGCGATGGCGGAGATGCGGCGGATCATGAAGTTGGAGGGAAGCGGGTGCCGACATCGGAACCCGCCAATGCTGCGGCCATCTGGCCCGGGAGGCGACCGTGGAGAATCCATGTTTCGATCCCCGCCGCGGTGGCGAAGGCGACAGCCTCGAGCTTGCTGCCCATTCCGCCGGTGCTGTGGGCGCCTTTCTCACCGGTCACATGGCAGCGGGCGCCCTTCTGGTCCGTCACGACCGGCAGGCGCCGGCCTTCGGCGTGCAGTCCGTCGCTGCCGGTGAGGATGAGAAAAAGATCGGCCTGACAAAGCGCGGCAACCTCGGCGCCGAGCCGGTCGTTGTCGCCGAATCCCAGTTCTTCGACCGCGACGGAATCGTTTTCGTTGATCACCGGAACCACCCGCCGGAAGCCCAGGAGTTCGCGCAGGGTGTTCTCCGCGTTGTCCCGCCGCTGCCGGCTGTCGATGTCCCCGTGGGTCAGGAGGAGCTGCGCGGCCTTGAGGCCGTGCTCGGCGAAGCTTTCCTCGTAAGCGCGCATGAGCTGCGACTGCCCGACGGCTGCACAGGCCTGCTTGCCCGGCAGCGAGGTGGGACGTGCCTCCAACCCGAGGGCCGCGACCCCGGCGGCGACGGCGGCGCTGGAGATGACGATGACCTCGTGGCCGCCATCGACGAGTGCCGCGATCTCCGCGGAAAGACGCGTGAATTGGCCGAGGTCAAGCTGCAGGCCGCTCGCATCCGTGGTGAGGATGCCGGTGCCGAATTTCAGGACGAGGCGCTTTTTCATGGTCGGGCCAGAGCGAGGCATCCGGCTTCCAGCGCCAGATCCTCCTTCACGTTGCGATCCAAAAGAAGGCGAAGGAAGGCCGCGCCGTCAAGAACGCGCAGCAGCGCGCTTTCATCGAGCTGGTCGGCCAGACGGCGCGACTCGGCGGCGAGGGCCGGGAATTGCAGCGCTCCAACCCCGTGGCGGGCGCGCAACACATCGGCCGTGCGGCCGGCCACCACACCGACAAGATTCTGGCGGATGGCCAGGGCACGCGCCTCAACCAGGGCCTTGAGCCGGGTTTCCTCGTCCTTGAGCCAATCCTCGTCCGCTGCATCGCCGCGCCGTTTTTTTTCCTCCTTGAAGGCGGCCGAGACCTCCGCCTCGCAATCCGCCCGGGCCTCGCGCAGGAGCTTCTGCAGACGGCGAGCCAGCCGCAGGGCATGGCTGGCGCGGCGGTCGGCGGGA
>JBGSSV010000144.1:0-37765 GCA_041736875.1 Chthoniobacterales bacterium | reverse complement strand
CGAGCCGGCCGACCCGGCGCAAGCGGCCGCCTGCGGAGTCGTTCGCACGGCCCGCCTCGAAATGCCGCATATCGCCGGAAAACTGGTGGATTTCGACGGCCCCGCCAACGCAGCCACTGCAGCCGCCTTGGTGGCGGAGATCGCAACGGACGACGGAGAATCCGAGGTCGCCTTGCGTGCTGGTGTGCGGCATGTGCCGCGGCTGCGACGGGCCAAAGCCGAGCATCTACGAGGCGGACAGGGCGCTGATCCGCAGGAATTCCAGATCCGCCTGCGCCAGCCCGGCCCCGGCGTCGAAGTCCGGCCGGCGCAGGCTGCATCAACCCCGCCGCCGGGCCATGTCCGCCTCCGCGTGGAGGCCGCCGGAGTGAACTTCCGCGACGCGATGAAAGCCCTCGGGATTTACCCCGTGGTAAGCGACCTCGATTTGGTTCTCGGCGACGAATGCGCCGGCCTCATCGAGGAGGTCGGACCGGATGTCCACAGAGTGCGCCCCGGCGACCGTGTCCTGGCGGTCACTCCGGGCTGCTTCGCCACCACGGTGGTCGCCCCGCAGACCCATGTCGTGCCGTGCCCGGAAAAATTGCATCCCGCCGACGGGGCCACGCTTCCCGTGGTTTTCATGACCGCGCTCTACGCGCTCCGCGAGGTCGGCCGCATCCGCCCGGGCGACCGGGTGCTCATCCACTCAGCCGCCGGAGGCGTGGGTCTCGCCGCTGTGCAGGTCGCACAGATGGCCGGCGCCGAAGTGTTTGCCACCGCCGGCAGTGCGGAGAAACGCGCACGGCTGGCGGAGCTTGGCGTGCGTCACATCATGGATTCACGCTCCCTCGCCTTCCGCGATGTCATCATGGATGCGACCGGCGGCCGCGGCGTCGATCTCGTCCTCAATTCCCTCGCCGGGGAGTTTCTGGTCCAGAGCCTCGCCTGCCTCGCGCCCGGCGGGCGGTTTCTCGAGATCGGGAAAAGGGATATCTACGAAAACGCCAAGCTCGGCTTGGCGGCCTTCCGCGCGAACCAATCGTTCTCGGCCATCGACATGGCGCAAATCCTCCAGCACAACCCGGAGGAGACCCAGCGGCTTCTCTCCGAGATCGCCAACCTCGTGACCGCCGGCAAACTGCGCCCGCTCCCCCGGATCGCGCGGCCGCTGACCGAGGTGGCGGAAGCGCTGCGCGAATTGGCCCAGGGCCGGCACATCGGCAAGATGGTTTTGGAGATCGCGCCCCCGCTCGCCGAGCGGGCGAACACGGGAGGCTCCCCGCCCTTCCGGGCCGACGCCACTTACATCGTGACCGGCGGGGTCCGGGGATTCGGTTTGGCATCCGCTGAATGGTTGGTCGCGCAGGGAGCCCGGCACCTTGCTCTGGTCGGAAGAAGCGGCAATCGCCCGGCGACCCTCGAAGCCGCGCTGGTGCAGTGGAAGGGCATGGGGGTAGATGCACGGATTTTTCAAACGGACCTCGCGGACCCGGCCAAGGTCGCACGGCTTTTTGCGGACCTGCGGGATGCCATGCCGCCGGTCCGTGGCATCATCCACGCCGCCACGCGCTACGAAAGCGCAACCTTGGCCAACGCCGACGCCGCGGGCTTCCTCGCGTCCATCGGCCCGAAGAGCCTCGGTGCCTGGAACCTGCACGAAGCCAGCCGGGACCTTGCGCTGGACTTCTTCGTCCTCTACGCCTCGGTCGCCGGCACGTTGGGCAATGCCGGACAGGCGGCCTACGCTGCCGCCAACGCCTTCCTGACCGCACTCGCCGCCTCGCGCCGAGCCAGCGGCCGCCCCGCCCTCGCCGTGAGTTGGGGCGTTCTCAGCGACGCCGGCCACGTGGCCGATCACGCGGAAATCGGCAGCCTCTTGGAAAGCCGCGGCCTCGGAGGCATGACCGCATCAGAGGCGACCGGGGCGTTGGGTGAACTGATGGCAACCGGCGCCACCGAGGCCATCGTGGCGCGCATTCGCTGGACCCGGGACGCGGGCGGGCTCGGAATCGGGGCGGACTCGCCACGGCTGCAGGAGCTTGTCTCCCGCGGCACGGACACCATGGAGTCGGGCGGCGCCTCGGCCCGTGATGCCATCCTTGGACTCTCCGCGGAGGAGCGTCTCCCGGCCATGACCACCGACTTGATCGGCCAACTGGCCGAGGTCCTGCGGTTGCCGGCGGCCAGCATTGCGCCGGATGCCCCGCTGCAGGAACTCGGCCTCGATTCCCTCATCGCCATCGAAACGGTCATCCGCCTCGAGCGCCGCTTCGGCGTCTCGCTCGCCCCGGGATGGATGTCCGCGGACACCACCGTCGCCGACCTCGCGCAAAAACTCCTGCACCTCGCGACCACAGGCCCCTCGCCCATGAGCCACGAAGCGGGGGTCGCCGCGCCGGAAGATTTGGCAGAGCGCCGGAACCATGACAGTGCCCGCACCGCGACGGCGGCCGGACCAGCCGCTGGACCTGAGCACGTCGGGCAGGAGGAGTATCTTGAGGATGCGGTCGGCATCGGGTTTCGTCTCGAATGGCTGGCCCTGCGCGCCGTGGAAAAATTCTTCCTCGGCCGGGATATCGCGGGCACACGGCGGCGGCTGGCGACCGCGCTCCCGGCGATGCGTCTGATCCTGCGGCACGATTGGCAGTGGGCGCGGAAAAATCTGCGGATGGTTTTCGGACCCAACCTTGACGACCGCGAGCACCTCGCCTTGGCCTCCCTCGCCATGGAGAACCACCTGGCAAGCTACCTTGACGGCACGTTCTCCCACCAACTCGAATTCGCCTTCAACGATTACGCCGAACTCCTCGAGCTGGCTGGCGACCGCGGGGTGATTCTCTGCGGCGTCCACCTCGGCTCCTGGGAGCCGATCCTGCGATGGGCACCGGACATCGGCCTGCGGCTGGCCGCCGTCTATCGCAGAGCACGCAATCCCCTGGCCGAAAAAGTTTTTCAGGAACGCCGTTCCCGCTACGGCATCGAATGGATCGCCTCGTCCGACACCCGCGCCATCGCACGGGCGGTGGACCAGCGCAAAATCGTCGCCTTCATGACCGACCTCAACACCTACGAAGGACGCCTCTTTACCGACTTCCTCGGCGTTCCCGCCAGCTGCGCCCCCGGTCCCGGATCCCTCGCGGTTCTCAAAGATGTTCCCCTCGTTCCGGCCGTGGGGATTCGTGAGTCCGCCGGAAAGGTCGCCGTCTATTTCGCTCCGTCGCTGCACCCACAGCACGACCAACCTCTCGCCACGGAGGTGGCCCGCTTGTCCGCCGCCCTCAACGGGACCTTTGCTCCGTGGGTTCTGGAATACCCTGAACAATACAACTGGCTGCATCCGCGCTGGCGGCGGAGGCCGGACGACAGCGTCTGGACCCTCCGGACGACCGAGGCGGAAATGGCAGCCGCGCGAACTGCACCCTACGCGATTCCTTCCGAACGCGTGCGCAAACTCCTCGGGGCCTGAGCCCGGTTCGGCCGCCTCTTATTTGCTTCATCAACCCCCCGTGCCCCCCCATATTGCTGCACGCTCGGGGGTCCTGGGGCGGACGGGCACCACCGCTCCCGCACGACCATGGGCGGCAGCTTGCCCGCAAAACGTTCGTCGCTCCCGCGGCGCACCGGCAAACCATCTCCCCGGAAACAACCCCGCACCCAAGAGCCCGCCATGCCCATCGCCGCGCTGATTGCTTCACAACGTTCCGGCACACACTACCTGCGGAGCTTGCTTGATGGCCACGACCTGATCGAGGCCGGCCTGGATGAGGTTTTCCACGTCAGCCCGAAGTTCAGGTCCTGCAAGGATAATTTCTGGAACTACCTGCGCCACCGGAGCGAGGCTGAGCCGGATTCGTGGTTACCGTGGCGGCGTGTGGCCATGTTCCGGGACTACACCGCTTTCATCGAGGAGCGCCATCCGTGCAAGACGGTGCTTTTGGATCTGAAATACAACTCGCTCCACCATGGGAGCGGCTCCTGGCAGTCGGCGACCGCCGAACCGGCAATCCTGGTCTTTCTGCGTGAGCGAAGGACTCGCGTTATCCACCTGCAAAGGCGCAACGTTCTCAAGACTGTCATCTCCTGCCTGCGCGCCAACGCTGCCGGCCAGCACGTCGTGCAGACACCGGACGAGAACCGGACCGCGGCCATCCACATTGATCCCGCCACCGCCATCCACTGGATGAACGCATTCCGCGCGGAATCCGCCTTCATCGCGCGGATGCTCAAACCCAACCCTCTGGTCATGGACGTTTTTTACGAGGACTTGTGGCTCGGGCCTCCGGGGGGCGAACGAAACACCCCGCTGGAAGCTGCCATACTCGAGCACCTTGGAGCCGCCACGCCAGCGTTCGGGATGGTCTTTCCGGCCAAAATGACACCGGACAACCTCCGCGAGGCGGTGATCAACCATGACGAACTGTGCCGTGCGCTGCGCAACACGCCCGACGCCTGGATGCTCGACGAAGCCGACAGCGAGGAGTAACAGCCCAGGGGAATCGATCAATGCCCAACACGGAAAATGCCAACGCCCCGATTTTCATCGCGGGATCGGGACGGTCCGGCACGACATGGGTGATGCATGTCCTCGCTTCACACCCCGACGTCCAGCCGATCATCGAGAACAGCCTGCCTTACATGCTCTACCGGGAGTTCTGCACTAGTTGGTGGGCCCAGGCGTTCCTCTCCGACATCTGCCAGCATGACGCGAGGAGACAAGAGGCGGAGGTGGTCAGAATCATGCGCGAAAGCCTCTGTCTGGCGTTTCCCTCCGGCCAACCCCGATGGGCGATGAAGACCATCTGGGGCGTGGAGTCGACTTGGGGAGTCCCGCTGGAATTCTGGTCCGGCGCTTTCCCCCGAGCCCGCCTCATCCATTGCATCCGCGATCCCCGCACCGCCATCCCATCGATGTTCGATTTTATGGGGAACTACCCGCACCTCAAGACACTGGCCTTGTGCGAAGCGAGTTTTCTCAAGGGGCATGAGGACACCATCAAACTGACCGCGATGGGCCTCCCCTGCCTGCGCTTCCGTCTTGAGGAGGCCGCGGCGGACCCGTTGCGGGCGTGGCGGGAGTTGTGCGCTTTTTGCAGACTGCGGGAGACGGATGGTCCCCTGCAGGTGCTGCACTCGCGCCTGAACACGCGGGGCGAGCGCCCCGGAGGCCCACCGCCGGAAACACCACCGCTTTCATGGGATGAACTCCAGCCGAGGACGCTGGCGCTCGCGCGGGAGTTCGGCTACGCCGTGCCCGCAGAGTGCATGGGCAGCCAGCACGCGGCACCGGCACCGGCCCAACCCGGCGTGGTGGACCTTGAACAGCAGATCAGCAGCCTAGCCGGGGAGAACAGCCGCCTGCGCTCCCAACTCTACGACGCGCTCAAGCCTTCGTCGGCCACGCCCCCCTGATGACCAAGTTGCACCCGGCCGCAATGCTCTGCCGCCCGCCGTCGAGCCGACCCGGCCTTCACAAGTCCCTGGCGTTCGGCGAGGGATGTATCAGCGAACACAACCAAGACTTTCCCGCAGGATGGCGAACCCATTGAAATACCTTCTCGACGCCATCACCGACCGCCGCAGCCAAGCGGCCGTGCAGGGCGTCGTTTTTGATGCGATCCGCCGAACCGCACCGGCCTACCGCGGGAGCTTGTCGGCGGACACACCCCTCGGGAACGGCGGTGTCGGGCTCGACTCCATCGGCTTTCTCGAACTCGTGCTTGATGTCGAGAAGCGAAGCGGCGTGCGGCTTCGCGATGAACATCTGACCGCCGAGACACTCGCGACCGCCGGACGCCTCGCGCGCCACCTCCATCTCATGCGGTCTTCGGGGCATGAATGAACCGGTCGGCCACAATCTCGGGGCGACGCTCCTCGAACTCGAAAGCATCTCCCGCAAATTGCCGCCCGATCCCGCTTTGCGGGCGTGGGGTGAACGGCACCTTGAACTGGCCAAACCCGGGCTGGACGACTGGTGCGCACGAGCTTGGTGGGGGATGGCCGCGGGAGAGTTGATGGCCCGCAGCCTCGAGAATCCCTCCCGCCGCGACGACGCGCTGAGCTTGGTCGATGTCTCCTCGTTCGACGAGGTGGAGATGGCCCGCCACGCTGGCGGAGTGATCCTGGCCGCAGCCCACCTCGGGCCACGCAAGACGGCCATGCACGGTGTCTTGGAGGAATCATGGCCCCTGATGGTTTGGACGCATTACGCCCCGCAGGCGATGCCTGCCTGGATGAAGGATCTGCCGCACGTCCGCTTCCTTGACCCCATGGACCTGTCCACGGCGAACTTCATCCTCGGACGATCGGCCCTGCACCTGCGCAATGGCGGCATCCTTTTCGGCGCGCCTGACGTCGGGTCGGGTGCACGCCGGATCACCCGGCGAAAATTCGGGGCGGACTGGCAGTTTTCCCTCGGTCTTCCGGCTCTGGCCCGCCGCCTGGAAACCCCCGTGTTTTTCACCACCGCGCTGTGGAAGGACCGCAGGGTCCTGCTCACCGCCACCGGCCTCGAGGCGCCACCACGCGGGTTGTCCGAGGATGAATGGTTCCAAGCTTGGGTCGACGACTACTCGGCGCGGACGGACTCCGTCATCGCCTCGTCCCCGGAAAACCTGCGGTTTCTCCGCTGGATATTTTCTCCGGATGATTTCAAACGCCTGCTGGAGCCCATGGAGTCGATCGGGACCGCGTAGGGAATGATCTGGGAGGAATTCCAAACTCGAGCGGAACAAAACGTGGAGCGCACGGCGTTTGTTTCGCCCGCGCGCACGATGAGCTACGCGGAGGTGCTCGGAGCGGTGCCCGAGTTGGCCGCCGCACTTCCCGGACCGGGCAGCCCGCGGCCCCGGCGGGTGATCATCCGGCAAACCGCCCCGCTGAAGGTAATCCTCTCGGTCCTGGCATGCTGGCGCAGCGGCTGCGTTCCCGTGATCCTGCGCGAGCACACGCCGGCCGCCCAGGCGGAGGAGATGATCCGCTGGCTGCGACCGGCGGCGGTTCTGCACGATGACAGCCTGCCCGGATCCGTCGCGGCTTCACCGGCCGGGCGGAGCCGTGAGGCAACCTTCTCGCCGCGCGACGAGGCACTGGTCATTTGCACGTCGGGCACGACGACCTCACCGAAGCTTGTGGCGCTGCCAGCGGAGTCGGTCTGCCTCAACGCCTCAGCCATCTCCTCCTCGCTGGAACTCGTCCCCGGCGACCGTGTCGCAGTCAACACACCGCTCGGCTACATGTATGGACTCATGGGCGGATGCATGGCCTCGCTCTGGGCGGGTGCGACCTGCTTCTTGTTCGATCCGCGCGAACCGCTGACCCGCCTGCAAGCCGAGGTGAAGAAACACGGCATCTCCGTTGTCCAGGGCCCCCCGTCCCTCTTCCGTCTGTTTTTCGCCTACGCCGACGGCGCGCAGTTCGACTGGGTCCGCCTGGTCACAACAGGCGGCGAGGCGTTCAGCGAGCGACTTCTGGCGGATCTCGAGCACACGTTCCCGCGCGCCCGCCAGCTCGTGCTCTACGGCATGACGGAGGCGGGACCGCGGATCAGCCATGAGACCCTGGCGAATGGAGGGGGTCGCGACGCCTGCGTCGGCGTTCCCTACCCGCATTTCGAGTGGCGGATGGAACCGGCGGACGGAATGGCCGCAGCCCACGGGTCTGGCCGGCTCAGCTTGCGGGGGCCGTCGATGTTTCTTGGCTACATCGCACCGGACGGAAGTTACGCGGGCTTGGACGCCGACGGCTTTTTCCGCAGCAACGATGTTGTGTCGATTGATGCCGTCGGCCGTTTGCATTTCCGCGGCCGCATCGACCGGGTCTTCAAGAGCGGCGGAAAACTGGTCAGCCCGGACGAAATCGAACGGGTGCTACGACTGCATGCTTCCGTGGCGGACGCGGTCGTTTACCCCGCTCCCCACCCGCTACTCGGGTTGGTGCCCGAGGCCGATGTCATCGCGGCAGCGGGGGCCGCGTGCGACCCGGAAGAGTTGACCGAGTTTGTGCGGGGACACGCGGAACCGCACGCCGTTCCAAGGAGCATCAAGCCCGCCGCCGGCGGATTGAGCGACTCCGGCAAGCTTGCGCGGGGCCGCGTGACGTCATGATTCACGTTATCTCGGGATAACAACAGCCGCTTGCCATGGTGTTCAAACGCCCGCATCAATAGCACATGCCCAACCTCTACCAGCCGGAATTTCTGCGCGGCGCCCCGTGAAGCAGCACCGCGTTCCATGCGCCTCAGCAGGCGCTGCAGGCCAAGGGCATGCTGACCCTGGATGAGCGGGTCATGCTCTCGTGGCTGGCCGAAGAAGCTTATCAGGGCCATGGCGAAATCGTGGAACTCGGCGTCTTCATCGGCTCCTCGACGATCTCGCTGGCTTCGGGGCTGGAACGAAACAAGACCGTCCGCAGCAACTCCAAGCGCATACCTGCCTTCGATATATTTACCGGGGATTCGAGGCCAAGATGATCCGCGAGCGGCACGGCAAGGGGGTGGACGACAACAACAGCTTCCGCTCCATCTACGAGGGAACATTGCGGCCCACCGGGATTACGTCTCGATCAACGCCGGCGACATCACCACGGCCCAGTGGAGCGGCGCGCCCATCGAGATTCTCTTCATCGATGTGCTCAAATCCCAAGCGATCGTGGGCCCGGTCGTGCGGACCTTCTTCCCCGCCCTGCAAGCTGGCCGGAGCCTTGTCATCATGCAGGATGACAACTTCCCGATGCTTCCCAGCAGCGCGATTCTGATGGAGCACTTCGGGGACTATTTTGCCTACGCGGGTGAGATACCGCGGAACAACGTGCTCTTCGTCAATACACGAGAGATTCCCGCGGACCTGCTGGCGGATTTTTCTTACGAGGCGCTGCCGGTGAGCCTCCGGCTCCACTACCTGATGCAAGCCATGGGCAAACGACCCACGTTCTTCGGGCGGGAGTGCTTCGCCCACCAGATCAAGGATTTCCTCGAGCGCGGGTAGACCTGACGCGGAAGCCGGGCCCAATGCAAATCGTCTACGCCTTGACCAGCGACGGCAACGACGTCCACGCCGATATGGCGCTGGTTTCCATGCTTTCAGCGCGACTGACCAATCCCCGCGCCCGTCTTCGCCTCCTCGCAGACACGAACTCTGCACAGGCATTGCAGACGGCACAGCACCGGTTGCTCGAAGTCTGCGACGAGCTGACGGCCGTGCCCACGCCCGACGGGCCCCCGCTGTTCACGAATCGCTGGGTCAAAACCCAAGCGGCCGAGTTCGTCAATGGAGACTGCCTCCTGCTTGATTGCGACACGATCGTCGCCGGGGACGTGTCGGTCGCATGGCCTCTGATCACTGATGTCGGACTGGTGGCCAACCACAACGCACCGGACCTTGAGCATCAGGTATGGAGCGAAGACCTGGACTTTCTCCGGCAGATGGGTTGGGTCACGGATTTCCCTTTTTACGCCAATGGTGGTGCAATATTTTTCCGGCCGACTCCCGGCGTGAGAGATTTTTTCCGTCGCTGGCACCAGCTGTGGCAGGAAGGTGCCACCGCCTCGAACCGGCTGAGGGACCAGCCCTCGCTGAACACCGCGCTCCACGAGGGTCGGTTGCGGGTGACCGAGTTGCCGCCATCCTTCAACTGCCAGACTGGCAGCGTTTTTGCCCGTGCGGGTGACGCCACGGTCATCTTTCATTTTTATGGATCGCAAGTTGAGCTTTCCCGTGGGCCCTACGCGCACCTCGTCTCGCTGGCGGGCCGGGAGAGCATGGTTTCACTCGGCCGGTCCATTCATGCGGCAATCGACCGCCGAATATTTGACCCGGCCACACCGGCTCGGCGCGGCATCCGCTTCAAGGCTTCAGTCGAGGCCTCCCTCGAACCAGCCCGTGGAAAGAGCATCGCCCTCTTGCTCACCACGGAATACGAGGGGATTTACCGCAATGGCGGCATCGGCACCTACTACCTGGAACTCAGCCGGCAACTGCACCAACGCGGATGGTTCACCATACTCCTCAGTCTCAGCCATCTTCCCGTTCCAGATGAACCTCTGACCCTTCCCGGTCTGGACCGTATCTTCCATGCCTCGCAGTTGGAGGAGTTTCTGGAACTCAACCACGCCAACTCGCAGCTGCTGGCCGGGGCGGCCGGCTCCTACTTCGACAACTTTGGAATCCGTGCACTGCTCTTCATCCAGGCGATGGCCTGCATGTTTCCGGGCCAGCGAGTTTACGCGGAGTTTCACGAAATGTGCGGTCTGGGCTACCATGCCGCCAAGGCCAAGGAGAGCGGGTGGCTCGATCCCGAGGTCGTGGTGGCGGTCACGATGCACAGCGGGCACGAGTGGGTCTACGAAGCCAATGACGCGCTCCTCTCGCAGGAGAACGCTCATTTCTTCGCCGCCGCCACCCGGGAAGAGGAGTCCTTCCGATCAGCCCAAGTGGCCATGTTCCCCTCCGATTCGCTGCATGAGATTGTGGAGAGTTACGGCTGGCGCACCGCACATGCGGCTAAGCTTCCCTACATTATTCCCATGACGCCCCGGTCGGCTGAAGCCCCATGACTGCACCCCAGCCCGAGATTATTTTTTTCGGCCGTCTCGAGGAGCGCAAGGGCCTGCTTGAGTTCGTAGAGGCCGCGACGGCGCTGGCGGCTGACGGCAAAGGATCCTTTTCGCTCACATTCCTGGGCAAGGACGTTCGTCTTTACTCAGCCGCGACCGGACGCGTCCAAAGCAGCGAATACATCCGGCAAAAACTCTCGGGTCTGGGCTGCCCCTTGCGTCTTCTCTGCGGCTATTCCAGCGGAGAGGCCATCGCCTATGTGCGGCAGAGCCCGGGCTGCGTGGTCTGCCTGGCCAGCCCGAGTGACAACTTTCCCAACGCCAGCCTCGAGATGGCACAGATCCCGGTTCCGCTCGTGGTCAGCGACACCACCGGATTCCACCAGACGCTCGAATTGGCGGGGCGGAGCGAGGGTATTTTCTGGTTCCAACCGGGTTCGGCCCGATCCCTCCGGGAAGGACTGACCCGCGCACTCGCCGCCGCAGACACGACCATCACCGTGCCGGCTACCGCGGCCATCGAGGCCGTCAATGAGAGGCTGGCCGAGGCCCGGGTGCGGCTGGTCGAAGATGCAGCGAAGACTAGCCGCCCGACCTGGCTGCCGACCGACTGGCTGGCCCGCGTCTTCGTCCTGGCCGATGGCCCTCCCCCGGCGGTGCGAAAGACACTCCGCTCGCTGCAGGGAGCGTCCGCCAACATCATCGATGTGGTGGTTCTCATCATGGCCGAGTGGATGGATGAAGAGGCGAGAAGCCTGCGCGAGTCGTTCCCCCATGTTTTGCTCATTGCGAGCGACAACCTCAGGCAGGCCGTGGCCGACTCATCGGATGATCCCAGGGCCATCTCCTGCCAGCGCCTGCTCCTGCTTCGCAGCGGGACGACCGTGCAGCCGACCACCTTGCGGAACTTCCTTGAGGCGGACGTGCGGGCCGGAGCCGCCATGGTCACAGCGGCCCAGTGGGAGGGCCCGCACCTTGAGAATGTCCGGACATTCGGTCCCGGCAGCGTGTCGCTTCTTCTCGAGGCCAACGGCACGAGCGGTTCCTGCGTGCTGGTCCGCCGGGCCTTTCTGGATTCCCTCCCCCCTCCCACGGCCCGGAGCGCGCCGCTGCTCATCTGGCAACTCACCCTCGCAGCCGCCGCCACCGGGCAGAATATAGCCTACATTCCCTTCCCCCAGTATGCGTTGGCTTGCAGCGGTGAAGCGGCCGAGGCCGGTGCACCCTCGGAGCGTGACCTCGCCCAACTCAGCCGCTACGCGGCCAGCATTCCGCCCGAGCGCTGGACCCGCCGTCAAATCTTCGGCCTCGCCCTCACGGCCCAGCAGTTGCGCACGAACCTTCATCAGGCCCGCGCTGAAAGCAACGAGCGTCTGGCCCAAGCGCGGGCCGAAAGCGATGAGTGTCGGCGGAACGCGGAGGCTCTCACTGCGGAGATTTCCGCGCAGCAGGAGGAAGCCGCCCGGCTCCGCGCCGCACTGCAGGAAGCCGAACGACACCACGCCGGAGCCCGGCAGGAATTGGCTGCAGCCTATGCTTCCAAATCCTGGCGCTGGACAGGAGGCCTCCGCCTCTTCTATCGCGTCCTTGCGGCCTGGAAAGCCCGCGCCTAGAAGAATGCCGCCTCACCTTATGAATTCGCTTCGCCAAAGCATCCTCGACTCGCCGCGACTCAATCCCCCCATGCGGGTGGCGGATATTTTTCCGCCGCTGGAGGACGAGGTTGGGTGCCGGAAGGATTTGCTGGTCGGTCGGGTTCTGAACGCTGGGGCAGGCAATCGTGACATGTCCGCCTTGGTCCGCGGCGAGCTGACCAACCAGGACATTCCCCAAGGCCTGCACAACGCCAACATCCAGATCTATTCCCCCCTGCATGAGATTCCGCGCGCGGATGGATTTTTCGACGTCGTTTTCTGCAACGCGGTCCTTGAGCACGTGGAGAACCCGCAGGAGGTGATCGCAGAGTTCGCCCGCGTCTGCCGGGCCGGGGGAGTGCTTTACCTCGTCGTGCCCTTCATGCAGCCGGAGCACAAGGATCCGACGGATTTTCAGCGCTACACGGCCGACGGTCTTGTCGCCTTGGTCCAGCGCCACGGGTTTGTCGTCGAACGGGTGGAGGCCATGCACAATGTCTATACCACTCTGGCTTGGATGGTCCTTTGCTGGCTCTCGGCCAGCCGTTGCTTGCGCAACGTGTTGCTGAACTGGATCCTTTTCCAACCCTTGCGCTACCTGTCACGGCACGGCAAGGAGCAGGTCTTCGCCACCGCCTCGGCCTATCGCGTGATCGCGCGGCGCGCACGGGACCGGACCGACCTGGCTTGACTAGATCCTGTCACCGCATCAGGCATTGCGCTTCCGAAACATGCAACGCCACCGGGGACTGCCTCTCCATGAGCATCTATTCCACACGCCGGACGGTTCCTGCATGGGAGCACCACCCCCGATCCTGAACCGGCAACTGCGGGCTGTCCTCGATGACCGCAATAGCGAGACACTTTCGTCCCCCGGTCCCGATGTTGCCACGCGGCTTGCAAACTCCGCCACGCCCGCGGGACCAAGCCGGGGCTGAACCATGATGAACTCGAAACACGCCGACATTCTCGTGATCGCCTTTGGCCCGCCACGCCCATTGCATCCGCACTGGGTGCGTTACTGCCGCGGCATCGCGGCCGACTTTCACCTGATCACCGACCACCCTGCGGACTGGCTCGCCCTGACGGACGGCGCGGGGAATTTCACTCTGCTCGAGAGCAGCATCGGGGATTACTTCAACCGCGTCGCGACGACCCTCGACCTGAATGGGTTCGCCGAGTTCGACGCGGTGCACGGACGGAGGCTTGATCACCTCTACAACGGCTGGACCGCCTGCCATTTCAAGCCCTTGCTCGGGGTCATGTTCGCCGAGCGGCTGTCCTGGGATCTGTTCGGCTGGATGGACTGGGACGTGTTCCCAACGAACACCCTCGTCCGGCGGATCATGGAGTGGGAACCAAACGCACCCGACGCATCGCTCTTCACCCCGCGGGGTATCCGCTGGGAGCAGTTCAAACTCTTCCCGCGTGCCGCCGCAGGGAAGATCGCCGACGAATTCAGGGAACAACTGGCAACCGGTCGCTACGATCGGGAAGCGAGCACGTTCGATGCCCAATTTGTCTACGACCCTCGGCGGGCGCCAGACGGGCGATTTTTTCCCATCCTTCAGGACGAGATCGCCGTGCACTGGCGTTATCTCGACGTCATCGGGCCGGAGGCTGAGCCCAACCTGATCGGAGTGCGCCTGGACCTGAGGAACACAACGGTGCGGAGCCTTGAAGACGGCCGCGAGTTGGCCATGTTTATCGGGGATGATGAGATGAAGACTTTTTCCTCGGAGGAGATTCGGGGTTGTTTGTCCGACGACGGAGAGACCCTCCGCCTCCCCTGTCCCACCGCCACCGGTCGGCAGAGCGAAAATCCCCGCGCGCCAAAGCGTCACTGCATCGTCACCCCGGACTTCATCGGACCGATCAAGAACGGCGGGATCGGCACCGCGACGTTCCACCAAGCGCGGTTCCTTCACCATGAACTCGGACACGAGGTCACGGTCGTCTTTACCGGGCCCGTGCAAAGCGGCACTCCCGCGCAATGGAAGGCGCACTATGCGCAAGAGCACGGGATCAACTTCCTCACGCTCGAGGACCTGCCGAGGAACCCTGACATTCCCCACCACTGCACGCCATGGTTCCTCGAACGTTCCTACCGCATCCACCGTTGGCTGCTCGAGCAGGAGTTCGACACGGTCCATTTCCAAGATTGGCAGGCCAACGGCTTCGTTCCGGTGCAGGCCAAGCAGCAGGGCCTGGCCTACGGACGCACCCTGCTCACCTGCACGCTCCACTCACCGCAGGAGTGGATCGACGAAGGCAGCCGCAGGTTCCCGACCGGCGGACTGGACGACATTCTCCAGCGCTATGCGGAAAAATATGCCGCCAGCCGGGCCGACCTTACCCTGTCACCGTCGCGCCACATGCTCGAGTGGGTGCATCAGCGGGGCTGGAGCCCGCGGCGTTCCGAAATTGTCCCCTATCTCTGGACCGCTCACGCCGCAAAGTCGCCCGCCCCCGGCCCACGGCCGGTGACGGAGCTTTGCTTTTTCGGGCGCTGGGAAACCCGCAAGGGCCTCGAAGTGTTCACTGGCGCGATCCAACGGATGGCTCAGCGGCTCGGAGCCGACCGCCTGCCGCGCATTTCGTTCCTCGGCAAACCCGGCCTCGCCGCCGGCGGATGCGGCCGGGCCCACATCGAGCGAACCGGACACAAGCTCGGACTGCCGTTCGTCCTGCTGGACAACCTCGACTCCGCCGCAGCCCAGGATTACCTCGCCTCGCGGAAGGGATGCGTGGCCGTAATACCTTCCCTCTGGGACAATCTTCCCTACACCGTCATCGAATGCCTCCAAAACGGCGTGGACCTCCTGGCCTCGGATGCAGGCGGGGTTCCTGAACTCGTCGCCAGCCCGGAGCATCTGTTCCATGCCGATGAACGCACGCTCGAGAATGCCCTTGAGCGCGTGATCGCACGGGGCATCACCCCGGTCCGCAGCGCCTACCACGCGGACACCGCGGCAGCCATGTGGACACGGTTGGCGGAGGAAGGTCCGCCGGACCGGCCGCGACGAAATGTGACCCCGGGGGATGTCACGGTCTGCATCGCCCACCACAACCACGGCAGCTATCTCCCCGGCCTGCTCGACTCGCTCGCCGCGCAGACGGTCTCCGGCTTCCACGTCATCGTGGTGGATGACGGATCGACCGACGAATCCAGCATTGCGATTTTCCTCGAGCTGGAGAAGACCCACGCGCCCCGCCGCCTGTGGCGGTTCCTCCGAAAAGCGAACGGCGGCATCGGCGAGACGCGCAACTTCGCCGTCGCGCAAAGCAAGAGCCGATACCTTGTCTTCCTCGACGCCGACAACGTCGCCTCGCCCCGCATGGTGGAGACGATGATGGAAGCCATGCGGGTGACCGAGGCCGACTGCCTGACCTGCTACTTCGAGGGGTTCTCCGAAGATCCTTGCGAAGGGCACCGTGCCCTCTACCGCTACCTTCCGATTGGCGGGTGCCTCGAGGCCGGTGCCTTCGCGAACATCTTCGGCGACGCGAACTGCATCATCGACCGCACCGCCTTCCTGGCCGTGGGGGGCTTTTCCACTGAGCGGGGACTTTCCTACGAGGACTGGGATCTCCTCGCCCGGCTTGCCCTGCAAGGACACAAGGTGGACACGATTCCGGAGATCATCCACTACTACCGCCACACATCGGGCGGATTCAGTCGCACCACCTCGAGGTTTCTCAATCTCCGCCGCATCGTCCGCGCTTACACTCCGCACCTCAGCCCCTGGATGGCGGCCATGATGGAAACGATCTACGCGACCATCGTGCCGGACGCCAATCTCGACAATTTCCCCGACCCCGACCACGCCCTGCAGTTGGCCCGGAGCGATGCGCTCATCGAGCAGCAGCGCTGCCGCATTTCGGCAATCGAACAAAGTTCCAGCATGCGCCTCACGGCCCCGCTACGCCTGCTCTCCTACGGGCTCCGACGGCTCGCCTTATCTCCGGCCTCCGAGGCGAAAGAACCACCCCGGCGAGTAGCCGCGGATCCCCTGGCCGAGCGCCAGGAGATGATCGAAGGCCAAGCCCGGAAGCTTCGCGCCTTGGAGTCCAGCCTCAGTTGGAGGATCAGCCTGCCGATCCGGATGGGTGGCCATTTCTGCCGGGCAGCGGAGCGCTGGGGCAACGACCATTCGCGATGAACGGCCAGGCAGCGACGGGAATCGAAGGGTGGAGCAGCGGGGTAGTTGCTGTCGCACCTGCCTTGGTCTTCGCTTTCCCCGGACGTGGATCCGCCGCATCGTCCCACACCGCCATGCCCCGCGCCTCATGAGCAAAGAGAGTCAGCGACGGCCGGTCATGCTGCTCGTGCTGGGGCCGCACCGTTGCGGCACGAGCGTCACCGCCAGGATGCTCGAGTGCCTCGGCGCGGCGAACTCCCGCCACCTGCTCGCGGCCGACGACCATAACCCGACCGGCTACTTCGAAGACCGGGACGTCTATCTGCTCAACGAGTTCGGCTTGCTGCGGCAACTCGGCCGCCGCTGGGATAGTGTCCGTCCAGTGGATTGGTCCTCGCCCGGTTGCCGGGAGATTCTGGCTCACCAAGGCGCCGCAGCGGAACTCCTGCGCCGCAACTATCGTGCGTCCGGGAGCCTGTTTGTCCTCAAGGAGCCACGGATGGGAACCCTGCTGCCGTTCTGGCTGCCGGTTCTGGAGGAGGCGGGATTCGATGCGCGTGCGGTCTGCATCGTCCGCCACCCCTTGGCCATGGCACGCTCGCTGCAACGGCGAAACGGATTGCCCCTTGCGCACGGAGCCATGCTCTACCTCGTCCAGTGGCTGGCCATTCTCCCGCAACTGCGCGAACTGCCCTCCGCCTTCGTCACGTTCGAGGAAGTATTGCGGGCGCCCGCAGACACCCTCCGGAACATCGCGCGCAAGCTTGCCCTGCCCCTGCCGGCCGGTTTTTCCGAGAACGTGGAAGTTTTCGCGCGAGCCCACGTGCAACCGCAGCCGCAAGCCGACGGCGACACCTGCGGGGAACCCCAAGAATTGTCCGCGATTCCACGGGCAGCCCTTGATCTCCACCACCACCTCCTCTCGATCGCCCGCGGGGGCGTAGCCGATCCACAAGTTGCCTTGGCTGCTGCCGCCACGGCCGTGGACCTGCTGGCGCCCGTGCTGCAGACCTTCGACCGGCTGCACGAGGAAGCACTCGAAAACCGGAGGACGCGGAGCGCCATGGAGCAGGCGCACCGGGAACTCGTCCGCCGCCACGGAAAACTCGGGCACGAGCTCTCCGCCGGCGAACCCACAAAGGAGGCCGGGGCGGGCGCAACCCGCGCTGACGGGGCCATGCAGAGTGCCCTCGACCTCCGCGACGCAAAGATCCGCGAATTCGAGGCCAGCACCTCGTGGAGGCTCACCGCCCCGCTGCGCCGGTTAATCGGGATTCGCCGGCGCCTCCGGACCGTCCTCGACTGTTGTTCGCTCTCCCTGCGCGTGCTGCTAGAACACCGCAAGACTGGGATCTTCGACCCGCAGTGGTATGCCCGTGTCCACCGGCTGTCCGGTCTCGCCCACCGTCACTCCTTCATCCACTTCGCCGTCGCCGGGCTTCACCGAGGCGATTCACCGAATGCGCTTTTCGATCCCGCCTACTACGCCGCGGCAAACCCCGACGTGGCAGCTGCCGGCGTTCCGCCGCTGCGGCATTATCTGCTCTGCGGGTTTCGCGAGGGTCGGGACTACAGCCCCTTTTTCGACCGGGAGTTCTACCTGAGCCAGAACCCGGATCTCGCGGACAGCCTGACGGATCTGCCCGGACATTACCTTCGAGTGGGATGGCAGCAGGGCAAGAACCCGCATCCGTTTTTCCGCCCCGACGAGGTGCTGGGACGAAATCCCTCGCTGCAGAGCGAGGGCGTCAACCCCTTGGAATACTATCTGCACGGCGACTGGAAGGAAGATCCGTGCCCGGAATTCAGCTTCGCCATGACGCTCGAGACCCCGGGGGCGGGCTCCATGAGAAACCCGCGGCGGTTCCTCCGGCTGGAGGCCCAAGCTGACTGCACCCCTGTCATCCTTGAGGAGGAGGCGTTGCTCGAGACGCCGGCCGCGCCACCGGACGTCACCGCCATTGCCATTTACCTTCCGCAATTCCACGCCATCCCGGAGAACGACGCTTGGTGGGGGAAGGGCTTCACTGAGTGGACCAACGTGCGCCGCGGAAAGCCCCACTACGCGGGTCACTACCAGCCCCATGTCCCCCACCGCGACACCGGATATTATGATCTGAACGACCCCCAGGTCCTCGAGCGACAGGCGCAGACCGCGCGGGCGGCTGGCATCGGCGGATTCTGCTTCTATTACTACTGGTTCGCCGGCAAGCGCCTGCTGAAAATGCCCACCGATCGCATGCTCTCCACCGGGCGGCCGGATTTCCCGTTTTGTTTCTGCTGGGCGAACGAGAACTGGAGCCGCCGGTGGGACGGGGGGGACGACGAAATCCTCATCGCCCAGAATCATTCCCCGGAGAGCGACGAGCAATTCATCAGGGAACTGCTGCCGGCCTTCCGCGATCCCCGGCACATCCGGGTCGATGGCCGCCCGCTGCTTGCGGTCTACCGTCCAGCCCGGCTTCCCGCGGCGGCCGCAACAGCGAAAATTTGGCGCTCGATCTGCCATGAGGAGGGAATCGGGGACATCTTCCTCGCCCTGATGGAAAGTCCGGGCGCGCCCGAACCGGCTGCGATCGGCTTCGATGCCGCCATCCAGTTCCCGCCCATCGGCGCCAACGTCCCCCAAGTCGTGGGCGGTCTCGGACTCGCCGAACCCGCGCGCTTCCGCGGCATGGTCTTCGACTACCGCGGGATGGCGGCGTCCTACGCCTTCCGGCCACTCGCGGACGACGTGTTTCCCGGCGTGTGCCCGAGTTGGGACAACACCGCACGGACGATGGAGCGGGCGCACTCTTGGGTCAACGCCAGCCCGGGCAACTACCACCAGTGGCTCTTCAAGGCGGCGCGCAATCTGCGCGGGACACGTCCCCGCAGTCGCAGAATCCTTTTCATCAACGCATGGAACGAGTGGGCCGAGGGCAACCACCTGGAGGCCGACGAAAGGCACGGCCACGCGTGGCTGGACGCGACGAGGCGCGCCCTCTGCGGGGACAACCCGCAGTCCGGGGCCGAACCGGAGGACCTGACCGAGGCGCTGCATCCCGCGGTTTTCCGCCATCGTTGGGAGCGGGTTCTGGCGATCTTCGGCGACGGCATTTCGCCGGAGAACCACCGCTTTCTCGTGCACCACCTCCCGCTTCTCTCGACCCTCCTGCAGCGGGGTTGCCCACTGGCCGCGGACCGGGGCACCCCCAGCGTGCGCCACAAGGGGGAACGGATGCTGCTGGACACCCCCGGAGCCCTTCGCGCACTCCGTCAGGACCTCACGGGCGCCACCCCGGTCTTTTGCTTTGTTGTGCTCCAGTTCAACCAGCACGAGCAGACCGTCCGCTGCGTCGAGTCCCTGCGCCGCCTCGAAGAGCGCGGGCTGTCCATCCGCATCGTCGTTGTGGACAACGGCTCGCGGCCCGAGGTGGCAGCCCTTAGCGAAGAAACATGGAGGGACAGCCCCGACATCACGCTCCTTCGCCGCGAGGCCAACGGCGGCTACGCGCAGGGGAACAACCTCGGATACGCCTTCGCGCGCGAAAGTCTGGGGGCGCAATTCGTGGCCTTCCTGAACAACGACACGGTCGTCACCGAGGCCGGGTTCGCCGCGACCTGCGTGGAGTTGTTCCACGAACACGGCTTCTCGCTCCTGGGTCCCGACATCGTGAACCGCGACGGATCGAGGGAGAACCCGTGGAACAACCAAGTTTACGATCCCGACGGCTGGGATGAACTGCAGTCCCTCTACCGGCGGGAGCAGGGCACGTGGCGCGTGTCCGGCCATGCAGTGTTCCCCCAGCCGACATGCCGTTCGCCCGGGCTGCCGCTGCTGCGCAACGGTATCCTGCAGGGTGCCGCGATCGTGGCCTCGCCGCTCTTTGTGGGCGAAAACCGGCGCATCTTCGACGAGCGGACCTTCCTTTATGGCGAGGAGTTCCTCCTCTCGACCGCCTGCCTGCTTCGCGGCCATACCACACTGTATTCGCGGCATGTGCGCGTCCGCCACGAGCACGGCGCGTCAACGGCCGTCCTGCCCGGCGCGAGCAAGTGGTCGCTCGGCTACGACAACGCCATTCTTGCGGCGGGGCTGAGCCGCGACCGGTTGGCGCGGCATGAAGCCGCGACCGCCGGGCGACCGGTCTCCCCGCATGCTCCGGAACTCCCCGGGTTGCTGGCCGATGGCGGTCGCCACACGCTCATCGATCTTCTTTTCTGCCAACCTGGATTCCACGGAGGCGGGGAGTATGGCAAGGCCGTGTTCAAGGCCTGCGCGGAGTCGGCTGCCCGGCACGGCGACGTGCAGTTGTGGGTTGCCCTTGATCCCTCCCTGGGCATCGAAGACTGGGTTTGGCCGCTCTGTCGGCGGTTTGCGATCAACGTCATCGCCGTCCGCTCGTTCGCCGGGATCACCGCCCTGGTCAACAGCGACCGTTTCGAATCGTTCTTCGCGCCCGCCATTGCCGTCTACACGGGCTACGCCTACCAAGCGAAGGTCGGCGGCTCCCTCCCCTTCACTTGCCGGCGAACGAGGATCTTCGGCACCCTGCTCGACCTGAGGGATTTCGAGATGGCCCGGGATTGGCGCGCCATCGCCGACGCCCGGCGGCGGGTGGGATGCACGGCGGAGAGTGGGAAGAATGCGGCAGCCCTCGAGGAGGAAGGGCAGCAGCAGGCCCGGCACGCCGCGGACCTTCGGGAAATGTATCGCCGCATCTGCACTCACCGCTCGATCACGAAGATCTTCACCATCTCGCACTATTGTGCCGAAAGCATCCGCACGCAGGTGGCGATGCCGGAGGGAAAGCTGGAAGTGTTCCCCGCACCGCAGAAGAGCCGCGCGCAACCGATCCCACTCCTCCACCCGGGCATCGACTTCGCCCGCACGCCGTTCGCCCTCATGCTCAATGCGGCGCGGATCGAGAAAAATGCCGCTTCCGTCGTGGCCGCTTTCGACAAGCTCTTCGCCTCGGGCGAGTTCGCCGAGGCGCATCCGGATCTGAGGGTTGTGCTGACCGGTCTTGCCTCTTTGGACGAATTGGGGATGCCCAGACCGAAGCAAGCAGCGCGCTTCATCACGCTGCCGCAAATCGATCCAGGCCACTTGGAGTTCCTTCTGCAACAGGCACGGATGCTGCTTTATCCCTCGTTCAACGAGGGCTTCGGTTACCCGCCGCTGGAGGCCATGACCCACGGCACACCCTCTGTCGTGGCCCGGACCAGTTCCCTGCCAGAGGTGTGCGGCCCCGCCGCGGTCTACTGCGATCCCTGCGATCTGGGCTCGATCGCAGCCGCCATCCAGAAACTTCTGCGCGACGGCGTGGCGGACGAGCTGATGGCCGGACAACTCGCCGCAATCAACGATCTCCGTGCCGCGAACAGCCAGCGAATGCTCGACCTGATTTTGTGCCGAGACGAGGTGGCCTCGCCGCCGCCCGGCGGGAGAGGCGGCTCATCCGCGCCGGACGCCAAGTGTGCCCCCCCGCAATGGCGCGGAACGGAGGCACTTCCCATCACCAATCTCCATGCTTTGGTTTCGCATCGGGCGCGGGAGGCTTCCTCCCTGCTCATCAAAGGAGCCCGGGCACAGCGCTCCTTGCAGCCACTCCCCGGGGCAGCCCCAGCGTCCAAGGTGCTGCTGGGCGACCTAGACTTTCCCAATCTGTCCGCGGTTCGTGTGAGGGACGTCACCGTCAAGGGGGCGGATGTGGTCTTCATGGACGGCAAGCCGGCGTTCTGGCACGGGGTCCATCCTCCCTACGCCCAACGCATGTTTCCCCGCGAAGATGCCGGCGTGACCGGTCGCGACGCGGAGTCGGTCGTCCGGATCAGCAGCCCGGTGGCCCACCTCGGGCATTGGACCTCGCACATTTACGGGCACTTTCTGCTCGAGATGCTGCCCAAGGTCGTGGGGTTTCTCGAACTAAAGGCCATCTATCCCGATCTCAAACTGCTGGTGTCCAACTGGGCCGGCGAGCGCAGCATGAGCATCCTGAGGATTCTCATCCGCGGGGAGGATTTGTGCATCTACGACGCGAAGACCCAGCGAGTCGAGGCGGCCGAACTCCTGCTCCTGCCGAGCTTGTTCCACGACAGGGTTGTCCATCCCGCCATGGATCACTTCCGCGCCTTGGCGCATAGCCAAGCCGTTCCGCCGCGGACATCACCACCCCGGATTTTCGTGTCCAAGTCGCGGTGGCGTCTCACGCACGGCCAGGACTTCCGCTTCCTCGCCAACGAGGCCGAGATCCGGAGCTTCCTTGAACAGCGCGGTTTCCTCACCGTGTTTCCGGAGGAGCTGCCGTGGCCTGAGCAAGTCTCCCTCTTCGCTGGGGCGCGGGTGATCGTGGGCGAATACACCTCCGCGTTGCACAACGCCCTCTTCTCGCCGGCTGGGTCGGTGGTGATCGGCCTCAACCACATCAACCAAGTGCAGGACAGCATCGCCAGCTATGCCGGGCACCGCATTGGCTACGTTCTACCCAGCGACGGCCGGCCCAGAATTCCGGGTGTCCGCGATCTTGAGCCGGGCTACCATATCTCCGTCGACAACCTCGACCGCCTGCTGCAGGCCGCAGGCTGACCCTGCGCTCTCCGCCGACATGCTCTCATTCGCTTCCAATGGTATCGTGCGAACGCGCCCAGTAGCTGGCTGGACCTTGGTTGCACGCCGCGGGTAAATTCCCTTGCCGACCACTTGGGACGTTCCCAACCAACACGGAGGGAACATCCACTCAAATGAAGAATCCTGGCCCCAATCGCCGATTACTCACCGCTGCTCGGACCAAGCGGCACGGTCTTGCGGCGGACTCCACGCCCCGGGCGCACTCGGAGAACAGACATGGATAGCGGAGCCGAACAGACATCGCGGAACCGGGAAGCCGGGGACCTCAGCCGACGCGCGGCCGAGGTCGAGTCGGAGAACGCTCGCCTGGCTTCGCGGATCGCCGCGTTGGAAAGCAGCACCAGCTGGCGGCTGACGGCACCACTCAGGTTCGTCTCCGCCTGCGCATGGAGAGCGCGGCAAGCGGCACGCCGGTCCGGCCGTGCCACCCCGGTGGCCACCCTGGCCGAGAAGCAGGATCTCCGTGCCGACCTGCCCCCGGATCGCCTCCCGCGCCGTGTGCTCATCGTGGCCGAGGTTTCCATTCCACAATGCCTGCGCTACCGCGTCCGGCAGAAGGTGCAGGTCCTTGAATCCATGGGCTGGCCGGCCACCGTTGTCTCGTGGTGCGACACGTCCGCGTGCCGCGCAGGGCTCGCCACCCACGGGTGCGTCATCTTCTACCGAACGCCGGCGACCCCCGAGGTCGTCGCCGTGGCGAAGGAGGCTCGAGCGGCCGGCATGACCGTCTTCTTCGAGATAGATGACCTCGTTTTCGATCTGGAAGAATACGCCACCAACAGCAACCTCCTGGCTCTGCCCCCGTTGGAGCGGGATCAGCTGCTGCGGGGTGCCCGGTTCTACCGTGACATGCTGGACCACGTGGACCACGCCATCGCGAGCACAGAAGGCATCGCCGAGCGGTTCCGGCGCGCTGGCCAGACCAGTGTCTTCACCGTGCACAACGCCCTCGACCGGGACCTGCTCGCCGCGGCAGAGGCTCCCCCCATGCGGGCCGTGGACGCCCCGGTCACGATTATCTACGGCAGCGGCACGGATACTCACGACGCGGACTTCGCCCTCGCCGCTCCGGCACTGGCCCGCGTCATGAAGAATCATCCAGAGGTCAGGCTGCTATTGGCCGGACCGCTCCGGGTTCCAGCGGAGCTGAACGCAGTGGCCGACCGCACCGTCCGTCTTCCCCTGGCGTCCTACCCCGACTACCTGGCCGCGCTTGCGGGCTGCGATATCAACCTAGCCCCGCTCGAGCCCTCTGTCTTCAATGACGCTAAAAGCAACATCAAGTTCCTCGAGGCCTCGGCCCTTCGCATCCCCTCCGTCTGCTCGCCCTCCGCCGAGTTCCGCCGCGTGATCGAAGATGGTGCCACCGGCCTCCTGGCCCGCAACCAGACGGACTGGGAGGATGCGATCACGCGTTTGGTGCAGGATGCGGAGCTGCGCCAACGGATCGGTGCCGCAGCCCGCGAACACGTGCTGCGCACGCACCACCCGGATGCCCTCGTGCGCCGCGAGTTGGAACCGTTGCTGGCTGCGGCTTTCCCCCCACCACCAGCCGCCGATACCGCCCGCTCTGCTGATCTGAAAATTCTCGTGGTCAATGTCCACTTCGCGCCGCAATCATTCGGCGGGGCCACCGTGGTTGCGGAGCAGGTTGCCGCGGAGCTGGCCCGGCTGCCGGGGACGCAAGTGTCCATCTTCGCCGGGACGCACAATGCCGACCTTCCTCTCGGCTCACTGCGCCGCCATGCCTGGTGTGGTCTGCCGGTCTACTCGGTGCGCCTGCCGGTGCCGGACGAGTCGCCGCACGACCATCGCTCGCCGCGGATCGCACGCTTGTTCGGGGCGGTGCTCGAGGCCGAGCAGCCCGATGTAATCCACTTCCACTGCGTGCAGATGCTCTCCGCCGACCTCGTGAAGGTCGCGCAGGAGCGAGGTCTTCCCCACGTTGTCACTCTCCACGACGCCTGGTGGATTTGTGAGCGCCAATTCATGGTCACGGGCGCCGGCCAGTATTGCGGCCAGAGCGGGGTGGATCCCCTCCGTTGCATCGGCTGCACGCCCGACGCCGTGTTCACCCAGCATCGTTTCCACGAACTAGGGCGCATCCTCGCAGGGGTCGACCACCTGCTGACACCAAGCACCTTCTTCCGCGACCTGCATCTTCGCACGGGCATCCCAGACGGACAGATCAGCGTGAACCGCAACGGCGTGCGACCTGCGGGTCCGCGCAGCGGCCGCCCGAGCGGACCGGTCACCGTGGCCTTTCTCGGTGGCCGCGGCGTGCACAAGGGTTACTTCTGGCTCCGGGAGATCCTCGCGGGGCTGGACGAAACGGACTACCGGCTGAAGATCTGTGATCTCGACATGATCCACGGCGATGGGTCCATCCACCCAGCGGAGTGGAAGATCGGGGGCCGTCTCGATCTCACCGCACCCTACACGCAGGACACGATCGATGAATACTACGCCGACATCGACGTCCTGCTTTTCCCCTCGCTCTGGAAGGAGAGTTTCGGCCTGACCGTGCGCGAGGCGCTCTTGCGCGACATCTGGGTCATCTCGACCGACTGCGGCGGCCCGGTCGAAGACCTGGTCGATGGCGTCAACGGCACTATCGTCCCCATGGGTGACACGATGGCGTTCCGACAGGCGGTTCGGCATGCGATACGCGACCCCGGGCGCCTACGGTCGCACGTGAACCCGCACAAGGACCGGATCCGCTCCTTTGCCGAGCAGGCCCGGGAAACGCGCGCCTTCCTCGCGGAGGCAGCCGCGCCAAAGACCTAGCCACCATCCACCCGATGTCGCAGGACGAAGAAATCGCACGCCTTCGGGCAGCGCTCGATGAGCGCGATGCGCGCATTGCGTGCCAGACCGACCGGATTTACGCCCTGCTGGCCAGCTCGAGCTGGCGGCTGACGCGACCGCTGCGGGCGGGTGCCTTGGCGTGGCACAAACTGTCCACGGCTGTTCGCTCACTGACGGGCGCCGGGAACAACTATGGCCGCTGGATCAAGCGCTACGACACGCTCGACGGCCCTGCTCGCCAGCGACTTCACGCTGAGGCCGCTTCACTCGCCCCGCGCCCGCTTATTTCGGTCATCATGCCCGTCTATGATCCTGCCCCGGCTCACTTGGACGAGGCCATCCGCTCGGTGCGCAGCCAGATCTACGGGGAATGGGAGCTTTGCCTCGCCGATGACGCATCGACGAATCCCAACGTGCGCCGTGTGATCGATCGTCATGCGGCGGAGGAACCGCGCATAAAAGTGGTTTACCGCGGACAAAATGGCCACATTTCGCGCGCCTCGAACTCCGCTCTTGCGCTCGCCACGGGCGAGTTCATCGCGCTGCTGGACCACGACGACCTGCTTCCCGCCCACGCGCTGCTGCTGGTTGCGCGGACCATCGCGGAGCATCCGGACGCCGCCCTAATCTATTCCGACGAGGACAAGATCACCTCGTCCGGCCTCCGCCACGATCCGTATTTCAAGTGCGAGTTCAACCGCGAGTTGCTGCTGGCGCAGAACATGATCAGCCACCTCGGGGTTTACCGTCGCGACCTGATCATGGAGCTGGGCGGATTTCGCGAGGGCCTCGAGGGCTCGCAGGACTGGGATCTTGCCCTGCGGGTGGCGAACCGCGTGGACCCCGAGCGCATCGTGCACATCCCTCGTGTGCTCTACCATTGGCGCACCTCGCCCGGAAGCACCGCTGCAGCTTCGGAGGCCAAGCATTACACGATGGAGGCCGGACGCAGGGCTGTGGCGGACCACCTCCGCGAGGCCGGCGTTCGGGCGGAGGTCTCGCCGTCCCCGGAAATGCCCTCGGCCAACCGCGTGCGCTATACCCTTCCGTCCCAGCCACCGCTCGTCAGCCTTCTCGTCCCGAGCCGCGACCGTGGAGAGCTCCTGCGCCGATGCCTGGTCTCGGTCCTCGAGAAAACACGCTACGGCCCCTTTGAGATTCTCGTGCTCGACAACGACACCACCGAGCCGGAGAGCGTCGCATATTTGCGGGGCCTCGCCGACCCGCGGGTCCGCGTGATGCCGATGTCCGGACCGTTCAACTTCTCCGCGCTGAACAACGAGGGCGCGCGCCGCGCTGCGGGCGAGGTTCTTGTCCTTCTCAACAACGATGTGGAAGTGCTCAACGCGGACTGGCTGGACGAACTGGTGTCTGTCGCCATGCAACCGGGTGTCGGCGCGGTCGGTGCGCGGCTGTGGTATCCGGGTAATCTCGGCCTCCAACACGGCGGCGTCTTGCTCGGAATCGGACCGGTGGCCGGCCACGCCCACCGCCGCCTGGGGCGCGGGCAAGCCGGCTATTTTGGGCGCGCGGTCTTGCGTCAAGAATTCAGCGCCGTCACGGCAGCCTGCCTCGCCGTGCGGAGGGATCTCTACTTGACGACCGGCGGACTTGACGAACGCCTTCCTGTGACCGGGAACGACGTCGACCTCTGCCTCCGATTGAAGCAGGCCGGCAACCGGAACATCTGGACGCCGTATGCGGAACTGCTCCACCACGAATCGGTCTCCCGTGGGGCCGACAAAACGCCGGAAAAGCACACCCGCGCAGCGATGGAGCAAAAGCTTATACAGGAACGTTGGGGCCGCTGGCTCAAGGCCGACCCGGCCTACAACCCGAACCTAACCGTGACGGACACTGACTTCCGCCTCGCTTGGCCGCCGCGCCTCGATCCGCAGATGGGCTCCAAGGCATCCTGAGCACATGGCGACGGCGCGCCCGACACCGGTTGCGGGATTTTATCGACGCGGCGTCAGTTTAGTTTAGAGAAGAAGAGTGCCAAAAAGGAAGGCCACAGCGAAGCCGAGAGCCTGAAGCCTCCGGTTAAGTCCCCTGATTGAACGACCAGCAATGCGAATAGCCTACGGCACCACTGTCCTCCAACGCGCGCTGCGCGAGGATTCTCTGGACGGGATCGGGCGCTACGTCGGGGAACTCCGCAAATGCCTCGAGCGGCAAGGGGATGTGGAGATCCATCCGTTCGTTTTTTCCGGCCGTAGATCGCGTCCGGTCAACGGCGAGCGAGCAGCTGATGCCGGGTCCTTTCTCCGGCAGGCCGCCTTCTCCCTCGCAACCAACCAGGACTTTCCCATCGCCGCGAAAAGGCTGACGGGCGGAGCCGATTTGGTGCATGCCACGGACCATTTCATCCCAAAGTTCGCCGGCGTCCCGGTTGTGGCGACCCTGCAGGATGCCATTCCCCTCTCCCACCCCGAGTGGATTGGCTACTCGTTCAAGACGCTGAAGAACGCTCTCTGGAAGCGTTCGGCGCGGTGGGCCGATCACGTGCTGACCATTTCCCAAGCATCCAAACGCGAGATTGTCCGGTGCTTCGGTTTGCCGGCGGAGAAAATCACCGTCACCCCGCTCGGCGTGGGCAAGTGGTGGTTCGATGAGGTTCCGGCCGCCGAGTTGAGCCGGGTTCGCTCCGCCCACCAGCTGCCGGACCGCTATTTTCTGTTTGTCGGCACCTTGCAACCGCGGAAAAACCTCCGCCGCATCATCGAGGCACACCGGACACTCCCCTCCCTCGTGCGGCGGCAAGTGCCTCTGGTCGTGGCTGGACGCGCCGGGTGGAATTGTGCCGCGGACATCGCGGAACTCGAACACGGCGATGCGGGCACCCTGCGGTGGCTGCGGCATGTTCCAGAGGCCGACCTAGTCCCGCTCTACCGGCAGGCGGCCGCCCTGGTCTTGCCGTCGCTGCACGAGGGATTCGGACTGCCGGTGCTGGAGGCGTTCGCCGCCGGGCTTCCGGTGGTGACTTCGAACACGACATCGCTTCCGGAGGTGGCCGGTGAGGCGGCAATGCTGGTGAACCCCCTCGATGTCGGTGCGATCGCCCTGGCCATGAGGAACTGCCTCAACGACGAACCCATGACCCGATCGCTGGTGGCGAAGGGACGCGAGCGGGCCGCGCATTTCACCTGGGAACGCACGGCGGCACTAACCACGGAGGTCTACCGCCGGATGCTCAACCTCTCGCCCGTCGGCTCGGCACGGGCCGGCGCGGATCTGGTTGGCTCGGCAAGGTAAACACGTCCTCCTGGTCCGGCCGTGATGCTCTACGCATCACGGTTTTTTTGTGCCTCGCGCCCGCGGGCAGGTCAGGAACCTCCGGCCCTTGACCTTGCCGTGCGGCTCAGGCCTTGACCCGTGTTTCGAGGTCGGTGAGGAGGCGCTTGGCGGCGTCCGGTATGACCGTGCCCGGGCCGAAGATTTCGGCGGCACCGTGCTCGCGCAGGTAGTCGTAATCCTGCGCAGGAATAACTCCGCCGATGACCACGAGGATGTCGCCACGACCGAGTTTTTTCAGCTCGCCGACCAACTGCGGCAGCAGGGTTTTGTGGCCGCCGGCGAGGGAGCTGAAGCCGACGATGTGGACGTCGTTCTCCACCGCCTGCTTGGCGGTTTCCTCGGGCGTCTGAAAAAGCGGGCCGATATCGACATCGAAGCCGAGGTCGGCGTAAGCCGTGGCCACAACTTTGGCCCCGCGGTCGTGCCCGTCCTGGCCCATCTTGGCAACAAGGATGCGCGGACGCCGTCCGTGTTGGGCCTCGAAGCTCTCGCAGAGGCCCCGCACCTCGGCGATGGATTTGCTCTCGCCGAATTCGCGGCCGTAGACGCCGGAGATGGAACGAACCACGGCCATGTGACGACCATAGACCTCCTCCATCGCATCGGAAATCTCGCCGAGCGTCGCCCGGGCGCGCGCGGCTTCCACCGCGAGGGCCAGCAGGTTGCCGTTTTCGTTCCGGGCCGCCTCGGTCAGGGCCTTGAGCGCGGCCTCAACCCGGGGCTGATCGCGTTCGGCCCGGAGCTTCTGGAGTTGCGCCACCTGCTCCTCGCGCACGGCGGTGTTGTCCACCTCGAGAATATCCAGCGGGTCCTCCTTGGCCAGGCGGCCATGATTGACGCCCACGATGATCTCGCGTGCGGAATCGATCTGGGCCTGGCGGCGGGCTGCGGCCTCCTCGATGCGCATCTTGGGCAAGCCGGTGCCGATGGCTTTGGCCATGCCGCCGAGCTTCTCCACCTCGACGATGTGGGTCCAGGCCCGCTCCATCAGATCGCGGGTCAGGCTCTCGACGAAATATGATCCGCCCCACGGATCCACCGTGCGGCAAATGCCCGTTTCGTCTTGGAGGAAAAGCTGGGTGTTGCGGGCGATGCGGGCGGAGAAATCGGTCGGCAGCGCAATGGCCTCGTCGAGCGAGTTGGTGTGCAGTGACTGCGTGCCCCCGAAGGCCGCGGCCATGGCTTCGACGCAGGTGCGGATGACGTTGTTGAAAGGATCCTGCTCGGTCAGGCTCCAGCCGGACGTCTGGGAGTGGGTGCGCAAGGCGAGCGACTTGGGGTTTTCCGCCCCGAGTCCCTTGAGCAGCTTGGCCCAGAGGACACGGGCGGCGCGCATCTTGGCGATCTCCATGAACATGTTCTTGCCCTGCGCCCAAAAGAACGACAAACGCGGGGCAAAGGCATCGATGGGAATACCGGCCTTCATGCCCGCCCGGACGTATTCCACGCCATCGGCCAGCGTGTAGGCCATTTCGAGGTCGGCCGTGGCCCCGGCTTCCTGCATGTGGTAGCCGGAAATGCTGATGCTGTTGAACTTCGGCATGTGCTGCGAAGTGTAGGAAAAGATGTCGGCGATGATGCGCATCGAGGCCTCGGGCGGATAGATGTAGGTGTTGCGCACCATGTATTCCTTGAGGATGTCGTTCTGGATCGTGCCGGTGAGTTTCTCTGCCGACACGCCCTGCTCCTCCGCGGCGACAATGTAGAAGGCCAGCACCGGCAAAACCGCGCCGTTCATCGTCATGGAAACGGACATGCGGTCGAGCGGGATGCCGTCAAAGAGGACCTTCATGTCCAGGACGGAGTCCACGGCCACGCCAGCTTTGCCCACGTCGCCAACGACGCGCGGGTGGTCGGAATCGTAGCCGCGATGCGTGGCCAGATCGAAGGCGATGGAAAGTCCCATCTGACCCGCCGCGAGGTTGCGGCGGTAGAAGGCGTTGCTCTCGCGCGCGGTGGAAAACCCGGCGTATTGCCGCACGGTCCACGGGCGGGTCACATACATCGTGGCGTAAGGCCCGCGCAAGAAGGGCGGGAGGCCCGCGGTGAAACCGAGCTGCGGGCAGGTGGCGAGATCGGACGGACGGTAAACCGGTTTGACGTCGATTTGCTCCATCGTGGTCCAAGCCGGTCCGTCCGCCACGGCGGGCGGACGAGGGCCGCGCTCGAGATCCAGCGGCAGGGCGGAAAAATTCGGGATTTTGCTCATGAGGCCACTCCAAGTTTCTTCTGCCATTCCGCGAGGAAGGCCCCGCAGTCGGCTTTGAGATGGATGAAGTCAGCGATGCCCGCGGCCTTGAAGGCCTCGACCTGATCGGCCGGATACCCGGCGAGGAGCAGGGGCATGGTCCCCTCCAGGGCGGCGAGGGTCGCCGGGACGAGATCCGCGTAGGTGTCATCGGTCGAGCAGAGCACGGCGGCCAGCGCGCCCGACTCGCGGGCAGCCTGCGCAGCCGCGGCGGGAGTCTCGAAACCGGACGGGATTTTAACCTCAAACCCGCCCGGCTCGAGAAATCCGCGCACGAAATCCGCCCGGGCCTTGTGTTGCCGGAGCGGTCCCATGGTGAGCAAAAAGATTTGGGGCGCCGACCCGTGGCGGGCGGCGAAAGCGTGGGCGCAGGCGCGCAATTGCTCGAACCCGCCGGCCAGGCGTTCGGCTGACGTCTGGCGGGTCGCGGGCAGCGGTTGGTCGGTCGCGTTGGCGTATTGATTGACGCCGACCATGATGCGCCGTCGTTGGGAGAGCGTCTGACGCTGGTTTTGCGCCGCCTTGGCCACGCAGTCTTCATCGCCGCCCTGCTCCGATTTCTGCAATTCTTTCCAGGCGGACTCCGCGATTTCCCGGGTCAGGTTCTCGACGAACCACGACCCGCCGGCCGGGTCGGACACGGCGGCAGCGTGGCATTCCTCGCGCAGGATCGTCTGCGTGTTGAGCGCGATCCGCCGGGAAAAATCATCGGGCTGACGAAAAACCTCATCGAAGGGCGAAACGACGAGGCTGTCGCAACCGCCGAGCACGGCGGCGTAGGCCGAGACGGTGGAGCGGAGCATGTTGGTGTGGGGATCGAGTGATGACTGCTGCCAGCGGGAGGTGCAGGCGTGGATGACCATGCGGGCAGCCTCGGGCGATCCGCCGCTGGCGGTGACAATCCGGGCCCAACCGAAACGCGCAGCGCGCAGCTTGGCCAGCGCGACAAAAAACTCGCCGCCGGCGGCAAAAGTGAAACGGATTTTCCCGGCCGCCTCGTCGATTGAGCGCCCCTCGGATTCGGCTGTGCGCAGAATTTTCAGACCGGCGGCCCAAGCAAAGGCGACTTCCTGCACGGCCGTGCCGCCGTTCTCGTGGACCTCATCGGCCGCCACATTGGTCCAGCCGGGTGCGAGCACATCCGCTCCCTCGGCCACCGTGGTCCAATCGGCCGAAACCTTGGCACCGCGCACATAGGGGAAGACACCCGGATCGTTTTCCGCCCCGGGGAGAGCCGAAAAGTTTTCCTGCTGGTAGAGGGGCTCGACCGTGAGTCCGTCGGGCGTGCGGCTCGTCAGTTTGTCCAACGGCTTGCCCTTGAGGGTGGCCTCGGCCGCCGCTTTCCATTCGGCCAGGCTGGCGGCGGAAAATTCCGTCAGCCCGAGTTGCTCGGCAAAAAGGTTTGGGCTCATGCTTTCAGTTCCTGGATTTCGACGTCATGCCTCTGTCCTTCGATGTGCAAGACATAACGTTGGGCCGGGCCAGCATTCGCCTCGGGCGCGGGAGCGGCGGGGGCCGCAGCCGGCGCGGCGGCCTGCTTGATTTCGCCGGGCTTCTCGCCGCGCAAAAGCTTTTCGGTCTCGACCGGAAACATGGCGAAGAGCACGGCGGTCTCATCGTCCTCGGGAAATCCCTTTTCGCGGAGTTTGGTCCGCAGGGCGGGCAGGCCGGGCGAGAGCAAGTCGGCCGGGCGCCCGGCCACGGCCTTGGTCCCGCTCTGCTTTTCGACCAAGGCGAGCAACTCCGCGTCCACCGGACCGGGGGTGCGGCCGTATTTGCCCAAGACGACATCTTGCGCCGGTTGCGAGATCATTTTCCACCGGCCGAACTTCACATTGAGCATGGCCTGTGTGCCGACGATCTGGGAGGTGGGCGTGACGAGCGGAATGTAGCCGAGGGCCGCCCGCACGACGGGCATTTCCTTGAGCACCTCGTCATAGCGCGCGGCCATGCCCTGGTCCTTCAACTGGTTGCGGAAGTTGCTCAGCATGCCACCGGGCACCTGATAGGTCAGAATGTCGACATCGACCCGCTCGTTGGCCGGGCTGGTGAAGGCCGAGAGTTCCTCGTAAACTTTTTCAAAATGCGTGCGCAGGCGTGCGAGGCGTTCGCGATCGTAGTCCGGACAACGCGGATGTCCCTCGAGCAGGGCCATCATGCGCAGCGTATCAGGCTGGGATGTGCCGTTGGCGAAGGGCACGATGGAAGTCTCAACCGCATCAACCCCGGCCTCGATGGCCGCGAGATAGGACGATGCAGCGAGTCCGGCCGTATCGTGGCTGTGGAGAATGATCGGCACGCTGAAGCGTTTTTTGAGCGAGGAAACCAATTCGTAAGCCACCTTCGGCGTGATCAAGCCGGCCATGTCCTTGATGCTGACCGACTGGCACCCCATTTCGACGAGGGCTTGGCCGAATTCGACGAAGGCCTTGGTCGTGTGGACGGGGCTGATCGTGTAGCAAATTTCGCCGCGGGCCTGCTTGCCGGCCGCCAGGGTGGTGCGGACGGCCGTGGCCAGATTCCGCGGGTCGTTGAGGGCGTCGAAAATGCGGAGCACATCCATGCCGCGATTGGTCGTGCAGTTGACGAAAGCCTCGACCACATCGTCGGGGAAGCTCGTGTATTGCACGATATTCTGCCCGCGGAGGAGCATGCCGTGCGGGGTCTTGGGCGCACCCTGCTTGAGCGCGGTAATGCGGGCGAATGGATTCTCCCCGAGATAGCGCAGGCAGGAATCAATGGTCGCCCCGCCCCATGTTTCGAGCTGGTAAAATCCGAGGGCATCCAGGTCGGCCAAAGCCGGGAGCATTTGCTCCGTCTTCATCCGCGTTGCGGCAAGGGACTGGTGCCCGTCGCGGAGCACCGTGTTGGTGAAGGCAACGGGCTTAGTCATTAGATTTGCTAATAGTATGCAGATTCATGCGCCGAGGCAATCAAAAGGCGGAGAATTTCGACGACCACCTCATTTGAGCACGGCCCCGGTGAGCGGCGGCAGGGTGACTTCGCCGGAGGTCGAGAGTTTGACGGCGTCTGGAGTGCCCCGGCTGGCAAAGACGACTTCCTTGACCGGTGCTGGAATGGACACGGTCTGCGGTTCAGTCGAGCGGTTGAGCAGGACGACGCGCCGGTCGGTCCCGCTGCCGCGGGTGTAGCCGAAGACATTGCGCTGGTCGTCCGCCACGACGACCTCGAAGTCGGCGGTCTTGAAAGCCGCGTTGTCGTGGTGCAGGGCGATGGCCTGGCGGAAGAAATCCACCATGTCCTTGTCAACATTCGGATCGTCTTCCGTCCGCGGCCGCCCGCGGGGGTCGATTTTCTCGAGGTCCATCTTGAGGTCATCCCACGCCATCGGCTTGCGGCAATCCGGGTCATCCCCGCCCCACATGCCGGCCTCGACACCATAGTAGAACATCGGGGCGCCGACGTAGGTGAGTTGGAAGAGGTGGATGAGGCGCTGGATGGCGCGGTCGTCGTCGCTCGGCTTGCTCACGCTGTATTGGTCGCTCTGGCGCGCCGAGTTGCCGGGCTCGTCGTAGTCGAACTTTTCGGCGTTGGCGTATTGGCCGGAGGTGTTGCGGTTGACCACCATCTGGGCGAGACGGTCGGTGTCGTGGGAATCCATGAGGTTCCACAGCGCCAGTTGCACCTCGGGGGGGAATTGCTCGCGGCGTTGGTTGAGCAGCTCGCCGAAGCGGGAGGGTTTGACGCTGTTGTCGATGAGGTAGGCCTTCACCGGCATGGCGAAGGCGTAGTAATTCATCGCCGACATGAAACCGGTCCGCTTGAGGTAGTCGGCCGCGTTGGTCCAAACCTCCGGGATGGTGATCGCCTGCGGATTGATGCTGGAGACGAGCTTGTTCCAGTCGCGCCAGAATTGATCGGGCACCTCCTCGGCCACATCCAACCGCCAACCGTCAATACCGTCGGCCGGATTGCCGTCACCATCGGGATCCATCCACCGGCGCGTGGAGTCGAAAATGTATTTCTTCACCTCGGGGTGGAGGTCGGTGCCGTCCTCGTTGTTGCGGAACTCCGGCAAGGTGAAGAAGCCGGCCCAGCCCGCGTAGCGCAGTTCATTGCGGCGCGTCGCGGGGTCGTCGAACGACTTGATGGTGAACCAATCGACATAGGGCGACTTCTCGCCGTTGATCCGAAGGTCTCGGAAGGCGAAGAAGTCGCGTCCGGTGTGGTTGAAGACGCCGTCAATGACCACCTTCATGCCTCGTTCGTGGGCCTGCTTGACGAGTTCGAGGAAGAGCTTGTCGGCCGCGGTCCACTTCCACGTGGCCGGGTCGGCCGTCTCGCCGCCGTGGCGGATGATCTCGATGTCGCCCTTCGGGTCGGGACCGAAGTTGGGATCGATGTGGTGGAAGGTGTTGCCGTCGTATTTGTGCTGCGAGCGGCCCCAGAAGACGGGGTTGAGTTTGATCGCGGTGATCCCGAGGCCCTTGAGGTAGTCGAGTTTGTCGATCACGCCCTGCAGGTCGCCGCCGAACCGCCGGTGGAAGACCCCGTTCTCGTAGAAGTCGGGTCCGATGGCTTTCTCCCACACATCACGCTCGTAGTAGTCACGCGTCCATGGGGTGACCTGCCAGTTGTCGACGTTGGGGAAGTGCATCTCCAAAGTGTCGCGAGTCGGGTCGTTCGAGGGGTCGGCATTGCGGAAGCGCTCGGGAAAAATCTGATACCAGACAGCGGACCGGCCCCAGGCGGGGACCGCGGCGAGTTGGTCCTGGGCTGGCGCGGCCAGAGTGGACGCGGTGAGCAAAGGGAGAAGGAGGAGACGTTTCATGGTGAGGCTGGGGAGGAAAGCCTAAAGCCTCCCTGCCGGCGGGGCTTAGTCAAGGCACAAAGGTTGCCGACAGCGCCGGGGCGGAGCATAATACAATGTTTGTGACTGCAACGCTTCCATGACCGCCCTGATCCTCGCCGTGGCCTTTACGCTCGGTGTTTCATTCTTCTGCTCGCTCCTCGAAGCGATGTTCCTCAGCACCACGACCGCCGAAGTGGAGGCTTTGAAGGAGAAGCATCCCCGACGGGGAAAAATCTTTGAGGATTCACGCGATCACATCGAGGAGACCATCTCGTCCATTCTGACCCTCAACACCATCGCCAACACGCTGGGCGCGGTCATCGTTGGCGGCATCGCGACCAAGCTCTACGGCGACGCCGCCCTCGGTGTGGTCTCGGCCGTGATGACCCTGGCCATTCTGATTTTCTCCGAGGTCGTCCCGAAAAATCTCGGAGTGGCCTACCGCGCCGGCCTGCAGAAGCATGCGGCGATTCCGCTCTACTGGATGCGCCGCCTGCTCCGGCCGCTGACCCACGTCTGCAACATCATCGTCCGCCTGATCGTCCGGCAGAAACCCGAGGAGAGCGCCTCGGGTCGCGAGATCATCCTGCTGGCGGAGAAAGGCGCACGCGAGGGCACCCTGACGAGCGGGGCGCGCGACCTCATACAGAACGCCCTGAGCCTCTCGAGCACGCGCGTGGCGGACATCCTGACCCCTCGCAACGTCGTGGTCGCCCTCGACGAGGACATGACGGCCGCGGAGGTCCTGGCCGAGCATCCAAGCATTCGCTTCAGCCGCATGCCGGTCCACGGCGGCAATCTCGACGAGATCACGGGCCTGGCGCGGCGGCGCGACATTCTCCACAGCGTTGCCACCGGCCACGGTTCGCGCACGATCAAGGAACTCCAGCACACCATGACCTACATCCCGGAAATGGCGGCGGCCTCGAGTGCGCTGCAGACGCTGGTGACCAACAACCAGCAACTCGCCGCCGTGGTTGATGAATACGGCGGGTTCGTCGGGGTCGTCTCGATCGAGGACATCGTCGAACACCTGATCGGCCGCGAGATTTACGAAAAGGACGACGTCGCGGTGGATATGCGCGCGCTGGCCCGCCGACGTGGACGCCAGCGGCGCGGCCAGGCATCCCCTTCCCAACTGATCGAAAACGCACCCGAATAATGAAACCACTCGCCACCACCCTCGCCACCCTCCTCGCTCTCGCGCACCTGACTGCGGCGCAGATGCCGCCGCCCTCGGTTTCCGTCCCGGGCCGGGCCGAGATCCGCGTGCCCAACACTCTGGCCATCGTGCAACTCGGCTTCGAGGCGGCCGGCCCCGAGGAGGCCGCGGTCCGCGAGGACATCACCCGCCGCTCCCAGGCTGTCGTCGCCGCGCTCAAAGAAGCCAAGGTCGGCCGTCTCCAGACCACCGCGGTCAACATCCGCCCGGAATTCAACCGCCCCCAAGCCGAGAGCGGCAAGAAACCCCCGGCCCCGAAAATCGTCGGTTACAGCGGACAGATCATGGTCAGTTTCAGCGCCCCGGTGGAAGATGCGGGACGGCTCATTTCCTCCATGATGGACCTCGGGGCCAACGCCGTTTCGAGCATGTTCACCGAGCCGTCCGAGGAAGCGCGGCGGGCGGCGGAAAACGAGGCCCTCGGCCTCGCGGGCAAGGACGCCGAGGCCCAGGCCCG
>JBGSSV010000131.1:0-73288 GCA_041736875.1 Chthoniobacterales bacterium | reverse complement strand
GCCGCGCGGCGTCGCTTGGAGCCGTCCGTCAACAACCTGCCAATCCTGCAGCGGGCCGGCATACCACTCGGGCCCGAGCCAGCGCCGCGTGCCGGACCAAGGCGAGGCGGCCGCCTCCCCTACGGCCCAGCCAGCGGTGGTCGGGAGGAGGAGAATCGCCGCAAGGCAAAACGTCGGCAGGCTCCGGATGCGCATAAAGCTCACTCCTTCGCAATCTGCACGTCATCGACCAAAATGCGAGTGTCAGCAGGGACCGGGTGGATCCGGGCATCAGGGTGGGTCTTGAAGATGATCGACGGGGCCAAACTGGCCACCCCGTCCTGGACGGGGACATCAAAGGTGAAGCTGAATTGCTTCCACTCGCCCTCCGGCAGATCGGGCCGTCGAAGATATTCGCTGCGAGCAACTTCCCCAGTTTTTGCGTTGTCCGCACCATACCCCGTGAGGGTGACCCAGAGATGAAGCCCTTCAACCATGTTCTCGGCCTTGGCCCAGAAGCTGCAGGTGTAGCGCCCTGGCTCCGCCCGGCAACCGCCCAAGCGCGGGTCGGCCATCCACACGGACTGGGTGATTTCAGCCCCATCGGGAAAGTAGAACTGCAGGGCCCGGCGACCCGTATGGGTCATCTCACCTTCCATTCCATCCTGCACAAAATTGTCGCCCGGCGGCGCTTCGGCTGGCGACAGGAAATTGCGAAAGCCCGTGGGCCGCCCCTCAGAGACCTGCTCGAATGAGGGGTTGGGCAGCAGGCCGTCCTCGGCGGCAAGAGGGGAAAGCGAAACGGCGAGGCAGGCCGAACAAAGGAGGGGGAGAAGTTTCATGGCGGGGGGATGGTTGTGGTCTATTTCGGTGGAGGTGCTGTGGATTCGCGTTCGATGGTGTTGGCCGGCAGGTGAACCGTGCGCTCGACCGTCGGGTCGCCAAGGCAGGCTGATTTCAGAAGTCCCAGCGCCTCGGCGGCAAAGTCTTCGGTGCTGCTCTGAATGACTGAGAGTGCCGGATTGGTGAACTCGCACAACCGGTTGCTGCCGCCATGGGTCAGGATGCTGACATCACGGGGAACCTCGATGCCCACCTCACGCAGAGCGCGGAGCATGCCGAGCGCCCCAGTCCAGTCCAAGCAGAACACGGACGTGGCGGGCAGCCGGTTCCCATTCTGGAAGAGCCAGCGGCGCAGGCGTTCATAGGAGCCGACGATGGCCTCCGTGCCGGGCTCGACCGAGCAGTTGATGGTGAAATGCTTCGGATGGCGCTCGCCGGCACTGCGCAGAGCGTGCTCCCAGCCGGCCAGACGCTTTTTCCGGACCGACGACTGGGTCGGCTCGCTCAGAAAAGCCACCACGCGACGATGCCCCAGGCCGAGAAGAAATTCGACGGCGCTTTGCCCTACCCGGAAATTCTCATCGGCCACGCTGAAAATTGCCGTGCTCGGAGGATCTTCCCAGAGCATGACGGTCGGCAAACCGCTCTCCTCCACCGCGGACAGGAGGTGCGAAGGATCAGTCGACGAGGGCATGAGCAGGAGGGCATCGAAGGAACGGAGCGTGCGGACCAAATCCTCGCGATCCTTGTCGGTGGCATGCAGCGTTTCGAGGTGCAAACGCTGACGGTTGGCTTCTTCCAAAAGCGCATAGTTCATCGCGTCGTAGTCCGGCGAACTCCACGGCGAGCGCAGCAGGAGCACATTGAGCACGGCATCGGGGCGCCCCGGGCGCCCGAGCACCACAAGGCGTTTCCGGCCGGGCGGACGGGCCACCACGCCCTTGGTCCGTAAATTACGCAGGGCGTGGACGACGGTCCCCTGCGAGACCCCGAAACGGGTCATCAAGGCGGTCACCGGGGGCACAGACACTCCTGCCTCCATCTGCCGCAACTCGGCCTCCAAGACCTTCGAAAGCTGGAGATGCTTCGGACTTGCCCGACGCGTCGCGCTGCTCATACTGCCATCAAACATCATTGGCTTGGTTGATCCAAGAAAGATATTGACGCATCCAGCCTTTGGTGTCAACATACTTTCTTAATTCATCTTAATATGTTCCCCCTGAACAAACCGCCGGGCAACGGACCGAAGCGTCGGCCCATCCCCCCATCAAGCCGTTCGATCATAGCCTTCACGCTGATCGAACTGCTCGCCGTCGTGGCCATCATAGCCGTCCTTGCGGCGATTGCCATTCCCGCCGCCCAGTCCATGCTGGGACGCGGTGACGCGGCCAAATCCATGGCCCAAATGAAATCGATCGGCGTCGCGATCGCCTCGTCCATCGCCGAAAACAACGGAGCATTTCCCCGCGGCGGCTGGGGCGACAGCGGCGGAGTATGGACCCCTCCGGTCACCCCGGGGCCCACGACGGGCTGGCTGGTGGACATTTGGCCCTACGTCGGGCAGAGTCGCGCGGTCTTCGTTTCCCCGGGCGCCCCGGCTACCTCGCCGACAGGCCAAACGTCGTGGACCATGATGCCAAATGCGAAGCCCAGCGACCCACGGTATCCGATGCATTATGGTTACAATGCCCAATTGAACAGCAACCGGGATACTTTCAAAGCCAACAATCACAACGTGGACCGCGTCTCCGCCGTGCAGCGGCTGGCCAAACTTCCGGTGCTGATCGACGTCGTTTTCCAGAACAACTTTTACGGCGGTCTCGCCAACGTCTTTGATCCGAATGCATCGCAGAGCAACGGCACATCCTTTGCCACGAGGCACAATGGCCGGGGCCACGTGCTCTGGGCAGACGGCCGCGTGACGGCCCACACAGCGGAGGAATGGGCGCGCATGCCGGAGGAAAATGTGCCCATCGGCAACGTTTTTGAGAAACGTTGGAAGTTCTGCAACGGAAATTATTGATCTTCATGGAATCCAAGACCCACCATCTCCTCACCCTCACGTGCCTGGCCGCACTGGCCTGCGCTGGCTGCCGCCAACCTCCCGCAGCGCCGCCGCCGGCCGCCGAGCCAGAACCACCAGCCAATTCCGTGGTGTCGGCACCCGCGGAAACTGCCCACTCCGTGCCAACCTCCCCAGCCACTACTCCGGTCCAACCAACGGCAACGCCACAACCCGCCCCAGCCCCCGCGCTGGCACCTGCTGCGGGGGAGGTTCTGGCCGACCTGCGGGAGATCATCACCAGCGCCCTTGCCGCGGGGGAGAAGACGGTCACTGTCCCTCCCGGACGTTACCGCGTCGTTCCACAAAACATGGCTCACTTGCTCCTGGAGGGCTTGGAGGATGTGACGCTGGTGATGGACGGAGTCGAGATGGTCTGCACCGAGACCACCCGGGCAATCACCATCAAGAACTGCCGCAACCTCACCCTCCGAGGCCTCACCATTGACTACGATCCCCTCCCCTTCACCCAAGGACGGATCGTGGAGATCTCGGAGGACACCAAACGCTTCACGACCGAAATCATCGACGGTTACGCCGAACCCGGCGAGGTGAACGGCTCGATCGAGATCTTCAACCCGGAGACCGGGCGGCTCCGCGCCCGGATCACCCACTACGCCGCGAACTGCACGATGGATGGCCCGATGCGCGCCGTCATCACCAAGGCCCGCAACACCGAAGAGTTTGCCTTCGAGCGTGTCGGCGATATCGCGGTGATCAGCGTGAAGTATGCGCCCGGCGGCTTCCAGCCTCATGCCATCATGGCGTCAGACAGCGAGGGACTGGTCTTTCAAGACATCACTCTGCACTCCGGCCCGACCTTCGGGTTCTTCGAGAACAGCTGCAACAACTCGCGCTACCTCCGCTGCCGGGTGGAACGCCTTGCGCCCGAGAGCGACCCGGTGGTCCGCGCCATGCCCCGCTTGCGCTCGATGAACGCCGACGCCTTCCATTCGAAGAACGCACGGCAGGGGCCGTCGTATGAGGAGTGCGTGGCCTTCCACCAGGGCGACGACGCCTTCGCGATCAATGGCGATTTCCACTTTGTGACCAAGGCCGAAGGAACCTCCCTCCGCGTGCTGGCCAAGGAAGTCATGCGGATGCGCGCAGGCGACACCGTGCAGTTTCTCACGGTCGAGGGAAAGCGACCCGCCAACCGCCGCATTGTTTCGATCGAGCCCGACGGCCAAATCACCAAGGAGGAGCGCGAGGATTTGATCAGTCGCAACCTCAACCCGAACATGAAGCGCGAATCACTTAACGACGCCTACCGCGTGGTGCTGGATGCCGAGGCGGAAGGCGTCGGATTAGCGACCGCCATTTGCGACGCCGACGGCATCGGAAACGGCTTCTCCATCCGCAATTGCCGACTCGGCTGGAACCGCTCGCGTGGCATCCTCGTCAAGGCCGGCCGCGGCGAAATCACCGGCAACAAAATCACCGGTTCCGTGATGAGCGGCATCTTGATCTCACCGGAATACTGGTGGCTAGAGGCCGGCATGGCGGATGACTTGATCATCGCGGACAATGTCATCACCGAGGGTCGCGGCATGGGCATCGCGATCGTTGCGGTGGGCGGCGATGGCACGTTGGCTCCGGCCGGAGCCTTCAACAACATCAAGCTGATCAACAACACCATCGAGGGCGGCGCCCAACCGGGACTCCTGCTTACCTCGATCCGCGGTCTGGTCGAAGAAAACAACACGATCCGGCCCGACCCGGACAAGGAACTCAATCCTTGGGAAATCGGCGTCTGGGGCCGCGGGGGCCTCGAACCGGAAATGCGGGTCAACGTCGAACCGGCCGGCCAGCCATGAGGAACGGCGGGAAATTTCCACCGAGGGGTGTCCTCGATTTCCTTCCTCCGAATTTCCCCGCCCTTACCCTCTTTTGGCTGGCTCCCTTGGTCTGTTTCTTCGCCGCTGGCGGGCTGGCCAAGGGTTCCACGAATCTGATACTTACCCCGCCGAACAACAGCACCAACCTTGTCTTCACCAACGCCATCGATCTGGGCGGGACCAATCTCACCGTCACGGTGCCGACGAACACGGCGACCATGACCGGCAGGCTCTCCAACAGCAGCGGCACGGCCGGACTGACCAAATCCGGCGGAGGCACCCTGGCCCTATCCGCCTCCAACAGCTACAACGGCATTACGATCATTTCGCAGGGCCTCCTGCGGGTGGGCAACAGCAACGCCTTGGGCCTCACCACCGGCGGCACCACGGTCGAGAACGGCGCAACCCTCGACCTCAACGCGCGCAGCCTCGGGGGCGAAACGGTCACCGTCAGCGGTGCGGGCATGGGGGGCAAGGGCGCACTGGTCAACCTCGGCAGCAACTCCGCCTCGGGGTTCCGGCTGGCCTTGAGCGCGGACGCGTCGGTCGGGGGCACGGCGCGCTTCGACACCTCGTTCGGAGGCACGGTCATCAGCGGCGGCACCAACACTCTGACCAAGGTCGGCACCAACCAATTCATCATCAACATAGGCACAACCTCCCTGGGGACGCTCAGAGTCGAGGAGGGCAGCGTGGTGGCGGTGAACAGCAGCACACCTTTCGGCGACGCCAACGCGGCCACGTTGGTGGCCTCCAACGCAAGCCTGCAATTTTTCAACAACACCTCCTCGGCTTTGACCAACAGCGAGAACATCGTCCTCGCGGGCGGGGCCGAGCTCGCCAGCACCTTCGCCACCAACCCTCAGACCCTGCGGGGCAACCTCATTTTGGGCGGAGGCACGGCCACAGTGCGGGTGGACCCCCGGGGCGCCGGGACTCTGTTCTTTGCCGGTCAAGTCGCGGGCATTGGCAGCCTGAACAAGACCGGCGCGGGCACACTCGTGCTGCGCGGAACAAACACCCAGACAGGCCAGCTGATCGTTGGCGAGGGTTCGCTCACACTCGCTGAGAACGCCGTCATGCGATTCGCCATCGGCGCCCCGGGGCTCGACAACTTCCTCCGTGGCACAGGGACCGTGCACAATGACGGGCGGTTCGAGTTCGACCTGAGCGGTGCGTCCAACCGCACGGGCGACACCTGGACCATCGTGGCCCCGGGCCTCACCAACTCCTACGGCCCAAATTTCCTGGTCAGCGGTTTCAGCGGCAGCGGGGGCCTGTGGACCAACACGACCAACAACGCCACCTACGTTTTCGCCCAGTCCAACGGCGTTCTCACCGTGCAGTCTGCCGTCACGGACCACTATGCGGAGTGGGTCGGCGATTGGCAGGAGGTGGACCCAAGCTTCACCGACACGGCGGGATCGGCTGACCCGGATGCGGACACCTTCAACAACACCGTGGAGCTGGCGTTTGCCGGCAATCCGGTGGGCGGAGACGGCACCTTGCTCACCGCGAGGAGCACCGGCGCCGAAACGGTTTTCAGCTACGTCGCGCGCAAAAGCCCGCCGGGTGGCGTGGATTACGTGGTGCAGGCGACCACGAACCTGGTCAACGGGCCCTGGACCAACGCGGCGGTGACGATCACCAACGCGGACAACCAGGCCGGCCTTCCCGCTCCTGCGGACTACGAGAGGAAGGAGTTTGCCGTCGCCGCGACCAACCGAGAGTTCTTCCGCGTTCAGGCGGTCATGGCGCCGGGGCCCGCGCCCAGAACCGAGGGCAATCTGGACGCGCTCCCTAACCTGATCGCGGAGGCGGTGGCCGCGGGCCTCAAGCAGATCGTCATCCCGCCCGGGCGCTACCGCGTCGGCCCGGTCCAACAGCAGCACCTGCGTCTTCGCGGACTCAAGGACACCGTCATCATCGCCGACGGCGTGGAGATGCTCTGCACGCAAACGACGCGCGCGCTCACCATCGACGACTGCGAAAATCTCACGATCCGTGGACTGACCATCGACTATGATCCGCTGCCCTACACCCAGGGGCGCATCACCGCGATCTCGGCCGACAAGAGCCGCCTGGAGGTGGAAATTTTCGAGGGCTACCCCGAGCCCGTGGCCACGATTGGATCGGTGGAAATTTTCGATCCCGCCACGGACAGCCTGCGCGGCCGCCTCACTTACTACAGCACGCGCTGTGAACCCGACGGCCCGGCGCGGGCGGTGCTGATCAAATCGAGCACAGGCGGAGATTTTGCCACGGAGCAAGTGGGCGATATCGCCGTCATCAAGACAAGTTTCGCGCCCGGAGGCAGCATTCCCCATGCCGTTTACGCCACCAGGAGCAAGGGTCTGGTTCTGGAGGATATCACCCTCTATGCCAGCAACAGCTTCGGCTTCCTCGAGAACGGTTGCGAGGGCTCGCGTTATCGGAATTGCCGCATCGACCGCCGCGCCCCCGGAGAGGATTCACGCCTGCGCAGCCATCGGCGCCTGCGCTCGATGAATGCGGATGCGTTCCACTCAAAGAACGCGCGGAGCGGACCAACCTACGACAAATGCTCCGCCTTCTTCATGGGCGATGACGCCATTGCGGTCAACGGCGACTTCCACTACATCACCCGGGTCGAGGGCTCCACGCTGCGCGTGCTCGCCAAATCGACCATGACCCTGCAAGTGAACGACAAAGTCCAACTCTTCACCGAGGACGGGCGGAGACCGGACGACCGTCGCGTGACTTCGATCGCTGCCGACGGCCCCATCACCGCAGAGGAACGCGCAATGCTGCTGGGGAAAAATCTGAACGAGGACTTGCGCAAGGACGCCATGGATTCCGCCTTCCTTGTCACTCTTGACGCAGCGTCGGACGTCGAGCCGGGCACGCTGATCTGCAGCGCCGCCGCCATCGGGAACGGCCTGGCTATCCGCAACTGCCACATCGGGCAGAACCGTTCGCGCGGCATCATTGTCAAGGCCGGCCGCGGCGAGATCACCAACAATCACATCGAGGGATCACGCATGACCGGCATCAGCGTGACTCCGGAATACTGGTGGATGGAAGCCGGACTGGCCGAGGATTTGATCATCGCGGGCAACCGCATCACCGACGGCGGCGGCATGGGCATCGCGGTCGTCGCGACCGGCGGTGATGGTTCGATTGCACCCGCCGGCGCCTTCAAGAACATCACCTTGCGGGACAATCTCGTGGCGGGCGGAGCCCAACCGGGCCTGCTGCTGACTTCGATCCGCGGGCTGGTCGAGGAGAACAACTCGATCCAGCCCGATCCAGGCAAGGAACTTTATCCCTGGGAGATCGGGGCTTGGGGCGAAGACGGGCTGGCCGACAAAATGCTCAACAACGTCGAAGTGGAGGCGGCACCGTGAGCAGCACTGCGGCACCCCGTATGAACCGGCGGCGCAAGTGGCCACCGAAGGCGGTGTTCGGCTTTCTCCTGCCGAACTTCCTCGGATTTTTTCTCTTCACGCTCTTTCCGGTCGTCTTTTCGCTCGTGATGGCCTTCACGAACTGGACGCTCAAACCCTCGGTTCCGCGCGAGTTCGTCGGGTTGCGCAACTTCACCGACGTCCTCTGGTTCTCGGCCCGGGCCGAGGCGGCGCCGTGGCTGGCCACGGGCTATCTCGTGGCCGCCCTGCTGCTGTTGTGCGGCATCATCGGAGCGGTCTGGATGGCCATGACCGGCAGTCGGGCCGGACGCGCCGGCGCCGGAGGTTTTCTCGCCGCGGGGTTGGCCGTGGCCGTGGGGACGCTAATCTCAGGCGGCCATCACAGCCTCTACATCATCGCCGCCGTCCTCACTCTGCTCGGCTGGGCCTTGTGGCGACCCAATGAGGATGAGGACGGACCGGCGCCGTCCGTGGGAAGCTTACCCGCCCTCGCGGCTTTGCTCGGCACCGCCGGACTTTGGCTCCTGCACGGACCAATGTGGTCCGCCCACGAGCCGCACGACGCCCGCTTCTGGTATTACCTCTACAACACACTCTACATGATGCTCGGCATTCCGTTTGCCGTGGCCGGATCACTCGCGCTGGCAATTCTTCTCACCGACAACCTGCCGGTCAAGGCGGGCCGCGGGGCTGCGGCGGCGGGGCTCTGCCTCGTCAGCGGCGGCGTCATGGCCTTCGCCCTGTGGGCGGCAGGCTCGCGCGACTTCGCCCTCGTCGTCGCCGTCCTTTGGGTCATCGCCGCGCTCGGCTTCGCGTTCAATCTCGTGGCTTTCCGCACGATTTTTTACCTCCCCTCGTTCACTTCCGGCGTCGCCCTCATGATTCTGTGGAAAGCGCTCTACAATCCGCAAACCGGCCCCATCAACTCCCTGCTGGGCATGCTCACCGGCCTGCCCGCGTCGGAATTGCCGCAATGGCTGGCCAGCATCGAACTGGCCAAGCCCTCGCTCATGATCATGGGGTTCTGGACGGCGGTCGGAGGCACGAACATGCTCCTCTATCTGGCTGCGCTCTCCAACGTGCCGGTCGAGCTGGGAGAAGCGGCCGAGATCGACGGGGCCAACCGCTGGCAGCGGTTCGTGCATGTGACCTGGCCGCAACTCGCGCCCACGACCTTTTTCATCTCCATCGTCTCGGTCATCGGCGGTCTGCAGGGCGGCTTCGAGCAGGCCCGGGTGATGACCGGAGGCGGGCCGGCCGGTGCCACCACGACGCTGAGCTACTACATTTACACCGTGGGATTTCAGGACCTCAACTTCGGCTACGCCGCAGCTATCTCTTGGGTGCTGTTCGCCATGCTGTTCTGCATCACGGCTTTCAACTGGCGCTTCGGCAAGAGCCTCGACGTTTGACCCATGATCCCCGTCCGCACCATTCCCCGGTTTCTCCTTCTCTGCATCATCGGTGTGGCTCTTTCCGCCCCGTTTTTCTGGATGGTGTGCGCCTCGTTCAAGAACCGCGCCGAGGTGGAACAAGCCCACATCGTGCCGCGGGAGCCGAACCCGATCAACTACCCGGTCGTGCTGGATCTGCTGCCCGATCCGGTGACCGGCGAGTTTCTCGGGGTCCGCTTCGGCCGGTGGTATTTCAACAGCCTCTTCGTGGCCATGGGCATTACGATCTTCCAGGTCCTCACCAGCGCCATGGCGGCCTACGCCTTCTCCCGCATCGTCTGGCCGGGACGTGACCAGGTTTTCCTTCTCTACCTCGCCACCATGATGATCCCGGGCGTTGTCACCATGATCCCGAACTTCCAGCTCATGGTGGCCTTCGGTTTCATCAATACCTACCACGGCCTCATCATTCCGGCGGCCTTCAGCGCCTTTGGCACCTTCCTGTTGCGGCAGTTCATGCTCTCCATCCCGACTTCGCTCGACGAAGCGGCGCGGATCGACGGCGCGGGCCATTGGGTGACGTTCTGGGACGTCATCGTGCCTCTCGCCCGACCGGGTCTCATCGCCCTTTGCGTGCTGACCTTCCTCGGGGCCTACCAATCATTCTTCTGGCCGCTGGTCATGCTGCAGGATGAGCAGTTGTTCACCATGCCGGTGGGCATGCTCCGCCTCGACAGTTCCTACGGACGGCAGACGGAACTCATCATGGCCGCCACGGTGATGAACATCGTCCCACTCATCGTCATCTTCATCATCTTCCAGAAGTTCCTCGTCAAGGGCCTGCAACTCGGGGGAGTCAAAGGATGAAATACATCTTCCTCGCCGCGCTCGGACTCTTCCTCGCCGCCTACGCGGTGGCCCTCGCCACTCTCGAGCCCGAGGGAAAACCCGGTGAGACCGTTCTGCGCTGGGCCACGGACCCGAATCCGGCGCGCGACCGCCAGACGGCGGGCTTTTCCGAACAGCACCCGCACTTGCGCGTCGTCACCGAGTCGGGCGATGCGACCAAACTCATCGTGCAATGCGCCACCGGGGTGGGGCCGGACATCATGGATCTTCCGGAGGCAACGATGCACAGCATGGTGCAGGCGGGGCTGCTCGTGCCGCTCGACGACTTGGCGCGCGAACACGGGTTCGGGCTCGAAAAAACCTACCCTGCCGTGCGCGAGGCGCTCACGGTGGACGGACGGCAATACCGCTTCCCCTGCAACGTCAACGTGCAGGCGGTCCTCTACAATCGCGCGATCTTCGACGACCATGGGGTGCCTTATCCTCAACCCGATTGGACGTGGGATGATTTCGTGGCGGCGGCGCAAGCCATCGCCACGACACCGTCGAAGAGCGGCCGAACGCACATCCCGGTGGCCAACTGGTCCCCGCAAGAACTGATGTCCGACCTCTTCGTCACCCACGGCGCAAAACTTTTCTCCGCGGATGGGCGGACCTGCCTCTTGGATTCGCCGGAGGCCGTCGCCGCCTTCCGCCAATACCACGACTTGATGTTCGAACACCGCGTGCTGCCGACGCCTGAGCAGGCCTCGGCCATGTCCAGCCAGGGCGGATGGGGGGCGGGAGGCATCAATTGGTTCTCCTCGGGCGAAGCGGCCATGATCATCATCGGACGCTGGTTCACTGTGCAGGCCGGAAATTTCCCGGAGATCAAAGGCCATCTGGCGGCAGCCCCGCTTCCCCGCCTGCCAGGGCAACCTTCCCGCGGCGCGACCCGGGCGCGCGGCGTGGCCATCAACGCCCTGAGCCAGCACCCCGAGGAAGCCGTCAAATTCCTTGCTTACCTCGCCAGCCCGGAATACGGGGCGGGCATCGTGCGCGATGGCGATTCCCTGCCGCCCAATCCCCTCCTGGCGCAAACCGGCGAGGCTCTGGCCAACGAGGCCGTGCCCGATCCCGCATTCCATCAGGTTTTCGTCGAAGCCATCCGGGAAGCCCGCCCTCTGGACACGAGCCCGTTCGTCGACTCGGCCCAGATATCCCGCTGGATTCTGGAAACCATCGGCAAAATCGAAAATCGCGTGCTCACCCCCGAGGAAGCGGCCCGAGAGCTTGCCGCTGAGATCAACAAAGTCATCACCCGCAACGTCGAGCGCGAGCCGGCCCTGCGGCAACGGGCCGCAGCGCTCAAGAACCCCTCTTCGGAGAAGGAGGACCGTTGAAGCATTTCCTCCGCATTTTCGTCCTGCTCCTTTGCGCCTGCAGTGTCCTTCACGCCCGGCCCGCGGCGCCGCCTGCCTTGCGGTTGCTCACCGTGGGAAACAGCTTCGCCGACAACATGGTCCGCTTCCTCCCCGACCTCGCCGAAGCCGCCGGCCGTTCGGTCGTGATCGGTCGGGCCAACTTGAGCGGCTGCAGCCTGCAGACCCATTGGGAGGCGGTCGAGGCAGGTTTGGTCGGAAACTCCGAGGGCGCAAAAATCTATTCGACAGGTCCAGGCAAACCGACGCGGTCGCTCGACGACGCCCTCGCCTCCGGCCCATGGGATGTCATCACGATCCAGCAGGCCAGCCGTCTGAGCGATGACGCCACATCTTACCGGCCCTACGCGTCGCAGTTGGTTGCGCACCTGCGGAAGCGGTCTCCGGGCGCAGCCATCGCATTCCACCAGACGTGGGCTTACCGGTGGGACGATCCGAAGTATGCCAACGGAGCCACCCCGGCCAAGATGCACGAAGACATCCGGCAAGCCTGCCGCGGCGTCGCGCGCGAACTCGGTCTGCCTATCGTTCCAGTCGGCGAGGCGTTTCATTTGGCCTCGCAGCGCCCCCTCTGGACCTACCGAGCTGAGCCGAGCTTCGACCTCACACAAGCCACGCCGGACCGCCTGCCCGTGCAAGACGGGTCGTTGCACATCGGCTGGCGCTGGTCGCTGAAACCGCCACCGCGGCTGGTTCTCGACGCGCACCATGCCAACCCGGCCGGGTCCTACCTCGCCGGTTGCGTCCTCTTCGGGTTTCTTTTCGCCCTGTCACCCACGGGCAATCCCTTCCATCCTCCCGAGCTCACCGCCGAGCAGGCCCATTCGCTGCAAGCAATCGCGGCCGAGGTCCTGGAAGCCAATCGCGAATTTTTGCCATCAAAATCATGAAAAACAAAACCTGCTTCACCCCGGAGACCGGGACGGACTACACGCCACTCGTGCGGAGGGCCCTGCAGGAGCCCGAGTGCGGAGGCCTGCATTTTGCGCCCGGCCGCTACGACTTCCACTCGCACCTCGCCACCGAGCAATACCTTTTCGTCTCCAACAACGATGAAGGACTCAAGCGCATCGTCTTCCCCCTCTGCGGCCGGAAGGATTTCGCCGTCGAGGGCCCGCAGGCGGAGTTCTTCTTCCACGGCGAGCTGGTGCCCTTCCTGCTGGACGAGTGCCAGAGCGTGCGTCTTTCGGGCTTCTCGATCGACTGGGACGTCCCCTTCCACGGAGAAGCCGTGGTCATCGCCGCATCCGGGGATGCGGTGGATCTGGAGATCCGCTCCGGGTTCCCGTTCCGCGTGCGCGACGGACGCCTTGAGTTCGGCCCCCGGCCCGACACCTTCGAGATCCGCAACATCCTCGAATTCGACAGCGAACGCCGCGAGACCGCGTTCAAGGTCTTCGACAATTTCGGCGTTGGGCGCCGCCACCATGCGGAGGTCATCGGCCCGGACACCGTCCGCCTCACCGCAGCCCTGCGCGAGCCCCTGCCCCACCCGGGCAATGTCCTCGCCATCTTGAGCGACCGTCGGGATTCCCCCGCCATCGTGGCACGCGGTTGCCGCGGGGTGGAGCTGCGCGACGTGACCATCCACCATGCCGGCGCCATGGGTTTGATTGCCCAGCGGTGCGAGGACCTTGCCCTGCACGGCGTGCGCGTCGTGCCGCGCGCCGACGGATCCCGCATGCTCTCGACGACCGCCGACGCCACGCATTTCGTCAACTGCCGGGGAAACATCACAATCGAGGGGTGCCGGTTCGAGAACCAGATGGACGATGCGACCAACGTCCACGGCATCTACGCCCCGATCACGCGGGTGCTCGGTCCGGCCGAGTTTGAGCTGCGCCTGGCTCACCGCCAACAGCGCGGCATCGATCTGGCGGCGCCGGGAGAAGTCGTCGAGTTGGTGGACCACGAATCGTTGGCGACTTTCCACACCGCCCCGGTCGAGCACATCGAACGCGTTAACAAGGAATTTCTCCGCATCCGGTTGGCCACGCCGCCGTCCCGCCCACCGCGGGAGGGCGATGCCGTGGGCAATGTGTCCTGGTCGGCCGATCTGACCATCCGCGGTTGCTCCTGCCACGGCAACCGCGCCCGCGGATTTCTCATCTCCACGCCGGGACGCGTCCTCATCGAGGAGAACACCATGCACGTGCCCGGCGCAGCCATTCTCATCGAAGGCGATGCCAACTTTTGGTTCGAGAGCGGCTGCGTGCGCGATGTCCTCATTCGCCGCAACACCTTCGAGGATTGCAACTACGGCATCTGGGGCAAGGCCGCCATCCAGTTGAGCCCGGGGATCCAGGAGGGGCACCAAGCGGACAACGCCTACCACCGCAACGTCCGCATCGAGGACAACCTCTTCCGCGTCTTCGACCCGCGCATCGTGCGGGCCCGCGGGGTGGACGGCCTCATCGTCCGCGGCAATCAAATCCTCGGCTCCTCGAACTATCCCGCGCAGAATTCGGAAGCACCGTCCTTCGACACCGAGGGCTGCCTCAATGTCACTTTGCACAACAACCTCATCGAACCCCCCGCCCATGTCCCAAGTCACACTACGTAACGTCTGCAAAATTTATGCCGGGGAGAAAGGGGCCGAGGTCACCGCGGTCCAGGATTTCAACCTTGAGATCGAGGCCCGCGAGTTCGTCGTCTTTGTCGGACCCTCGGGCTGCGGCAAATCCACCACGCTGCGGATGATCGCAGGCTTGGAGGAAATTTCCCGCGGGGACATCCACATCGGCGACCGTCGGGTCAACGACGTCGACCCGAAGGACCGCGACATCGCGATGGTCTTCCAGAACTACGCGCTTTACCCCCACATGACGGTTTTCGACAACATGGCCTTCGGGCTCAAGCTGCGCAAATTCCCCCGTCCCGAGATCCGCAAGCGGGTCAACGAGGCTGCGGCCATCCTCGGCATCGAGGAACTGCTCCAACGCAAGCCGAAGGCGCTTTCCGGCGGACAGCGCCAGCGTGTTGCCGTGGGCCGGGCCATCGTCCGCCAGCCGCAGGTCTTCCTCTTCGACGAACCCCTCTCCAACCTCGACGCCAAGATGCGTGTGCAGATGCGGGCCGAAATCACCAAGCTGCACCAGAAACTCCAGGCCACGATGATCTATGTCACCCACGACCAAGTCGAGGCCATGACCATGGGCACCCGCATCGTGGTGATGAAGGACGGGATCATCCAGCAAGCCGACCAGCCCCTGCGCATCTACCACGCACCGGCCAACCTCTTCGTCGCCGGATTTCTCGGCAGCCCGCCGATGAACTTCCTCCAAGGCCACTTGGAAGCAGCCAGCGGCGGACTCGTTTTCCGCGAGGCCCAAGGCGGCCCCGTCACGGTGCCGCTGGGTGACGAGCCAGCCTACGCGGCGCTGGCCGGGAAGCCCGTCACCCTCGGTATCCGTCCCGAGCATTGCGAACTCGCCGCTGCGGACGCCTCCGCAGCGGACACCTTCGAAGCCCTCGTCGATTTGGTCGAGCCTATGGGGGCCGAAACGTATTTCTATATCACCACCGGCGTCCACACTCTCATCTGCCGGACCCAGGAAGAAGCTGACCACCGCCGCGACGGCTCGCGGCTGCGCTTCCGCATCCCCGCAGAGCGCACCCACCTCTTTGACCCGGATTCCGGAAAGCGCCTCATCAGAAATGGTTCCCCCGCTGCTTAAAAAAACTGTTGCAGACTCCCTATCCTCGATAAATAATATCAACAAGTATTCTGACACATGTTGACATAACTCAAAAACCTCCAACCTCCCCTCCGACCATGAAATCCATCCTCCCCCTCGTGGCGCTATCCTTGGCGCTCTCCTCATTCACCCACGCCCAGACCAATGGGGTCTGGACCAACACCGCTGCCGGCAACTGGTCCGCCGCCACCAACTGGTCCGGCGGTAACGTGGCCGGCGGAACCAACGCCAGCGCGGACTTCAACACGATCAACATCACGGCCGATACGACCGTCACGCTGGATACGCCGGTGACGATTGGGAGTTTGATTTTCGGCGACACCGACACGAACTCCGCGGCCGGCTGGACTCTCAGCAGCGGTCCTCTGACCTTGGCTGGGACCAACCCGATCGTCACGGTCAACGCCTTGGGTGGTGGCAAGAGTGTCACGTTCGGTGCTCAGGTGGCGGGGACCAACGGACTGATCAAGTCGGGCACAGGACGTTTTGTGCTCAACAACTCCTCCAACAACTATACGGGGTCCATCAGCAACTCCTTCATGTCCTTTGCCGCCTTCGGCACACCCCTATTCGCCACGGTGGTGGAGCAGGGGCGCTTGGTCCTTGGTTCCAGCACCGCGGCAGGAACGGGCAATATCCTTGTCATCACCAACCCCGCTTTGCTGGCCCCCTTGACTGCGTTTCTTGACCTCAACGGTAACACCGTGGCCAACAACATTGGCATCGCGGGCGACACCTATCTTTACAACGGCAACACCTCGAACGCCGCCACGGTCAACGGCGATGTTTGGGTGCGAAACTTCGGCCGTATTGGGAGTGCCGCAGTTGGCGAAGCGGGCACGGTGATCGTTAACGGCAAGATCGTCTTTTCTGGGTCAGGCGTAAGCCTGTTCACTGGTCTTAGCGGCGCTCTGGTTGTGTTCAACGGGAGTGTCACCCATTCCAATAGCAACGGCGCCATCACCGTGCAAACCGGCACACTCCGTGCCCAGGACGGGGTCAACATCGCGACCAACTCGACCCTGCGGATCGGCAACCCGACCGGAAACTCGGGCGGCATCTTCGAATCGTCGGCCAACATGACGCGCTTGATCGGCACCAATGCAGGAGAGATCAGCGTCGGGCCCGGAAGCACCACCAACACCAACATCGCCAACATCGGGTTCAGCGCCTTCGGCGCACCGATCACCGTGGCTCTCGGTGGCACCTCCAGCCCGACCGCCCTCACTTGGGGACAAACGAACTTCCTCCAAGTCCCCTCCATCCTTGTGCTCAACGGCGCCACAGCCAACAACACCCTCACCTTCGTCAACAGCATCAACCTCGCAGGCAGCAACCGCACAATCACGGTCAACGCCGCCACCGCGATCGTCAACGGCGGGTTGACGAACGGCGCGCTGACCAAGGCAGGCGCCGGCACGTTGGTTCTCGGAGGCACCAACGCTTTCACCGCCGACACCACGATCACCGGCGGCACGCTTCGCACCTCGCTGAACAACTTCGCCGGCAACGTCATCATGACCAACAACAGCACCTTCGCCTTGGATGAGGCGACAAATTCGGACTTCACCGGAATCATCAGCGGCGCGGGCTCCTTCGGGAAGGCGGGGGCCGGCACACTCACTCTTTCGGCGAGCAACAGCTACTCCGGCAATACCGCTATTTCCGCCGGCGCCCTGCGGCTCGCGACCTCCAACTCGCTCGGGGTCACGACCAATGCCGTCAGCGTCGCGGACGGGGCGACCCTCGACCTCAACGGGCAGAACAACGCGAATCGCGTCGTCACCATTGCAGGCTCAGGCTCCGGCAGCCTCGGGGCCGTGGTCAACAACGGCACCAACTCGGCCACAGGCTTGCGTCTGGCCTTCACCAGTGCCGTATCAATCGGCGGCACGACGCGGATCGACACATCCTTCGTCGGCGCGACCCCGAACATCAACGGCGGGACGAATACCTTGACCAAAGTTGGAACGAACCAATTCACCATCAATGTGGGCGCGGTCTCCATGGGCACATTCAACATCACCCAGGGCAATGTCGTCTCCGTCAACACGGCCACCTCGCTCGGCGACGCCGCCTTCGGCACGGTGGTCTCGTCCAACGCCAGCCTGGCGTTCTTCAACAGCTCGACCAACGCCCTGACCAACAACGAACCCATCACGTTGGCCGAGGGCGCGGAACTCGGCGGTAACACGGCCACCAGCCGCAACGTTCTCGGCGGTCCGATCACGCTGTCCGGCGGCACGGCCACGGTGCGGGTCGAGGTCAGCGGCACCAGCACCCTGCAGATCAACGGCGGCTTCACCGGCCCGGGCGGAATCAACAAGACCAGCGGCGGAACGCTCGAACTCCGCGGCACCAACACCCACACCGGCAATACCACGATCGCAGGTGGTTCGGTCACGCTGGTAGATGGTGCCCGCCTCGCCTTCGTTATCGGCGGCAATGGCACGAACAATGCCGTCAACGGCACCGGCACGTTCAACGCCGAGGGCATCTTTGACTTCGACCTCACCGGCGCTTCGACCACCACGGGCGCCACTTGGACCATCGTCGCGCCGACCGTCACCGACTCCTACGGCACCAACTTCATCGTCAGCGGCTTCAGCGGCGCTGGCGGGAGCTGGACCAACACGACCAACGGCGCGACCTACGTCTTCACCCAGTCGAACAGCGTGCTGACCGTCCAATCCGGTGCCACCAACAACTACGCATCCTGGGTCAGCTACTGGCAGGGCGTGAGTCCCGGATTCACCAACACCGCGGGCACGGCCAATCCCGATGGAGATCCGTTCGACAACAATGAGGAGTTCGCCTTCGATGGCAATCCCACCATCGGCTCACCGGCCCTGCTCACCGCAACGAAGGTGGGCACCAATGCGGTGTTCCAGTGGGTGCAACGCAAAGACCCGCCCGGCGGCGTGACCTACGCCGTGCAGAAAACACCCAACTTGACCATCGCTTGGACCAACGCCTCGGTCACGGTCTCGAACTCGGCCAATACCAACGGCATCAACATCCCCGCCGACTACGAGCGCAAGGAATTTGTCGTGCCGGCTGCAGGCAAGGACTTCTACCGGGTCGAGGCCACCATCGCTCCGTGAAGCGCTTGGAGATTCTGCTGGGGTAAATGACCGACTTGGCTCCGGCCCCGCTCACAGGGGGTTCCGGAGCTCAAGCCAATTCTGATCGCATGACCCGCCCCAACATCCTCCTCATCACTTCCGATCAGCAACACTGGTCGGCCCTGGGCTGCGTCAATCCTGCCGTCCGCACTCCCGCTCTCGACCGGTTGGCGGCCGGCGGCACGCGCTTCGACCGGGCCTACTGCCCAAACCCGACCTGCACGCCGAGCCGGGCCAGCATCCTCACCGGCATGATGCCCTCCCAGCACGGAGCGTGGTCGCTCGGGACCAGATTGTTCGAGGATGTCCCGACGGTCAGCGGTGATCTCTCCGCCGCGGGGTATTTTACGGCACTCGTGGGCAAGGCGCATTTCCAGCCGCTGGAGTCTCGACCCGGCATGGAGTCGATCGAATGCCAACCGCGGCTGCGCGATCTAGATTTCTGGCGCGGGTTTCGCGGCCCGTGGTATGGCTTCGAGCAGATCGAGACCGCCCGAATGCATACCGCCGAGGCTCATGCAGGCGGCCACTACGCTTTGTGGATGGAAGAACAGGGCTTGGCCAACTGGCGCGACTACTTCGAGGACTGGCCGCCGAATGAGGAAAAAAAGAGGAGAATTTATTCGAAGCGAAGTTGGGACCTCCCGGCGGAGTATCACTATTCCGTCTGGACCGCCGACCGGACGATTGCGGCCGTGGAAACCGCCGGAGACCGTCCCTTTTTCGTCTGGTCGAGCTTCCACGATCCGCACCCGCCTTACCTTGTGCCCGAGCCATGGGCTTCCATGTATGACCCGGCCGACATGGACCCGGGATGCTTGACCCCGGGGGAACATGACCGAAACCCGCTGCACTTTCGCAAAGCCGCCGTCGAACGCGACCCTGCCTACTGGAAAGCGGCGACGCGGGGCGAGGTCATCCACGGCGCGGGTTTTCAAGCCCGTGATGAGCAGTCCATTCGTGAGGACATGGCCTGCTACTACGGCATGACGAGCTTCATGGACCACGAGATCGGGCGCATCCTCGACGCTCTCGATCGCTCCGGGCAGGCGGACAACACCTTGGTCGTCTTCACCTCGGACCATGGTCATTTCCTCGGCCAGCATGGACTCATCGCCAAGGCGATCCACATGTATGAGGACCTGATCCGCGTCCCGTTCATCGTCCGCTGGCCGGGGCATGTTCCGCCGGAGCGCGCGTCGAACGATCTGCAGAACCTGGTGGACCTGGCCCCGACCTTCCTCGCTGCCGCCGGTGTCGCGGCGGATGGTGCCATGACGGGGCGCAACCAACTTCCGTCATGGGAAGGGACGCGGCCCGTGCGCCAGGACACCGTGGTGGAAAACCATCACGGCACGGAGGCATTCCACATGCGGACTTTCGTGACCCCGACCCACAAACTGACGGTTTACCGTGACGGGGACGACGGGGAACTCTTTGACCTGGTCCAAGATCCCGGCGAGATCAACAACCTCTGGCATGACCCCGCTTCGGCGGAACTCAAGGCACGGCTGATGCAAACGTTTCTTCAAGCAACCCTCCGCGATGAGCCCATGCGAATGCCGAGAATTGCCGGTGCGTAGACTCCTTCTGGCCACCGCGGCGGCCTGCTTCCTCGCCCTGCCCTGCGCGGCCGTCTCGGCGGATTTGGTGCTGCCGTCCATTTTTGCCGACCACATGGTCTTGCAGCGATCGGCCAGCACGCCCGTCTGGGGGCGGAGCACGCCGGGGCAGCAGGTGACGGTGCGCCTTGGCGATGATGTGGTGGCCGAATCCACCCCGGACGCGGACGGCCGGTGGAGGGTCAGCCTCGACACGAGCGAATTGCCTGCGGGCCCGCACGTCCTGCGGATCGACGACCGCACGATCAATGACGTGCTCATCGGCGAGGTCTGGCTCTGCGGCGGTCAGTCGAACATGGAGTTCGTGCTCGCCGACACGCTCGGGGCCAAGGAGGAGATCGAGGGGCCGCCGAATTCGCAGATCCGGCAGTTCCATGTGCCGAAGCGGGCCGAGCAGGCTCCGGTCGCTGACCTCCGCGGCACATGGATGGAGGCTGGACCGTCCGATACGGGGCGCTTCACCGCCATCGGCTACCATTTTGCCAAGAACCTGCACCGCGAACTGGGAGTCCCCATCGGCTTGGTCAACGTCACTTGGGGAGGCTCGGCCTGTGAAACATGGATGAGCCCGGATTCGGTCGGGGACTTATCCGAGATCGCGGAGGGGGCACGGAAGCTGGAGGAGGAAATCAAAACCTACCCGGAGCGACGCAAGGCTTTCGCCCAGAGCTTCCACGCGTGGGTCGAGGCCAATGACCGTCAGGACCGCCGCACGATGACCGTCGAGCAAGTGCGCGGCGTGCCGGAGGATCAATGGACGCACGACACGCTGCCGCGGCCCGATCAGGGCCCGGCAGCACCGGGGGCGATCTGGTTTCGCCGCACGGTGGAAATGCCGGAGGCGGCGGCGGGCAAACCTCTGCGGTTCATGCTCGGCACCATGCAAATGCTCGAAGAGGCCTGGTGGAACGGGGAGAAGGTCGGTGAGACCACGGTGGAAACTTTTGAAGCCGGACGCTACGGGCGCCAGCATGATGTGCCGGGAAAGTTGGTGCTCGCGGGACCGAACGAGTTGCTCGTCCGCCTCTGGTCACCGGCCAGGACGCCGCATTTCATGATCTCGCCGGAATACTTTCGCGCCGGCCGGGTGCCGCTGTCCGGAGCTTGGCTCACCCTGCGCGAGTATTCGCTGGCGGCACCGGCCACCCCGCCACCCGCCGCGCCCATCGAACTTCCATGGATCCAAAATGTCGCCTCCCGCGCCTTCAACGGAATGATCTCCCCGTTGCTCCCCTATGGAATCGCCGGCGTGATCTGGTATCAGGGCGAGAACAACTCGGGCCGTGCCAGCCAGTATCATGCGGTCTTCCCGGCTCTGATCCGCGATTGGCGGAAGGCTTGGGAGCGCGATGATTTGCCATTTTTCTGGTGCCAGTTGGCCAACTACCGCGAAAAGCCCGAGGCACCGGGCGAGAGTTCCTGGGCCGAGTTGCGCGAAGCGCAGACCAAGACGCTCGCCCTGCCGGCGACGGGGCAAGTTGTGACGATTGATGTCGGCGAGACCGGCGACATCCATCCGCGCAACAAAGCCGTGCCCGGTCAACGCCTCGCCGACCTCGCCTTGGCCGGCGTTTACGGGCGCGAACGACCTGCGAGCGGTCCGACGTTCGACGGGGTTGAATTCGGCGGAGGGAAAGCCGTAGTGCGGTTCCGAGACACAGCGGGCGGCCTGGTGGCGGCGCCGTTGCCGGAGGTCCAGACCGTGACATCGATCCCGCCGCAAACCGCCCCTCTCCGCCGCAACCGTCCACACTCGCCGCTGGAGGGCTTCGCCGTGCGCGACCCCGCCGGTTCATGGCGTTGGGCGGACGCCGTGGTTGAAGGCGACACCGTCGTGGTCTGGAACCCGCAGGTGCCGGAGCCGGTCGCGGTGCGCTACGCTTGGGCGGACAATCCCACGGTCAATCTGCAGGGGCGCAGCGGCCTGCCCGCCGTCCCTTTCCGCACGGACGACGCGCCTCTCACCACCGCGGGCAGGAACTACCCCTGATTGAAGATGGAGGTCTGCACGCAGTTAAGCGCAGCGGACGAGGATGCGTCTCGTATCCCCCACCCGTTCAGCTTCGATCCGACGCATGGTCACACGCTGGACATGCTCCGTGCGGTCGGGGTGCCCGAGACCGAACCGGCGGATTTTGACCGCTTCTGGCAGCGCCGCCGGGCCCGCAGCATCGCGGAAACGCTTTCCATCCAATTCACAGAACCGCGTTCACCCATGGACGGATTCCGCCTTTTCCAACTTACCTACAACCTCGGAGATGGCTTCCGCGCTGCGGCGTGGCTGACTCTGCCTTGCGACACAAGCACAGTCCGCGCCGGCATCATCGCCACCCACGGTTACGACGGACGGCCCGCTGTCGAGCCGCGCTTTTTCCGCCCAGGCCTCGCCGTCATCCTGCCCGTTGCGCCCGGCTTCCACATCTCGGCCGACCCACGCCTGCCGCTCAATGACGCCGGACGCCACGTCGTTCATGGCATTGAATCACCCGAGACCTACGTGCTCGGGCTTTGTGCCGCTGCCATCTGGCGGGCTCCAGACGCGGCGGAGACCATCCTCGGCAGGCGCCTCGAGCGATGGCACTATTTTGGCTGGAGTTTCGGCGGTGGCATCGGCGCTCTCGCCCTGCCGTGGGAGCCTCGCGTGCAGAGCGCGGAACTCGGGCAGCCGACCTTCGGCCACCACCCGCTGCGCCTGCAACAGCCATGCAGCGGCAGTGCCAACGCCGTGCGAGAACGCGTCCGACGGGACCCCTCGGTCACTCGCACTCTGGCCTTCTTCGACGCCGCCACCGCGGCGCAGCGCCTGCGCATCCCGGTTGTCTTCGCCTGCGCCCGCTTCGACCCCGCGGTGACGCCGCCCGGCCAGTTCGCCGTGGCCAACGCGCACCCCGGGCCAAAGGAAATCTCGGTCTTCCTCACCGGCCATTTCGACTGGTCACACGACAATCTGGAGGCGGAGATGCGCGCCCACCACCGGAACATCGCAGCGTTGATCGGTCCGGACTTCATTATCCCGTGAGCCTCCTGCGTCCAGCCCTCGTCGCCGCCCTCATGATCGCCGCCTGCCGACCTCCTGCCGCCTCCGGCCCTCCCACTGCCGATGAAGAGGTGATGGCACCGACCTCCGCGACGCAGGTGACCTGGTCCGCTGCGCCCACGTTCGCATGGATGGCGCAGGACGGTGCAAGGCGCTACGATGTCGAGATGGCGCTGGACCCGGAATTTTCCGGTATGGTCCTTCGTGACACCACGCCGGTCCCACGCTACGTCCCGTCCAACGGCCTCGCCCCCGGCACCTACTTTTGGCGAACTCGCGTGACCGGAAAAGCCGATTGGACAAGCACTGCCTCGCTCACCGTGCGCGAACCCGCCTCCGTCGTGGAGGTGCCTGAGGGAGCCGATGCCGGGACGATCCGCGCCTTGGCCGACGAGGCGGCGCGGCAGGCACCGGCCATCCTCAGGTTCCCCGAGCGTGGCCAGTTTCGCGTGGATGCCCCTGCCGTCCTTCTGACCTTCGAAGGGGTGCAAGGATTGGTGGTCGATGGACGCGGCAGCACGATCACCTTCACTTCGCCGATGAGCGGCCTGGCGAAGATGAAAGATTGCCGCGAGATCACGTTCAGGGACTTGGTCATCAACCACGACCCACCCCCGTTCACCGTCGGCCGCATCACCTCCGTCGACCACGCCACGGGTGACTTGGAAATTGCCGTCGAACCGGGACACCCGGACCTCGACGCCCCGCACATCTTGGAGGACTGGGGTTTCTGCATGTTTCTCGAACAGGAGGGACGCGGGCGGATTCTCGACGACTCGCCGCTGGTGCCGTCGCTCAACAAAGACACACTGCGCCGCACGGCGGCCGGCTTCGCCATTCGCGCCGCGTCCCCGGCAACCGTGGAGGTCGTCCAACCCGGGGACCGCGTCGTGCAGTTCGCCCGCAAGAACAACGCCCAGTCGCTCTTCCACGCGGAGCGCAGCTCCGACCTCGCCTTTCTCCGCATCATCAACCACTCGATCTCCGGCGGACATTACCTGCTGCTCGAGTGTGACGCCGCCCGCATCCTCAACTGCCACTCGCTGCCCGCGCCCGGGCGCACTTACGGGGGCAACGCCGACGGCGCGCATGTCCGCAGTTCAATCGTCGGCCCGTGGATCGAAGGCTGCTCATTCGAGGCCGTCGGCGATGACGGGGTGGCGCTTTTTGCCAAGGGCATCGAGGTCAAGGGACACCCCGCACCCGACCGTGTCCTTCTGGACAAGACCTTCTTCAATCTTCGCGAGGGGCAAAGTTTCCTCTTCTTCAACCCCCGCGAAGGAACGCCTATTGCGGACCCTGTCCAAGTCAGAAGCATCCAAAAGCATGCAGAGGGTTTCCTCGTCGAATTCGAACCGCCGCTCGCCGCAGACCTCGTCAGTTCCTTCGCCGACCCTTGGAACAACGACCAGGCGTTCAACATGTCCGCCCGCCACGGTGGGTTCGTCGTCCGGCGCAACGCCTTTCGCGACATCCGCCGCTACGGGGTCATCGCCCGTGCAGAATCCGGCGCGATCGAGGACAATTTCTTCGAGGGCGTGTCCGACTCGGCCATCACCTTGCAGAACGAACCCAACGTCTGGCGCAACGGCCTGCACAGCGAAACAGTGAGCATCAAAGGCAACCGCATCCGCAACTGCAACTTCAGCCGTCATGCCCGCAGCCGCGGCGCCATCCACGTCGTCCTGCGCGCCATCGCTGATGTCAACCAGCGCTGGGGGGATAAGGCCACGTCTTGGCGCGGGCACCGTGACCTGGTCGTCGTCGGAAACGAAATCGCCGGGTGGCGCGATTGCGCCATTTTCCTCGGCAACATCGAAGGTGCGGTCGTTGAAGGCAACCGTATCTACGGCCAGCGGCCCTCCTCTCCGGATGCGCCGGCCCCCTGCGCCATCCTGCTTCGGAATGTGGCCGGCGGCGCGGTCACCGGGAACGTCTTCGAGGGGCTGCTCCCCGGCACCCAGAAGGAGATCCTTCGCGACTCGGGTCAGGAGGACCGCACAGTGGTCGGCTTCCTCAGCGACAATGGCGCCCCCCCGAAGAACGGTTCACGCAATGCTCCACTGCGCGGCGGAAAAGGAAGCACTTGGGAGGGAGGCATTCGGGAGCCATTCGTCATGCAGTGGAAAGGTAGGATCCCTGCCGGTCAGGTCGTGGATGCGCCGGTCATCTCGCTTGGCCTGCCGCGCACCGCGCTGGCGGGTTCCGGGGCCGAGGTGCCGGACGACAGTCCGCTCGACGGAGTCAAGCCCCTCCGCGTTCTGACCGGTCAGGCCCAACAGCCACCGCGCGAGGCCTTGTCTTGGCGCTACGGGCCGCAAATGGCCGTGCGGACCAGCGATTGGAAACTCACACAAGCGGTCGACCGGAAAGAGCGCCCCCCGGCGCTGAAGACCGGCTTGTATAAGGTCGTCGAGGACGCGGGCGAGCAGAACGACCTTGCGGCTGCGCATCCGGAAAAGGTTCAGGAACTGCAAAAGCTCTGGGATGATTGGAACAAGGCCAATGTCGAGCCGCTTTGGGGCGACAAGCAATCCCGATGAGCAACGGACAAGAGTTATGACCACCCCCGATCACCCTATCCTCCAGCCCACTTTGTTAGTCGATTCATATTCGTTGCTCAGCCGGCCTGACTGCTTGGTCGCAACGCCCTTGCCCATCGCGGGGCGGCGAAGCTTATCGTTCAACGATGCACCCCAGTGAATGCACGGCAGCCCAATTCTCCCCAGCGACATCACTCGCACAATCGAACCCAACACAATTCCACCTATGCATAATCATATCAATACATGTCTCTTAGTATTGCTGACCCTCATCGCCATGAGCACTTCGGGATTTGCTGCCGCGACCGTGTATCCGGTTCCCGACGGCATTGCCCTCAATCCGGACTTCACGGTCCGAATCAACGATGGAGGCGGATGGGTTCCCGTTCCGGTGCAGGATATCGTTGACTCCTGCTTTATCCACTTCGAGACGACAGGTGCGGTCGAGGTGGAGGTTACCGCTGACCGGCCGATCACATCACATCAGATCAGCCCGCTGAGCGCCTCCATCCCATCTCAGGTTGACGGCTCAAAGCTGACTTTCAGAGTCTCCGGACCGCAAAAACTTATCGTTCTCATCAATGAGGGAGCGGGCAATCATAACACCGGCTTGGACGGGCTCATGATCTTTGCCGAGGCACCAGAAACCGACGTTCCTTCACTTAGCGACCCCTCGGTTGTGAACATCATGAGCTATGGGGTCGACAACACCGGCCAAACCTTGAACCGCACGGAAATTCAGAAAGCATTCGACGACCATGCCGACCGGGGGAAGATCATCTATTTTCCTCCCGGCATTTACAAAACCGGCATGCTCCACATGCGCAGCAACCAGTCTCTGTATCTGGCACCGGGGGCGACGCTCTTGGGTTCTTCCAACTTTGGCGATTACGATCAGATTCCCGGCGAAGGATTCTCCAACGAGAAGTATCTCTTGGGTTCATGGAATTCCCAAAACATCAAGGTGTATGGCCGGGGCATAATCAACGGCAATGGCTCTGCCCTCCGACTCCAAGATCCGACGGGCTCAGAGTTTAAAACCCACAACATCCAGTTTATGGGAACGAACCACATTGAATTAAGGGACATCATCTCCTTGGATGCCGGCTCTTGGAGCATCGAACCGATTTATTGTGATCACGTCACCATGAAGAACATCAAAATACTCAGTGACCTCCGCTACTACGGCTCTGCCAAACTCAATACGGACGGCTTTGATATCAACAAGTGTCGGCACGTTTTGATTGAGGATAGCTTCGTGTGGTGTTGTGATGACGCGATCACACCAAAACAGGACAAGCACCTTCCGGCTTTTCCTTACCGGGATCTTTACGATCTTACGTTTCGCAACATACTTATCTACACTCGCAAATGTGCATTTAAGATTGGAAGTGAAACGCGAAAACAGGGCTACAAGATGAGCGATGTGACTTTTGAGGATTCCGACATCGTCATGGCCGACAGAGCATTCTGCATTTGGTCGGACGAGGGCATGCTGATTGAAGACATCCTGTTCAAAAATGTCCGGATCGAGAAGACGTATAAAGACGTTAAGCAAAATCACATCAACTTTCGAATCGACGCTCCCGGAGGTTCCATAAGAAACGTCTCATTCATCAACGTGGCAGCTCGAGAGCCCGCACCGCGAGGAAGCGTTTTTGAAGGGGATAACCTTGGGGCTGTTGTCAACGGGGAGACGGTCCAGTATTATAACATTTCCTTCGAAAACTATACGATTGCCGGCGAACTAATCATGGGTCTTGATGATAAGAAAGCTGGGTTTTTTTTGGATAACGACGATGTGGCCGCCAACCCCTCTGCATTCGCATTTTCCGGGCCATCGGATTCAACCCCAAGTATCAAATAGGAGGACGTATAGAGCTCTGTGAATCCTATCCTTTCTTCCTCCACCGCCTCGCCGCCTCCATCCTCTTCCTTGGCGAATCGTCCCAACATCCTCTTCGTGCTGGCCGATGACTGGGGCTGCGGCGATGCCGGGGCCTACGGACGGAGCTGGATTCAAACCCCTGCGTTTGACCGTGTGGCACAGGATGGGCTGCGTTTTGAGAATGCCTACACGCCGAACGCCAAGTGCGCGCCTTCGCGGGCAGGCCTACTCACGGGACGAAACCCCTGGCAACTCAAGGAAGCGGCAAATCACGGAGGTTTTTTTCCTTTGGAGTATTCGACCTACGCCGAGGCCCTTGGCCAGCACGGCTATTTCGTCGGCATGACTGGCAAAGGGTGGGCTCCGGGTGTAGCGCTGGATGCCGAGGGAAAAGACCGGCCTTTGACAGGGCGGGCCTTTGACCAACGCACCGCCCCCCCGCCGACCACTGGAATCAGCCCCAATGACTACTCGGCAAACTTTCAGGATTTCCTCGATGCTGCGCCGGGGAATGAGCCCTGGTGTTTCTGGTTCGGATGCCGCGAGCCTCACAGGCCTTACGAATATGGGAGCGGCGCGGCGAAGGGCGGGAAAGCGATCGCGGACATCGACCGGGTTCCTCCCTACTGGCCAGACACGGCGACCGTTCGCAACGACCTGCTCGACTACGCGCTGGCGGTGGAGCACTTCGACCGTCATCTCGGCAGAATGCTGGCCGAGTTGGAGCAGCGCGGCCAGTTGGACAATACGCTCGTTGTTGTCACCTCGGACAACGGGATGCCATTCCCACGCGTGAAGGGGAATCTCTACGAGGCGGCCAATCACCTGCCCTTCGCGGTCATGTGGAAAAACGGAATCCGCCAACCCGGGCGAGTGGTCCGGGATTACGTGAGCTTTATTGATCTCGCACCGACGTTCCTCGAGGTTGCCGGTGTGCCATGGGATCAGTCCGGGATGTCGCCAATCACCGGCCGCAGTCTCACTGATATTTTTCGCTCCGATCAACCTAATCCGGCGCGCGACCACCTGCTGCTCGGGCAGGAACGGCACGACGTGGGACGTCCGCATGACCAAGGCTATCCGATCCGCAGCATCATCAAGGATGGTTGGCTCTACTCGCGGAATTTCGAGCCGGACCGCTGGCCCGCGTGCAATCCCGAGACAGGTTACCTCAATACCGATGGAAGCCCGACCAAGACCGAAATTCTGAATGCAAATCGGGCCAAGCCCGGTGATCCGCATTGGTTGCTGTGCTTCGGCAAGCGCCCGGCCGAAGAATTGTTCGATCTGGATGCCGATCCGGATTGCATGAACAACCTGGCCGCGGTTCCAAAGCATCAGCCCCGCCGTGCCGCCCTGCAGGCCCTGATGATGGACGAACTCAAGAAGCAGGGCGACCCGCGCCTGTTTGGCCGCGGCGAGGACTTTGACAACTATCCCTACGCTGGGAACGCGCGGAACTTTTACGAGCGGTTCATGCGGGGCGAGGTGCCTGATTCCGGCTGGGTCAGCCCCACGGACTTTGAGCCCGAACCGCTGGCGTGAGGTGTAGGCCACCATCCAGATTATGAATATGCCAAAACGCCCCAACTATTCTTCACTCCGAATCCAGTGCAGCCAGGCACGCGACGCGGGGCATCTTCGCGCCGACCTCGATGCGGCGCGGGGCGATGGCCCCCTTGCGATCTTCCGGCTGGAACTTCCCCCCATCGCGGAGGCGTGCTACTTCGCGCCGATCCAGAAACACGCGATCGATCCCAACCTCGACCTCTGGCCGGAAGCCTACAACCAATCTCAACCACTTGTGGTGGGCCGATTGGCCGGATTGAAGTGGGGCGGAATGTTCACCATGGCCCGTCTGGATGACGGGCGGTTTCTGGCACTCCTGCCGCTTGTTACCGGCGAATACATGGCATGGATGCGGGGAGACGACGAAGGACTTCTCCTCGAGGTGGACCACTGGGGAACAGACGGATTGCACTCCCCCGCAGCCCCCTTGCTGGTGTGGGCTGTGGCCCACCACCCTTACGAAGCGGTGGACCGGGCCTGGGAAGAGGCAGCGAAACAGCCCGAAGTGGCCGGAAACCTCGGCCTGCGCCGAGACAAGACCTTCCCCGAAATTTTCGAATACCTCGGCTGGTGCTCCTGGGAGGAATTCCACTGGCACATCAGCGAAGACGTTCTCGTGAGGGCCTTCCGCGACCTCGCTGCCACGGGCGTGCCGGTGCGGTGGGTGCTGGCGGACGACGGTCATCTCGACGAGAGGGGCGGCTTTCCCCCGGGCGCGTCACCACCCTCAACCGCGGAAGGCGAGATCCCAACCGGTGAGGACCAGCGCCGACTCAACAGCCTCGGGGTTTACCATCCCCACTTCCCCAACGGCTGGGACCCCGTCATGCGCGGAGCCCGCGAGTGCGGCTTCCGCTGGCTCGGTGTGTGGCTCAACTTCAACGGCTATTGGGGCGGCATTGCCACACCCAACGAACTCGGAACGCTCAACGAAGCACTGCTCGAGGTCGCCCCGGGCACGCTGCAACCCAAACCCGGATCGGAGTATGCCCGTCGGTTCTACGATGCGCTCGTTGCCGCTCAAGAGGCGGCGGGATTCGATTTCCTCAAGGTGGACAACCAGGCGAAAAACCTCACGTTCTACCGCGGCCGGGTGCCCAACGCGGTGCTGGCCAGTTCAAGCAACCACGCCGCGCTCGAGGAGTCCGCCGCCGGCCGCCTGGACGCCATGATCAACTGCATGGCCCACAACAATCTCTGCCACTTCCACACGCGGCGCAGCGCCGTGACCCGTTGCAGCGAGGACTACAAAAAGGGTGACCTCTGGAGGGCAAAGCACCATCTCAACAACTCCTTCGCCAACATGCTGTGGATGCGCGGCACGATCTGGGGCGACCATGATATGTTCCACTCGAGCGACCCGGCAGCCGCCGAGATCATGGCCCGCAGCAAAGCGGTCTCGGGGGGGCCGATCTACCTCTCCGACGCCCCCGGCGATATCAACCGCGAACTCGTCAGCCACCTCTGTCTCGCGGACGGCCGCATCCTCCGCACCGCCGAACCCGCCGTCCCCACCCCCGAGAGCATCTTCATCGACTCCTACCAGAGCGACCGAGCTTTCCGCGTCCTCGCACCCGTGAACCGAGACAGCGCTGTCGTCGTAGCCTACAACCTGACCTCGCCGGAAATCTCCGTGCGGGGCGAAATCAGCCACGCGGACTTCGCAGACGCCCTCCGATTGCTGCCTGACCCGCTTGAATCATCCGGACCGATCGTCGCATTCCGTTGGCACACTCGCGAGGTGCGGCGACTGGAGGCGGAGGAGACATGGGCTTTCGAAATTCCTCATTTCGGTGACGAGATGTTCTGGCTTGCCACGCTGCATCATGGTTGGGCCGTGTTGGGTCGCGCTGACAAATTCCTGGGGCCGGCGGCCATCACCGCGCTCGAGACCACACCCCGCGGGTGTCAGTTCACCGCGCAGGAGCAGGGGCCCATTTTGGTCTGGACCGAACGCGGCAAGCCCTTCTCGGCGGCCTCGCCCGCCGCGGTTCCGCTCGGATCCGGTCTCTGGCTGCTCGACTACCCCTTGAGCCCTTCAACTTTGGACGTGCACTTGCGAGTGATCTGACCTTGGACCGAGCACCTCTCCACCGAGCCGTGCCGTCTCCACACTGCCCCGGACCGATGCCTCGACACCTGCAGTCCAGCCGCACCCTGCTCCTCGTGCTGGCCTTCGTTCTGCCTGCCCTCGGCGGAGAGGACCCAGGAAGCACCCGAAACTTTGGCCAAGACAGGACGGTCGCGAAGGCGTCGAGCGGGCCGGACTTCACCGACGAAGAAATGCGCAGTCAGCGCGTGGCGGCCCAGGAGATGCGGGCCTCGCTGGACCTTGCTCTGGCAGATGGAGCCACAGTTTTCCGAATCCCGCCCGGGGACTACCGCTTTGATGGCACGGCGGAACCCGGCTTTCATCTCCGGGGCCGACACGGGTTCACGATCGAAGCAGAAGGAGCAACATTCTGGTTTGGCCAAAATGGGGGCGTGGTGTTTGAGGATTGCTCTGAGGTCCGGCTTGAGGGATTGACCATTGATTCGTCACAGCTGCCTTGGACTCAGGGAGTGATCGAGCATCTCGATCCGGTGGCCCGCACCCTCATATTTCGGGTCTCGCCGGGCTACGAAGTCTTCGAGGGTGCCGGCCTGCAGGAAAAACGGCGCCTTCTTTTTTTCGACCCCGAAACTCGCAGGGAACTCCAGGTATCCGACGACTGGGCTCTCGAGATGGAAGCTCTGGGCGATCGTCGGATCAAAGTCTCCCGCCTGAGTTCCGGCAGGGTTTTCCGTGATCCTGTCGCCGGGCGCCCGGTGCGCGTCGGCGATCTGGCCGTCCTTTTCACCACCTACGGCAACGGCAGCAATGTCCACTTGGAGGCCTGCGAGGACATCACACTCGAAAACATTACGATCCATGCCGCCTCGGGATTTGCCTTTCAGGAAACCCGTGGCAACGGGGGCAACAAATACCTCGGCTGCCGCATCGTCCGACGCCCGGCCACCGACCGCCTCATGGCCGCCCGCGCGGACGGATTCCACTCGTATCTCATGCGCAAGGGGCCGCTGATTGAGAGGTGTGAGTTCTCCCACACCGGCGACGACCTGCTCAACATCCACAGCTTTTTCTCCGTCGTCCTCAAGGTCCTCCCGCAGAACGAGATTCTAATCGCGACACCCTTCAGACGAAGCTTTGACAAGGGCTCCAAGTTGAAATTCCTGCCCGCCGACGGACATGGCGAGCCCCGGGAGGCCACCCTCCTCGAAATGAACGAAGTCACAGAAGCCGACGCAGTGGCCAGAGCGCAAGCTGTGCCGGAGTTACTGATGGAGCGCCTTGGCATCCAGACTCGCAGTTTCCCCGCGCCCGCCGTCTTCCGCGTGCGTCTCGACCGCCCCGACATCGCGGAGGAACTCGATCTTGTTTCCAGTGCGAGCCATACGGGAGCCGGGACAGTGATCCGCAACTCACACTTCCACGATGGCCACATTCGCGGACTGCTCCTCAAGACCGAGAACGCCCTTGTCGAAGGCAACCGGATCGCCCGGACGGGACACGGTGGCATCGTGATCCAGCCCGAGGGATATTGGCTCGAGGGGTCGTTCGCGCACGGCATCCGTATCGTGGACAACCAGCTGTCCGAAACCGGCATGGCGTCCTTCGACCCCGAAGGAATGTCGGCCTCCAATGCCGCGATCCAGGTCGGCACTCATTTCGGCAAGCGCCTCTTCCCCCGCACGCTCACCGGAGGGACACACAATCGGGATATCAAGATTCTCCGCAATGTGATCAACCACCCGTTCGGGTTCGCCATTCTGGTGACAAACACTGAGGACGTCATCATTTCTGGGAACTCCATCACCGCCCCATTCGCCGGCGGCGAGCACGCGGCCTACTATGATTTTTCCGCCCTCCCCGACCCCCGGCTTTCTCTTGGTCCCGCGGACAAAGATATCCTCTCCGACGTGCGTTTCCCCATCCTGCTCGTCGAAAGTAGGAACATTCGGCTCGACGCCAACTCCTGCAACGCCCCCCCGCCTTTCCTGCGCGGGCTTGTCGGCACCATCCGCACGAGAGTCTCCAGACAACCGCCGCCGTGACGCCGGACGAAACCGTGGCCGGACAGCTCCAACCCGAGCTTTCAGCCTTGCTTGCGCAGGCCAAGACTCCGCAGCCCAACGAGTCAGTCGCCGAGTTTCGATGGAAGATGGTGCTAACCTGCGGGGGACTTTTCCAACCCGCCCCTGACTTTGTATAGGTGGCCGCGTCCCTCCATTGCGCGGTGGACTGAGAGTGGGTCGGGCGGGACTCGAACCCGCAACCAACGCCTTAAAAGGGCGCTGCTCTACCATTGAGCTACCAACCCCGGGAAATGAACGCTCAATCTAAACGCGGCGGTTGCCTGCTCAAGATTATTTCACCAGTCCCAACTCACGCAAGGCGGCCTGAACCTCGGCGGCATGATCGCCGGTCTTCGCGCTTTCCACGATCCACGCGATTTTTCCGTCCTTGATGATGAAGGACTGGCGCTTGGCGAAACCCATCATGGTCGGCACGCCGAAGGCCTTGGCCACGACGGAATCCGGATCGGCCAGGAGGGTGAAGGGAAGTTTGTATTTGTCGGCGAATTGTTTCTGCGCCGCGACCGTGTCCCCGCTCACCCCGATGACCTGCACGCCTTCGCCGGTGAATTCGGGGAAGGCATCGCGCAGCGAGCAGGCCTGCGCGGTGCAGCCGGGTGTGTCGGCCTTGGGATAGAAGTAAACCAGGGTCGGGCCTTTGGCGTAGGCGGCAGCGAGGGCGAAGTCCGCACCATTCTGGTCGGATACCGAGACCTTGGGCGCCTCGTCGCCCACAGCGAGCGCGGCGGCGGAGCGGGTCAGACCGAGGAAGGAAAGCATGGCGAGGAGAGTGACGGCAAAAAACTTCATGGACCAGACTTAAGCACGTCCGACGCTCCGCACAAGCGGCACTTGCCATCCGCCTCCGCCGCCAGAATCATGCGGGGACATGTTGAGGACGGCAGAAGATCGAGGAGGATGGCGGCGGGTGGTGGCGGTGCTCGTCGCGGCCACGGCGGTTTTGGCCGGTCTGGTCGCGCTGCGCGGGCCGGATCAAATCGGTTTGGAAACGGCGACACTGGTCGGTGGTTGGAAGCTGACGGGCCCCGATGCGTGGAGTCCCCTCACCCTCGCGGCCGCCGGGGCTCAGGTGCCGTTCTGGCTGGCTGGTTTGCGCGGGGCGCAGAATGCCCACGTGGTCGTGGCGTGGTTGACTCTGCTTTGCTGGTTGGTTCCGCTACCCCCGCGATCCTGGCGGGGGCTGGCTGCGCTGGTCCCGGCCCTGATTGCGGTGCTGCTCTCCCATCCGTCGTCCGGCCTGACCGGTTTCGGTCTCGGCGTGCTGGTCCTGTCGTTGTCCAGTCGGTGGCCGGCTGCGGCGGATGCGCGCCGGCAAATTCTCCGCCTTGTCATGGCAACTTGGGTGGCGGTGTGGCTTTCGCCCGGGGTCCTGCCGTTGGTGGTGGCCGTTCTGACTGTGGAGTCGACCCGGATGCTACGCCGGGACTTGTTGGCCACGGTGGCGCTCTGCGCGGTGGTGTGCAACCTGACTCCGCGTGGGCTCGCGGTCTGGCCCGAGGCTTGGGTTTTTCTTGGCTGGTCCCCCCAGCCCTTGCTCGAGCCAGCTTCGCTCCTCGGGCTTCTGGCGAGCTTGATCGTGCTGTGTATTGCGCTGCGGGCCACGTGGAAGACCGGTTCGACAGGGCTGGCCTTGGCCCCGGCGTTTTTGTTCCTCTGCGCCACCCGCGGCCAGGCAGCCTACCTCTGGGCAGCGGCATTGTGGATGATCCCATGCTGGGACGCGGCCAAGGAGCAACTGCGGCTCAGCGGATTCAACATGCGGTGGTGGATGCAAACCGCCCTGCTGCTTTCAACCATTGCTCTAGTCCTCTGGGCCGGCTCGGTCGCGCTGCCTCGTTGGTATTCCCTAGCCATGACCGAGGCCGTGACGCAGCCGACACTGACGCGTCAGGCGTTGGAGTTGGATGGGCCGGTCTACATCAATCCCGGCGGCCTGGCCCTTGCGCGCTTCGCAGGGGTGTTGCCGGCGCAAGTGGATCACGGAGGTTCGCCCCGCCTGGCCCGCGAGCCGGCGCTCTGGCGGGCGCGGGACCGCGAGGTCCGCTACCGGGGCGTCTGGCTGCTGGGGGACAAATCCGACTACGCCCCGCTGGCTCGGCATCTGGGTGAGTCGGCCGATTGGCGACTGGCAGCGGTCGATGCGACGGGAGCCCTTTTTGTCCGGGGAAAACAGGAAACAGAATTTGCCACCGAACCGGCCCAGCAGATGGCCCGCGGCATGTGGGGTGCGGCCAACCGCTCAAGTTTTCTCGCCGGCTGCGCCCTGAGCACGTTGGCGGCCAGCGCCCTGCCCGAGGCGGACGAACTGGCGCAATCCGCGGTGCGGAACTCCGACCGCTCCGCCCCCGTCGCAGCCACGCGCGCGCGGGTTCTGGTCTCCGTAGGCGATGTTCGGGAGGCGACCAAGGCCAGCGAAACCGCGGTTCGTCTGGACCCGGGGCTGCCCTATGCTTGGGAAGTGCGGGCCGAGACCTTGCTCCATGCCGGCTTGGTCGATGAAGCCTACGCGGCGGGGCAGCGGGCGGCTGAGTTGTCCCCGGGCGACGCGGGAACGCTTTGGCTGGCCGCCCGCACGGCCAACGCAGCCCGCGCCTTCCAAAGTGAAGCCGAGATTCTCGAGCGCCTCGTTGCTCTGACGCACGGGCGGGGCGGGGATGCGTCGTTCTATCAACTTTACCTCGGGCAATCCTACGCCAAGCAGGGACTGACGAGGCCGGCCTTGCGCGCGCTGGAGCAAGCAGCGGCTGGTCCGGGGCTGACGGCGGAGCAGCGGGTTGAACTGCAGGAAGAAATCGCCCGCATCCAGTCGTCGCCGAACGCCCGTTAGTGTTGTGGCCAAGCAAGTGCTTTCGGCTTAACGCAAGGCCAACGGGCCGCTACGGTGAGGAGCGTGAGCAAAAAATCCACCCGCCCCAGGACGCCAATCATCCGACGCTATTCCTCCAGTGTGCTCGACGGCCCCGAGCGCGCGCCCAGCCGGGCCATGCTGTATGCGGTCGGCTATCAGGAAAAAGATTTTGCCAAGGCGCAGATCGGTATCGCCTCGACCTGGAGCATGGTCACGCCCTGCAACATGCACCTCGACGCGCTGGCCCGGGATGCAGCCGGCGGGGTCAACCAAGCCGGCGGCAAGGCGACGATCTTCAACACCATCACGATTTCCGATGGCATCTCCATGGGCACCGAGGGCATGAAGTATTCCCTCGTCTCGCGGGAAGTCATTGCCGATTCGATCGAAACCGTGGTGGGCTGCGAAGGATTCGACGGGTTCGTCGCCCTCGGGGGCTGCGACAAAAACATGCCCGGATGCATGCTGGCGATCGCCCGGCTCCACCGGCCGGCCGTTTTCGTCTACGGCGGAACGATCCTTCCGGGTTGCCTGAGCGGCCGAAACCTCGACATCGTCTCGGTCTTCGAGGCCGTGGGCCAGCGCGCGGCAAACAAGATCAACGACCGCGAGCTGCAGAAAATCGAAGCCTGCGCCATTCCTGGTGCCGGCTCATGCGGCGGCATGTATACGGCCAACACCATGGCCTCGGCCATCGAGGCGATGGGCATGAGTTTGCCGAACAGTTCGGCCCAAGCGGCGGTTTCGGCCCACAAGAAGGAGGACGCCCGGGCGGCCGGCGCGGCCGTGCTCGGGCTGCTCAAGCGCGGCATTCTTCCGTTGGACATCATGACCCGCGAGGCATTCGAGAACGCCATCACCGTGATCATCGCGCTCGGCGGCTCGACCAATGCCGTCCTTCATCTGCTGGCCATGGCGCATGCCTGCAACGTGAAGCTCTCGATCGATGACTTCACCAAGATCGGCCGCCGCGTGCCCGTGCTGGCCGACCTCAAACCCAGCGGCAAGTTTCTCATGTCCGACCTCGTGGCCATCGGTGGCATTGTCCCCATGATGAAAGAACTCCTCCGGGTCGGCCTGCTCCACGGGGATTGCCTGACGGTGACGGGAAAAACGCTCAAGCAAAACCTGGCCGCGTTCAAGCCCTACCCGAAAGGCCAGCAGATCATCCGCCCGCTGAAAGACCCGGTGAAAAAGTCCAGCCACCTCGTCATTCTCTACGGCAACCTCGCCCCCGGCGGCGCGGTGGCGAAAATCTCGGGTAAGGAAGGCGAAAAATTCCGCGGACTGGCCCGCGTGTTCGAGTCCGAAGAAACCGCCCTGGCCGCGATCCTCAATGGCAAAGTGAAAAAGGGTGACGTTGTGGTCATCCGCTACGAAGGACCGAAGGGCGGTCCCGGCATGCGGGAGATGCTCGCGCCCACCTCCGCCGTCATGGGCAAGGGACTCGGCCAAGACGTGGCCCTCATCACGGACGGCCGCTTCTCCGGCGGGACCCATGGTTTTGTCGTCGGGCACATCACCCCCGAGGCGTTCGAAGGCGGCCCGCTGGCCTTGGTGCGCAACGGCGACCCGATTGAAATCGACGCGGTCAAGCAGGCTCTGACGCTCGACGTGCCGGCAGCCGAGTTGAAGAAGCGTCGTGCCGCTTGGAAAAAGCCGGCCCCGCGCTACCGACGCGGAGTGCTGGCCAAATACGCCGCCCAAGTGAGCACCGCGTCGCAGGGCGCGGTGACCGACGCCGCCTTGTGACCAGCGCCGCCGTTGTCTTCGACTGGGACGGGGTGGTGGTGGACTCGTCGGCACATCATGAGCGGAGTTGGGAAGTTCTGGCTTCGCGCCACGGGTTGCCTCTGCCGGCGGACCACTTCAAACGCGGTTTCGGCAAGAAGAACAACGTGATCATTCCCGACCTCGGCTGGGCCACGGCACCGGACGAGGTTGGTGCTCTGGCCCACGAAAAGGAGACCATCTACCGCTCACTGGTGCGCGAGCATGGTATCGAGCCTCTGCCGGGCGTTCATGCGTTGCTCGAGGCCCTGCAGGCGGCGGGTCTGCCCCGGGCCATTGGCTCCTCGACCGAGCGCGCCAATCTCGACCTGCTGCTCGACCTGATGAATCTTCGTCCGCTTTTCGACGTCATCGTCTCAGGTGAGGAGGTCGAACACGGAAAACCCGACCCGGCGATTTTCCTGCTCGCAGCCGAACGTTTGGGGGTCAGCCCGGCTGAATGCCTGGTTATCGAGGACGCCTTGGTCGGGCTCGAGGCGGCGCGGCGAGCCGGCATGAAAGTGCTGGCCGTGGCGACGACCAACCCGCTCGATCTGCTCCAAGAGGCCGATCTGGCGGTTATTGACTTGGTCGGCATGACCCCGGACCGAATCCGGGCCTTGATCGGGCCGCAAAAATCTTGACCCGTCACTTGCCTGTCGGGGCAATCAGTGAAAGATTGTCGTCGTATGTCGAAGACCACCGAGATCGCCCACGAACTCAAGCTTCACCTTCCCTATCATGGTCCGGCGCTGCGCACGGCGGTGTGTCTGATCGAGGAAAATCTGGCCTGTCACCCGTCGCCCAACGCCAAACTCGACGGCTTGGAAGGCGAGTGGGGTCCTGACATCGCCGGCTGCTGGTCCGCCCTGCATGATCTCATGCTTCAATTGGAAGCCGCCGCCGACCGGGTTGATGCGGATTGCGAAAGCGCGGATTGTTAGTTGACCGGCGGCCGGGCCAGCGGGGCGCCCCGATAGTGCGGGCGTAGTCAGCGGTCGCCGAAAGAAATCCCGACCGAACGGCAAGCCGCCACGGTCTCACAGCCGGGCTCGACGGTCCGCAGCTTGCGCACGGCCTTGGCAATGGGCACACCGCCGATCTGGTAGTTCAAGTAGCTAACCATGTGACCGAATTTCCCTGCGGCGATGAGTCGCACCGCCCCGACGCCGAAGCGCGTCGCCAGGATGCGATCGAGCGCACTCGGCGTGCCGCCGCGCTGCAAGTGGCCGAGGGTGACAAACCTGGCTTCCTGATCGGTCGCCGCCTCGAGGCTTTCGGCCAACTGCTCGCCCACGCCACCGAGCCTGACTTCGCCGGCCCCGCGCAACTTCGCCGCCTTGGTCACCAGGCTCCGGCCGGCTTCTTTTGCCCCCTCGGCAACCACGATCATGGCGCTGCCGAAGCCATCAGCCCTACGCTGACGCAGCAACCGGAGGAGATGGTCCATGTGATAAGGGATCTCCGGAATGAGGATCACATCGGCCCCGCCGCCGAGACCACCGTGCAAGGCGATCCAGCCGGCATGGCGTCCCATGACTTCCACCACCATGATGCGCTTGTGGCTGCGGGCCGTGGTGTGCAGGCGGTCGAGGGCGTCGACCACAACCTCGACGGCCGAGTCGAATCCGAAGGTCATGGCCGTGGCCGAAAGGTCATTGTCGATCGTCTTGGGGACGCCGACGACGGGCACACCGGCGGCTTGGAGTTGCAGAGCGGTGCTGAGAGATCCGTCGCCGCCGATGCAGACGAGCGCATCGAGCCCCAACCCTTCAAAGGCCTCGCGCGCCTCGCTCAGAATTGCTTTGGGAATGAGCGCCTTCTTGCCCTCACCGACCTTGGCGGCGAAGCGTCCCCGGTTTACCGTGCCGAGGATGGTTCCGCCCATGGGCATGATGCTATCAACCCCGTTGGGATCGAGCTTGCGGTAGCGCACGGGCGAGAGCAGCCCCTCGTAGCCATCGGCAAAGCCCACTACCTCCCATTCCTGTTCGTGGGCGGCGCGAACCACGCCGCGGATGACGGCATTGAGCCCCGGACAATCCCCGCCGCTGGTCAACACCCCGATTTTCTGGATCTTTTTTCGCTTCACCCCGCATCAACGGAGCAAGATCGATGCCATCTTTGGCTGTCGCGGGACGGGAATAACCTGGGCACCGGCGATCAGCTGCCGGGACTGCTTTGCAGCAGCGAGGCCAGCCGTTTGTCGGGGCCGGCGCCGAGCTCGAGGGCTTTTTCGTAATGGCGTTTGGCCAGAGCGATGGAGGGCGGTTTGGCCGTGGCGTAAATCACCGCGAGATTGAAATGGGCCTCGGCGTAGTCGGGCTTGACCGTGATGGCGCGGCGCAGGGCTTTTTCCGCCTCGCCGAATTGACCGATCTGGCTCGAGGCGACGCCGAGGTAATTCAGGGTGATGGGATCATCGGCCACGGAGTCGTTGGCGCGTTTGAGGTAGGTGATGGCGTCCTCGATGCGGCCCTGCTCGATCATGACAGCCCCGAGGGTCGTGAGGGTGAAGGCGTCCGTGGGATCGACCTTGACGGCCTTTTCCAACGCCAACTGCGCCGCGGTCAGCTTGCCTTGGCGGAATTGGGCCACGCCGAGATTGGCCAGGGCGACAACGTTGTCGGGCTGTTTCTCGAGGAACTTCTGGTAGAGTTGCTCGGCCTTGGCGAAGTTGCCTTTGACGAACTCATCCCGCGCCTCGGCGATCAGGGCCATGGCTTCGGGCGAGGGTTCGGTGCTGAGGGATTGGGCCGCGGCCGTCGCCGCCGCGTCGGGCTCGCCCTGCGGTGGGGCCTCGGCGCCGCCTTCGGCAGTGGCAGCCTCCGTGGGCGTCGACTCCATGCCGGGGACCTTCGGCCTCAGCACCTCGACCTGGGCACTCATCTTGGCCGCATCCGCGTCGAGCAGGGTCACGACCGGACGCTTGAGCATTTCCTGCTCGGCTTCGGTCAGTTCGAGCGTCGGCTTGGCCAGTTCGTTGATTTTGTCGTTGAGCGTGTCCGAGCGGATTTCGAGGCGGTCCATCTCTTCCTGGGCCAACCGGTAAGCCTGCTCCCGGCGCGCTTGCTCCTTGATTTGACGCATGATGATGCCGCGCAGCACCTCGTTCTCCTGCTGGATGAGCTTGGCCTCGGCCGCGGTGACGTCGCCGAGTTTGACCGCCGCGAGGGCGCCGTTGACGTCGTCATACTCCTTGAGCAACTGGTCGTTGACCGCCTGCAATTGGTCGAAGCGGGCCCGGTCATCCTTGAGTTTGGTCTGGGCTCCGGCCAGCTCGGTTCGAACCTTGTCGAGGTCCGTCTGCAAGCCGCTGATGACTTCCTCCTTGGCGGTGACATCGCTTTCCATTCCGGAAATTTTCGTCGCCGCCTCGGCCAGCTTGGATTCGAGTTGGCGGTTGGCCTCGATCAGCTCGGCGGATTTCTCCAGCGCGGTTTTGGCCTCCGCCGCCTGCTTCTGGGCCTCGTCGCGCGCGGCCACCAGTCCCTCGCGCTCCTGCTCGAGTTCTGTGACCCGGGCTTTAGCGGTCTCCGCCTCGGACTGCGCGGCGGTCAGTTTTCCCAGCGCCTCGTCCCGCGCCGCGACCAATCCCTCGCGCTCCTGCTCGAGTTCACCGACCCGGACCTTGGCCGACTCGGTCTCGCTTTTCGCCGTCTGCAACTCCGCGGTGATGGCCTCGAGCTGCCTGGTGTTCTCGGTCGCGCGCTCGGTCAGATCCGCTTTGTCCTGCTGGGCGGCAGCCAGACTTTCCTCAAGTTCTTTGGACAAAGCCGTGAGGCGCTCGATCTCCGCCTGGGCGGCATCCGTCGACGGCTTGCTTTCCGCGCCCGATTCCTTGAGCTGGCGCAGCTGGGTATTGAGGTCGACCAAGGCGACTTTGGTCTTCTCCAACTCCATACTCACGCTGCTCAACTCGGCATCGCTCTGGGTCAGCTTGGACTCCAAGTCCTGCGCCCGCGCCTTCTCGGAGGCCAACTGGCTGCGCGCCGCCTCGATCTCCGCGGTGTCGACAACTGGCTCCGGCCGGGGCGAAGGCGGCAGGGGCTCCGCCACGCCATCCTCTTGCGGAGGTGCAATGGAAATCGTCGGCGGCGCGCTACCGGAGTCCACGCGGGGAGGTCGCACGGGTGGCAGCACATCCTCGAGACCATCGGCGACGGCCAGATCGGGCGGCGGCCCGAGAGTGCCCGAATCAAGCGTCCCCTCGAGGCGGACGATCGCTTCTTGGGCCTTGCGCAGGCGGAACTCAACGACCAGCGGTTGCCAGTCCGGATGTTGCTCCTTCATCTGGCTCAGCTGGCTGACGACAAAACGAAATTTGGCGATGGCTTCAGCCGTCTGGCCCTCGCGTTCGAAGCGCTCGGCCCGCTGGTATTCCTGGTAAGCGGAGAAAAAGACCCGCGCGGAATCGTCCTGGGCTTGGACGCTCGGTCCAGCGGCCAAGGCCACGACCACGAAGAGTGCGAGGGCGCGGAGCGTTTGCATCTGACCCACCAGTATACGGAGCGGCCGATGAAAGGCAATCGCGCTGCATGGGCCACGGCAGCGTCGTTTGACAAACTCCGTCGAGTTGTTAGTTTCGCCAGCAATTGCAACGAGCCATGGGCAAGGCCCGTTGCACCCAAGCTGCATGGAGTCGCTACTCGACAGGCACGTTCTGGTGCTCAACCGGTTGTGGCAGGCCGTCAACGTCTGCAGCGCCCGTCGCGCCTTCACCCTCCTCTACCAAGGCCATGCGCAGGTCGTCCGCCGGGACCAGCAAAACAACTACCTGTCCCACGATTTCGCCAGTTGGCACGATTTCTCCCAAACCGAACCGACTAACGACATGGTCCACGCGGTGCGCTTCCGCATCCGTGTGCCCACGGTCATCGTGCTGTTGATTTTCGACCGCCTGCCGAGCAAGGAGGTGAAACTCACCCGTCAGAATATTTACGAGCGAGACAAACACACGTGTCAGTATTGCGCACGAACCCTTGACCGGCAGGAACTCAATCTCGACCACGTGCTGCCGAGACAGCGGGGTGGCCAGACCACCTGGGACAACGTGGTCTGCTCGTGCATCCCGTGCAACACCCGCAAGGGCAACCGCCTGCCGCATGAGGCCAACATGCGCCTGCTCAAGGTGCCCGCCCGCCCGCGCTGGCGCCCCTTCATTCACCTGACCTATTCGGCCGGCATCCACGACAGCTGGCGCCACTTTGTCGATGTCGGGTGCTGGAACGTCGAGCTGGGCGACTGAACACCTCAATCCTGCGCTTGCCAACGCGGGTCGGGCGGTGCTATTGACTTTGAATCATGAAGCGCCCCCTGACCCTTATCGCCCTTCTCGTCACCGCCGCCGTCGCGTGCGCCGACATCCAGCAGCCGCCCTCCTCCGACAACGGCCCGACCCGCAAGCTGGGACGAGGGCTCGGCAACATCTGCTTCGGTTTCACCGAACTGCCCGACTCGATGCTTTCGGTCAACTACATGGAAGGCAACAATGCCGCGTTCAGCTACGGCATCGTCCGCGGTCTGGCCCGCAGCTTTGCCCGCGTGGGCTACGGGCTCTACGACGTGTTCCTCTTCCCCGTCCCGAGCTACAAAGGCACCTACGCCCCGCCCTACCGCAGCAACGTCCACTGGATCCACAGCGGCTTCAGCGAATTCCCGCCCGAGATCGGTTTCGAATCGCGCTACCCCTACGTGCGCAACGACCAGCAGGATCCCTGATCCCGCCGGGCCGTCATTCGTCGCGATGCGGCTTGTAGCCGCCGACAAAGTCCCGCCGGAAATCGGCGAACCGGCCCTGCTCGATCGCCTCGCGCACGCGCTCCATCAACCGCAGATAAAAATGCAGGTTGTGCAGCGTGATCAACCGGAGCCCGAGGATCTCCTCGGCCTTGACCAGATGACGCAGGTAAGCGCGGGAAAAGTTCCTGCAGGCATAGCAACCGCAGCCTTCCTCGATCGGCCGGTCGTCTAGGGTGAAGCAGGCATTCTTCAAATTCATCGTGCCCTGTTCGGCGAACGCGGTTCCGTTCCGGGCCACCCGCGTGGGGAGCACGCAGTCGAACATGTCGATCCCCCGCGCGACCATCTCGACCATTTGCGGCGGCGTGCCGAGTCCCATGGCATAACGCGGGCGATCCAGAGGTAAATGCGGCACGGCGAAATCCACCGCTTCCATCATTTCTTTCTCCGGTTCCCCCACGCTGACCCCGCCGACGGCGTAGCCATCCCAGTCCATGGCAACCAATTCGCGGGCCGAGCGCTCGCGCAGATCGGCGTAGCTTGACCCCTGCACGATCCCGAAGAGCAGGGGCCGCTCCTTCACGTGCTCGCGCGCATTCCACCACGCGATGCTCCGCCTCTCCCAACCCAACGTGAGCTCGAGGCTTTTCGCCGCCGCCTCGTGCGTGCACGGGTGCGGAGGGCATTCGTCGAAAGCCATGACGATATCCGATCCAAGCGTGTGCTGGATTTCCATCGATGTCTCCGGGCCGATGAAGCAGGCACCACCATCAAGGTGATTCTGGAAATGGACCCCCTCCTCGGTGATGCGGCGCAGCTTGGCCAGGGAGAAAACTTGAAAGCCGCCGCTGTCGGTCAGGATCGGGCCATCCCAACCCATGAAGCGATGCAAGCCGCCGAGTTTGCGGATCACGTCCAGCCCGGGTCGGACAAAAAGATGGTAGGTGTTGCCGAGGATAACCTGGGCGGGCAATTCGCGGAGCTCGCGTGGGCTGACCGCCTTGACTGTTCCCTGGGTCCCCACCGGCATGAACATGGGTGTCTGGATGATGCCTCGCCGCGTGCGGAGACGACCGCGCCGGGCGCGGGACGTGGGATCGGCCGACAGGACCTCGAAGGCGGCACTCACGAGTCGACCGCCCACACCGTGTCGCCGCCCACCACCGTGCGCACGGCTTGGCCGCGCAGAACGCGCCCGTGGAAGGGCGTGTTGCGGGACTTCGAGGCGAAGGCATTCTTATCCACCTGCCACTCCCGAGCCGGGTCGAGGAGGGTGACATCGCCGGGACGGCCGATGGCCAGGGTGCCGCGGTCCAAGCCAAGCAGGCGCGCCGGGTTGGCCGTGAGCATGGCGATGAGCGCTGGCAACTCGATCGCGCGATAATGGTGCAGCAGGAGCTCGCAAAACAAACCCACCGCAGTCTCCAAACCAAGAATACCAAAGGGCGCGGCTGAAAACTCCACCTCCTTCTCGTAAGGCGCGTGGGGCGCATGGTCGGTGGCCAGGATGTCGATCGTGCCATCGGCAATGCCCCCGAGCAGCGCCTCGATGTCCGTTTGCTCGCGCAGCGGCGGATTCATTTTGAAGTTCGTGTCGTAATCGCGCAGCGCCTCGTCGGTCAGCGCCAGATGATGCGGACAGACCTCGCCGCTGAGCGGAATCCCCCGCGCGCGGGCCTCGCGCAGAATGCGCACACTGCCGGCGGCGGAGAGGTGCTGGCAGTGAAAACGCGTGCCGGTCGCCTCGGCCAGCAGGGCATCGCGGGCCACGATGATTTCCTCCGCCATGCGCGGCCAGCCCGGAAGCCCGAGCATCGTGCTCCAGTAGCCTTCGTGCATGAGGGCATCCGCCCCGGCCAGCGACGCATCCTGGCAATGGTCCATGACCGGCAGCCCGAACATCCCGCAGTATTCGGCCGCCCGCCGCATCAGCTCGTGGTTCTGGACGCAGCGCCCGTCATCGGTCACGGCCACGATTCCCGCCGCCGCCATGGCGCCAATCGGGGCCAGCTGCTCGCCTTGTGATCCGACGGTGATTGCTCCGGTGGTGAAAACATTGACCACGCCCACGGCGGCCGCGCGTTCCTGCATCCACGCGATGATGCCCGGGTGGTCGGCGACCGGTTGCGTGTTGGGCATGGCGACGACGCTGGTGAATCCTCCGGCCGCGGCGGCCTTTGTTCCCGTTTCGATCGTCTCCTTCGCCCCCTGCCCCGGCTCGCGCAGGTGAACGTGCAGGTCGATCAATCCCGGGCAGACAACCAACCCACGGGCATCTACCTCCACCGCACCCTCAACCGGGCTGGATGTGAACAGTCCATCGGCCACATAAACGTCGCTGACCTCATCCCGCGCCGAAGCCGGATCAATCACGCGCCCGCCACGAATGTTGATGGATTTTTTCATGAATCTTCCGGCGGCGGCACGGATCCGCAGAGATAGAGCACGGCCATCCGCACGGCCAGACCGTTGGTCACCTGATCGAGAATCACGCTCTGCGGCCCGTCCGCCACCGAGCCGTCCAATTCCACTCCGCGGTTGATCGGTCCGGGATGCATGACCAGGGCCCCGGGCTTGAGCCGCCGGGCCCGGGCTGCGTTGAGACCGAAAAACGAGGCATACTCGCCGGTGCCGGGAAAGTAGCCCGCACGCTGACGCTCATGCTGGATGCGCAGGAGATTGATCACGTCCAATTCGCCCAGCACGTCATCCAAGCGATGCGTGATCCGTGCGCCCGAGCGGGCGAACTCGCGTGGCACGAGGGTCGAGGGTCCGATGAGAATCACCTCAGCGCCCAACTTGGTAAGGGCCTCGAGATTCGAGCGGGCCACGCGGCTGAAGCGGATGTCGCCGACAATGCCAACCTTGACCCCGGCGACGCGCCCGAGGCGTTCGCGGATGGTAAAAACGTCGAGCAACCCCTGGGTCGGGTGCTCATGGGAACCGTCGCCGGCGTTGATCACCCCGGCACGCAGGCGCTCGGCCAGGAACTGCGCGGAACCCGCGGCCGAATGACGCAGGACAATCAGATCGGCCGCCAGCGCCTCAAGCGTTTTCGCCGTGTCCTTGAGGCTCTCGCCTTTCGACAGGCTGGAGGCGCTGGCGCTGATGTTGACCACATCCGCACTCAACCGCACCGCAGCCAACTCGAACGAGGTCCGCGTCCGCGTGCTGGCCTCAACGAACAGATTGACGAGCGTTTTGCCGCGCAGGCTGGGAAACTTTTTCAACCGGCGCTGCCCCACGCCCTTGAACTCGGCCGCCGTGTCGAGGACGAGGTTGATTTCCTCGGCCGAGAGGACCGAGAGGGCATGCAGATCTTTGCGCGTCCAGTTCATGAAACGTAAATTCCCTCGGCACCATCATCCGTTCCGGCGAGTCGCACCCGCACACGCGCCTCCGCAGGCACGGAGAGTTCCATCCCGGTGAAATCCGGACGCACGGGCAACTCACGTCCGCCGCGGTCGGCCAGAACGGCATAAAGAATGCGCCGCGGTCGGCCGAAGGCCAGCACCGCCTCCAGGGCGGCGCGGGCGGTCCGTCCCGTGTGCTGGACATCATCAACGAGCACCACATTCCAGCGCTCCGGGTCGAGCGGCAGATCGGTGCCGCGCAGCGGGTGAATCCCCTCCCGCAGGCCGAGATCGTCGCGGTGCATGGAGATGTCCACCGAACCGGACGAACAGGCCAACCCGCGGGCCGCCAATTCCTCCCGCAAGCGCAAGGCCAGCGTCACTCCACGCGTGGGTATACCGGCGAGGAAAACCGCCGCCTCGCCCTTCAGCTCCGCTGCCAAACCATCGGCCATTCCGCCGAGAGCGCCGGAGATAGCATGGGCATCATGCAATGGTCGGCCGACATCGTCGCGGGTCATGGACGGCGAGCTTGCCACAGAAGGACGCCGGACGTCAGCACTGCAATCAACTCAGCCAGCGCTGACCGAACGATTTTCGCGCCCCGCGCGGGCCCGGGTCTCACGCCAACCACCGCGGTGCCGCATGACCCAATCCAGCAGGGCCTTCTCGAAACCAATGTCGTGGCCCAGCTTTTCGCTTTCGATCCACTTGTGGCGGAGAATTTCCTCCCGCTCGGCCAGAAATTCGCGGTAGAGAGTAGAATTGCGCACGAGGTGAGCATCCTCGCCGAGGGGACCTTGCATGATGCAACAGTGTCGCAGGGAGGCGGACAAAAGTCAAGCGGACAGCCCGGTGGCGCCGCCTTCGACCGCCGCCCTCACGGCAGCCGCAATCCGCATGAACTCTTGCCCAACGGCACTCTCTTGCGCGCGCGCCACCACCGGCATCCCGGTATCGCCCGCCTCGCGGGTCGGGATATCGATCGGGACGGAGCCGAGCAACGGAACCCCCAACCGGTCAGCCTCCAGCTGTCCGCCGCCCCGCCCGAAGATGTCGTAGCGCACGCCGTCGCTGGGACAAAGGAAGTAGCTCATGTTCTCCACGATCCCGAGCACACGCACATTGGTCTTCTGGAACATGGAGACGGCCTTGCGGGCATCGATCAGGGCCACCTCCTGCGGCGTGGTCACCACCACGGCGCCGGCCAGGGCCACCGTTTGCACGACGGTCAACTGGATGTCCCCGGTGCCCGGCGGCAAATCCAGCACGAGATAATCGAGCGCGCCCCACGCCACCTGCCGCAAAAACTGCTGCGTGTAACGGGTGACCATCGGCCCCCGCAGCACGGCGGGCGTATCGGCATCGGTGAGAAATCCCATCGACATCAGCTTCAAGCCGTAACGTTCGATCGGCAGGATGAGGTTGTCATCCGTCGCCGCCGGCTGCTCGGTCGTGCCGAACATGAGGGAGATGCTCGGTCCGTAAAGATCGCAATCGCACAAGCCGGTGCGGGCTCCGCCCAAGCTCAGCGCCTGCGCGAGATTGGAGGCCACCGTGCTTTTCCCCACGCCGCCTTTGCCGCTGGCCACGGCTATGACGTGCCTGACCCCCTCGATGCGCGTGGCTCCGGGCGTGGCCGCGGCGGGAGCCTTCTGCAAGTCGATCAGCACCTGCGGTGAACGCACGCCCGGGAGGGCGCTGAGGGTTTCCATGCAGGCGCGATGAATCTGCTGGGCGATGGCCGGGTCGGCCGCGGCGATCGAAAGTTTGACCAGCACTTCGCTGCCTCGCACCTCGACGGAGGAGACCAAGCCGAAGGAAACGATGTCACGGCTGAAGCCGGGATACTTCACGGCCCGCAGGGCCTCGCGCACATTCTCAACGGTCGGTTCTGGCATAAAGGGGGTAATGGTTGGCTGCCGCACGGTGAATCAAAAGGATTTTCGCAGGTGGCTCGGGAGAACCCCGAGGGCTTCACGATACTTGGCCACGGTCCGCCGGGCCACCGGCCAGCCGTCCGCCTTGAGCCGCTCCATCAATTGCTGATCGCTCAAGGGCCGCCGCGCATCCTCAGCCCGGATGAGCGAGGCGATCTCATCTTTGACGCTGGTGTTGCTGACCTGCCCGCCGTCCGCCGTGCGGTAGCCTGTGGTGAAAAAGAACTTCATCTCGAAGACCCCCTGCGGGGTGGCGACGGTTTTCCCGGCGATGGCACGACTAACCGTGGTTTCATGCACCCCGACGGCATCAGCCACCTGGGCCATGGTTAGCGGCACCAGCGCAGACACTCCTTCCTCCAGAAACGGCCGCTGGCGGGTGACGATCTCGCGGGCGATGGCCAGGATGGTCTGCTGGCGCTGTTGGATGCTTTTAATGAGGAACTTGCCGCCGCGAATCTTGTCCCGCAGGTAGGTGCGAACCTCGGTGGAATTGCCCGCGTCCCCCAGCAGGTCGCGGTAGGAACGGCTGATCCGCAGATGCGGAACGTTGTCGCGGACGAGCGAAACAACAAAGTCGTCCCCGACCCGCTCGATCACGACATCGGGGGAAAGAGTCTGCGCGGCGTCGCCGGAAAACGCTCCCCCGGGCTTCGGATTGAGCCGCGCAATCAGCGCCCCCGCCTCGCGCACTGCTTCCTGACTGACTCCCATGGCCGAGGCGATCTCGGCGAATTTTTTCCGCCCGAGCAGGTCGAGATGCCCCTGCACGAGGCGGGGGGCCGTGCCCTCGCCCTGGCCGAGCCGATCGAGTTGCAGGTGCAGACACTCCGACAGATCGCGTGCGGCCACGCCCGGTGGATCGAGCGTTTGCAGAAGTTGCAGCACCGGCAGGACCTCGGCCGTCTCGACGCGGGCCTCGTCCGCCACCTCCTCCAGCGTGGCCGCGAGGTAGCCATCCTCGTTGAGATTCCCGACCAGCAACGAGGCGATCCGGCGCTCGACGGGATCCAAGGCCAGCCGCGCCAACTGCTGTTCCAAATGCCGCTCAAGGGTTTCCGGAGGAGCCACCCCCTCGAGGAAATGCTGGCGCCGTGCCTCCGCCTCCGGGTCCTGGGCACCCTCCGTGGAGAATGTGCGCCAATCTTCCTCCAAGTCCCGCAGTTCTTCGATTTCCTCGTCAGTTTCCTCTTTCTCGTCCTCCCCGGGCTCCTCCTCCGCAGGCTCGTCCTGTAGATCGTCCTCCGGCGGCTCCTCCTCCAGCACGGGGTTCGCCTCCAACTCCTGACGCACCATCTGGTTCAGCTCCAGCGCCGTCGCCTGCAGAATCTCCAAACTCTGGCGCATCTGGGGGGACAGCAACTGCTGTTGCCCCGTCTGGATGGACTGCTGCATTCCCGGCATGCGACTAGCACGCCCGGCGGCTTACCTAAGTGCAAGCATTTTCCGCGCCAATGTTCAGGCAGCCGTGAAAAAATCCATGGACAAGCTGGGCGTGATGTCCCCCGAGAGGTCGTGCCCCGGACCCCGGCGCCACCTGTGGGCGGCGGCGTAGGCAATCATGGCGGCATTGTCGCTGCACAGCCAGGGCTCGGCGAACAAGACCTCCAGCCCCGCCGCATCGGCGGCGGCGGTGAGCATTTCGCGCAGGCGGCCATTGAGACCGACACCGCCGCTGACGGCGATGAGCGCCCGCCGCTCTTGTCGCGCGGCCCGCACCGTCTTGTCCACCAGCACCTCGACGACCGCGTCCTGGAAGCCGGCGCAAAGATCGGGGCGATCAGCCGCAGCGGTCTTGGGCAGGAGATAGCGGACCGCCGTCTTGAGGCCGCTGAAGCTGAAGTTCAAATCCCCCGAGCACAACATGGCGCGGGGGAGATCGAATCTCCGCGGATTGCCGCGGGCCGCTTCGCGCTCGACCTCCGGACCACCCGGATAGCCCAGGCCCAGCAGTTTGCCCACCTTGTCGAATGCCTCGCCAGCCGCGTCGTCGAGCGTGCGCCCGAGCAGACGGTAACGTCCGGCCGTCTCGACATCGACCAGCAAAGTGTGCCCGCCGCTGACGACCAGACCGATGCTGGGAGGCACCTCGGCGCGACCGAAGAACGGCGAGAGCAGGTGGCCTTCCAGGTGATTGACGGCGACAAACGGACGATCACAGGACAGGGCCAGGCCCTTGGCCGCAGCCGCCCCGACCAGCAGGGCACTGGGCAAGCCGGGGCCGGTCGTGGCGGCGAAAACCTCGATGTCACTGAGCGATGTGTCCGCCTCGGCCAGGAGAAGGGAAACCAGACCGCGCCAATCAGCAGCATGGTTGCGCGAAGCCACTTCGGGCACCACCCCGCCGTAGGCGGCATGAACGGCAGCCTGCGAGGCAACCTTGCTGCCGCGCAACTGGCCGGTGCCCTCCAAGACGGCCGCGGCCGTTTCGTCGCAGGAGGTCTCCAGCGCGAGGAGCAAAACGTCCTTCAACCTTCCTTCGACGGTGCGGCCGCCCCTTTCCGCGTGTGGAGGAGAATTCCCCGCAGGGCGTCGGCGGCCCTCTGGAGCGGCACGTCTTCAACCGCCGCGGCTTTCTCCGCCTCGCTTCCGGCGGGCAAATCCTCCCGCCGCCGGAGCGCCAGCAGCCGCGCCTCGTCACGCGAGGTCATCGCAGCGACGAGATGCGGCGCCACCCCTTTCTCGTGGATGAGTTGCCGACCCGGTGTGAAATACTTGGCCGTTGTCAGCCGCACGGCCGCCCCGTCGGGCAGCGAAACCACACTTTGGACAGAGCCTTTGCCGAAGGTTGTTTCCCCGACAAGCAAGGCGCGCCCGGTGTCTTTGAGGGCCCCGGCCACAATCTCCGCGCCGCTGGCGCTGGAGCCATTGACCAGCACAGCCACCGGATACTCGCGCGGTTTCCTCCCCTTCCCGGGGGCAAGATAACGCCGCCCCGCGCTGGGCGACCGCCCCTCCGTATAAGCCACGAGGGCTCCGCCGGGCAGAAACTCGCCGGCCACCTCGACCGCGCTGCCGAGCAATCCTCCCGGATTGAAGCGCAAATCCAGCACGAGGGCGTCGAGCCCGTCTTTCTCCAAATCGTCCAACGCCCGCGCAAACTCCTTGCCGGTCGGCTCGCTGAATTGGGTGACCCGGACGTAGCCGATCCGCGGACCGCCCCCCTCGAGGATTCTGGTCCCGCGCACACTCGGGACCCTGATGACTTCGCGCTCGAGGGAGAACTTCAACGGCTCGGCCTCGCCCTGACGGCCGACGGCCAGGCTGATGGTGGTGCCGGGCTCGCCCCGCAATTTTTCCACAGCATCGCGGAGAGAAAGTTTTTCCGCCGACTCGCCATCAATCTCGAGCAGCACGTCCCCGGGGAGCAACCCGGCGCGGAACCCCGGCGTGCCCTCCATCGGAGCGACAATGGTCAGGCGATCATTCTTCACCCCGACGACCACACCCAGGCCGCCGAATTCACTCTTCGTGTCCTCCCGCATCTCCTCGAAATCCTTCGGGTCCATGAAATCGCTGTGCGGATCGAGCTCAGTCAGCATGCCGCGCAGGGCGTTGTAGGTCAGCTTCTCGTAATCCGTCTTGTCCTCGTCGACATACTCCATCCGCACCAACTCCATGGCCTGCGCGAAGGTCTTCATCTCGCGGTAGGGCGTCACATCATCTTCCTCCTGCGCCCGCAGACCCGCAGGCGGCAGGAGCAGGAGAAGAACGAGGCAAAACGGGCGGACACGCATGGCTCTCTCCTACCACGGGTCGGTCAGGGCGGCAAACTTGCGACAAAGCCGCTTGGTCCGCGCCGCCGGGTCTGCGATGTTTCCCCCATGCGCGTCGGAGTCGCTCTTGGCTCAAACCTCGGGGACCGGGCGGCCGCCCTTTCCGCCGCGCGCCTTTTCCTGCTGTCGCTCCACGAGGCCCCGGGAGCCGCGCTCTTTTCCGCCCTTTACGAAACGGAACCGCTCGATTGCCCGCCGGGGTCGCCGGTCTTTCTCAATGCCGCAGCGGAAATCGAGTCTAGTCTCACCCCCGCAGACCTGCTCGCGAACTTGCAGGCGGCCGAGCGCGAAGCCGGGCGGCCCACGGCGCGAGCCCGCAACAGCCCGCGTCACCTCGACCTTGACCTGCTTTACTGCGGGGACCTCGTGGTTGGCGGCCCGCCCCTCACCCTCCCCCACCCGCGCATGCTGCAACGGCGCTTTGTCCTCCAGCCGCTGGCGGAGATCCGACCCGATTTGATCTTGCCCGGACAAAACCAAACCGTGCGCGACCTGCTGGCGGCGCTGCCCTCCGGGCCGCAGATGCAACCCGCGGCCGAAGGATGGTGAAAGAAGCGGGCTTGCCGGCCGGATGAAACCGCGCAGAATTATCCCCGCTCCGTGAATGACTCTCTCGCCATCCGCTTCCGGGAACACAAGGTCTCCGGGCGCCCGGTTGCCGCGCTGACGGCTTACGACTATCCGACCGGGCGACTAATCGACGAAGCCGGCGTGGACCTCATTCTCGTCGGCGATTCCCTCGGCATGGTCGTGCTTGGTTTTCCCGACACAACCAATGTCACGTTGGCCGATATGGTGCGGCACACCGGAGCCGTGGCCCGCGGGGCCCAACGCGCCCCGGTCATCACCGACCTGCCCATCCACACCTATGATTCACCCGAGCAAGCTCTGCGCAGCGCCCGGCGGGTCATGCGCGCTGGTGCCGACGGCGTGAAATTGGAGGGCGGCGAAAGCGTCCTGCCGCAAATTCGCGCCCTGACCGCGGCCGGCATTCCCGTGCTGGCCCACCTCGGCATGCTGCCCCAGCGGGTGCTGGAGGAGGGCGGCTATAAGGTCAAAGGTCGCTCGGTTCTTGAGGCGGAATCCATCCGCCGCGATGCGATCGCGGTCCAGGAAGCGGGAGCCTTTGCCGTCGTCCTCGAAATCGTCTTGCCCGAGCTGGCGGCGGACGTCTCCACCTCACTCGAAATTCCAACCATCGGCATCGGCAGCGGCCAAGGCTGCGATGGCCAGATCCTCGTCCTGCACGACCTCGTCGGCCTTTTCCCGTGGTTCCGGCCGAAGTTCGTCCAGCCGCGGGCCGAGTTGGCCGCGCCCTTCTCCGCCGCCGTCCAGGCCTACGTTTCGGAGGTTCACTCGGCGGTCCGACCGCGGGCGTAACCGGAACCCGGCAGGCTAGATTTTGAGGGCCTTCAAGGCCGCCAAAGCCTTCTTGCTCTCGGCCACCCGCAGGATGAGCAGGCCGTGCAGGTCGGACGGATGGCTGGCGAGGTAGGCATACTCGATGTTGATTTTTTTCCGCGCGAGAGCCTTGGCGATCTTCGAGAGTGCACCCGGCTGATTGCGGTTCTCGACCATGAGCACCTCGGACTCGACGACCAGGGTTCCCCGCTCCTCGAACATGGCCAAAGCTCGCTTCGGCTCGCTGAGGACCAAGCGGACCACGTTGTGATCGGTCGTGTCCGAGGTGGCCAGGCCATAGATGTTGATCTGCTCCTTGGCCAGCGCGTCGCAGACGGCAGCGAGGGTTCCGGGTTTGTTGGCGATGAAGACGGCGAGTTGGGTGACGATTTTGACCATAGTGCTTGAAAAAAATTGGCGACCGCGGAACGGCTCTGCCGATCGCAAGCTAGTTCAGGCCGTGCGGCCGCACAATCTCCATCCTCTCGCTCGCCTGACCGCCTGGGCGCGGCTAGAGTCCCTCTGGCCCGCCATGTCTTTCCGTCTCACCTCGCCCCACCAACCCTGCGGCGACCAGGGCCCGGCCATCGACAAGCTGACCCGCTCGCTCGAGGCGGGCAACCGCCACCAGACGCTCCTCGGCGTGACCGGCTCGGGCAAAACTTTCACGGCCGCGAACATCATCCGCAACCTCGACCGGCCCACCCTCGTCATCTCGCACAACAAAACCCTCGCCGCGCAGCTCTACTCCGAGTTCAAGCAATTCTTCCCCGACAATGCCGTCGAATATTTCGTCAGCTACTTCGACTACTACCAACCTGAAGCCTACATCCCGCGGACCGACACCTACATCGAGAAGGACTCGTCGATCAACGAGGAGATCGAGCGCCTGCGTCTTTCCGCCACCAGTTCGCTCCTGAGCCGCCGCGATGTGCTGGTGGTCGCGAGTGTCTCCTGCATTTACGGCCTCGGTTCACCCGAGGATTACCGCAACATGCTCCTCCCCCTGCAGGTCGGAGCCGAGCTTTCGCGCGAGGCCCTGCTGGGACGGCTGGTTGATCTGCTTTACGAGCGCAACGACATCGCTTTCGCCCGCGGAAAATTCCGCGTCCGGGGCGACGTGGTCGAGGTTCACCCGGCCAACTTCGACGAGCAGGCCGTCCGGGTGGAATTCTTCGGCGACGAGATCGAGCGCATCAGCATGTTCGATCCACTGACCGGCACACCGCAGGAAAGCCTGCCCGGGCTGACCATTTTTCCGGCCAAGCAATTCGTCACCCCGCAGGACAAACTCCGCCGCGCCCTCGGAACCATCCGCACGGAACTCGACGAGCGCCTGGCCGAGTTGGAGGGGCGCGGGCAGTTGCTCGAATCGCAACGGTTGAAGATGCGCACCGAGTTCGACCTGGAGATGATGGAGGAGATGGGTTTTTGCAGCGGGATCGAAAACTACTCGCGCCACTTGAGCGGACGACCGCCCGGCTCCCGGCCCTACACCCTCCTCGACTTCTTTCCCCGTGATTTTCTCTGCGTGATCGACGAATCCCATGCCTCCATCCCGCAGATCGGCGGCATGTATGCCGGGGACCGCTCGCGCAAGAAGGTCCTCGTCGATTACGGCTTCCGCCTGCCCAGCGCGATGGACAACCGTCCGCTCAACTTCCCCGAGTTCATGGGTATGACCCACCAGTTGCTTTACATGAGCGCCACCCCGGGCGACTTCGAGGTGCGGAACAGCCACGTGGGCAACGCGGAGTATCTGCCGGCGGTCAGCGCGGACAACCGCCTCTCCCTCGAGGAGAGCGCCGCACTGTTGGATCGTGCGCGGACCAATTTCGACCCGCACACCCCCGGCGCCCCGCTCGTGGCCGAACAGATCATTCGTCCAACCGGCCTGCTCGACCCGCGCATCACCATTCGTCCGCTCGCCGGCCAGATCGACGAAACCATCGAGCTTTGCCGTCAGCGCATCGAGAAACAGCAGCGCGTTCTGGTCACCACCCTGACCAAGCGCACGGCGGAGGATCTGACCGACTACCTTCGCGAGGTCGGACTCAAGGTCCGCTACCTGCACAGCGATGTCGACACGATCGAGCGCGTCGAGATCCTGCGCGCCCTGCGCGCCGGGGAATTCGACATCCTCGTCGGCATCAATCTCCTCCGCGAAGGTCTCGACCTGCCCGAGGTAGGGTTGGTCTGTATTCTCGACGCGGACAAGGAGGGCTACCTGCGGAGTCAAACTTCGCTCATTCAGACCGCCGGCCGGGCCGCCCGCCATGTCGATGGCGAAGTCGTGCTTTTCGCTGACACCATGACGGGAAGCATCCGGGCTCTTGTCGCCATCAGCGACTACCGGCGTCAGCGCCAGATGGAATACAACGAGCTTCACGGCATCACCCCGCGCAGCGTGCAGCGGGCCGTCCAGGAGAGCCTCCATGTCATCCTGCGCGGCAAAGCGGACGAAACTTCGGTGGTCCGGGAAGGCGGAGCCGACCTTTCCCTCACTGACCTGCTGGCTGAACTCTCCCAAGAAATGGATGAAGCGTCGGCCGCCCTCGAGTTCGAGCGCGCCGCCCTCCTGCGGGACCAGATCATGGAGTTGAAAGCCGGAGCCGGACTGGAAAAAATCTCCCCGTCCCGCCGCCCGACGACTTACGGTGCCAAAAAACGCCGCCACTAACCCAGCCTGATGCTCTCAACTCCCCCATGAAAACCGAGCACTACAATTCCACTGCCTTCCATGCCCGCCCCGAAAACCAGTAAGCCCACCGCTTCGCCCTTCGCCGCCTTCCATCTCGTGGCCGGCAATGACGATCATGCCGTCAAGGCCCGCGCCCGCGAACTGGCCGCCGAGTTGACTCCGGCCGACGGCGGAGATTTCGGCCTGGAGACGATCGACGCGCAGGCGGACAACGCCGAGCACACTGCGTCGATCGTCAAAGAGGCCATCCTTTCACTCAGCATGCCGGGCTTCCTCTCGTCCGAAAAACTCGTCTGGCTCAAGAACGTCAACTTCCTCGCCGACACGCAGCTTGGCGGGAGCAAATCGGTCCTCGCTGCCCTCGAAGAATTCCAGAGCTTTCTCGCCGGAGGCCTCCCGCCCGGCACCCGTCTCCTCGTCAGCGCCATCAGCCCGGACAAGCGCCGTGTGTTTTACAAATCCCTGACCAAGCTCGGTCAGGTCACGCTTTGCGACAAGCCCTCGGGTCCCCGCTTTGACGAAGACGAGGCGGCGCGCCAGGCCGCCACGGACGGAGCGCGCCAGCGCAAGTTGAAGTTCGGCGCCGAGGCCCTCGAACGCTTCACCGCGTTTGTCGGGTCGGACACCCGCCAAGTCGCCAACGAGCTTGAGAAAATCGACGTCTATCTCGGCGCCGAACGCCGCCTGATCAGCCTGAAGGACATCCGCCAGCTCGTGCCGGAAACCCGCCATGGAATCATCTTCGAGTTGGGCAATTGCATCGTCCGCCGCAATCTCCGCGATTCGAGCAACTGCCTGCAGAAACTGCTGCGTCAAGGCGAGGATCCAGTCGGCCTGCTTTACGCCGCCATCATGCCGACGGTGCAGAAACTCCTCGCCGCCGCCCTCCTCGTCCACGAGCACGGACTGCGCGTGCCTCCGAGCTATCCGGCGTTTCAATCCGCCCTCGACCAACTGCCGGAGGACGCCCGAGAAATCATTCCGCGCAAGAAGGATGGCACGATCAACGCCTATCCCCTTTACCTCTCCGCCCAGGAAGCCAGGCGGTTCAAGGTCTCCGAGTTGACCGAGGCCACGATTGCCTGCGCCGAGGCCACCACGGCGATCATGTCCACCGGCTCGGACCCGGCCCTCATCCTCCAACAGTTGCTCGTCCGCATCCTCACTCCGCGGTGACCGGAGCGAGGATCGCATCGCGCATGCCGTGGAGGAGTTTCTTGTCCGCCGGACACACCGTGGCAAGCACCCCGCCGAGCGTGGTCTCACGCGTTCCGCAAAAATAATACGGACACAGCCGGACGCGTCCCTTCATCCGCGTCATCCGGTCGCCGTCGGCATAGTCCATCTCGACAACGCGGGACTGATGGAATTTCTGCAGGATCCACGGCTGGGTGGACCAATCACCCAAGGCTTGGTCGATCGCACGGGCCCAGTCCTCGTGGGACAAATCCTGACCGACCTTCACGCTCCGCGATCCCCAGGCTAGTTCGGAGAACCCACTGATCTTCAGCACCAGCTCGCGCTCCCTTTGGCTGAATTTCTTCAACTCCTCCCAGCTCTGGATCTCCAACGCAGGCACGACCGCGGTGACAGGCAACGGCTCCGGGTCCATCGGCCAAGTCCGGGGAATGACCTTCTGCAGTTCGATAAAATGGCGGTCGCTCAGCTCCCTCCGCCAGAAGTCCGCCAGCGGGCGCAACCAGAAAAGCGCAAACCAAGATTTCTCCTCCAGCCACGGCTTGGGCGGCGGGCTCATCGTCCGTCGCCCCTCCGCCACCCCACGCAGCAGGTCCATCGAGCCGGGAATGTTCGGAAGGTCGAACAGCTCGAAAAAGCGATAGACCTTCGCCGCCAGATCCTCCGGCGGATTCTCGGCCGCGACCACCCGCGCGCCCACGCGGGCGGCGAGCCACTCCATTTCCGGACGGTAATCTCCCGCCTCGCGCGAGATGAGGATGTCCCCGCCGCCGGCCAGGGCCGCGAACCCATCGACCATTCCCGCCCCACCCACCACGTCGAACCCCTCGGCCGCGTAGGCCTCGTTCAGCCAGGCTGTCAGCCCGATGCCCCCTGGCACGCTGTCCAACTCGGCCACGATGAACCCCGCCTCGGTCAGGATGACATCTGGCCGGATGACTTTCGGCACCTCTCCGTTCAAGACTTTGGCCCGGGCCAACTCGAGCAACTCCGGCGGCTTGCCCCGATCGAGGAACTCCGCGATCCATCCCGGCTGCTTGCCGGAGACGCTCAGTCGGTAGAGCAAATTGCAGGCCTCGACAAATTTCCGCAGGCGAAATCCCAGCTTCTCCAAATCCTCAGCCAACCCCGGCGGCAGCACGAAGGGCTCGGCCGCCACCCGCCATTCCTTCCCGGCGAAGAGGCCGCCCTCCGGCATCGCCGCCCGGATCCGCGCGGCGCGAGCGACCCGCTCGGCCTCGCTCCCCACGGCTTCACGCGTCCCGCCGGCGCTTGCTTGCCCGCTCATCAGACCAAAGACTTGAGAGCCAGCCTGACCAACTCTTCCGTGCCGGCATTTTGATCGCGCATCCCGGCCGCCCGCACTGCTTTGGCCGCATCGACCTGCTTGTAGCCCAGCGCGATCAGGGCCAGCACCGCATCATTGGCCGCGCGTGCGCCGGGACTCGGCGCGTGCTCGGCACTGGCTGCCTCCCACGCTGCGGCCACGCCGAGCTTGTCCTTCAACTCGAGCACAATCCGCTCGGCCGTCTTCTTGCCCAACCCGCTGATTTGCGCGATCGAGGCAATATCCGCATCAACGACGGCGGCCTTGAACCGCGAAACCTCCATGCCGCTGAGGACCGCGAGGGCCAGCTTAGGTCCCACTCCACTGACCCGCGTAACCAACAAGCGGAACAAATCCCGCTCCTCGATCGAGGCAAAGCCGAAAAGCAGATGTGCATCCTCCCGCACCTGCAGATGCGTGAGCAAGCGGACCGGCTGTCCCGGAGCCGGCAGACGATCGTAGCTGGAGAGCGGGATGAAAACCTCGTAGCCTACCCCGTGAACTTCCACCACAACCTGCGTGGGCAAGACCTCGCGCAGCATGCCCTCCAAGGATGTAATCATCGCCCATGACCGCTACCAGACCCCGCCGCAACGGCAAGCGCGCTTTTTTTCTCGTCCTCGTGGCGGGCGCATTGTCCCACCTCGCCGGAGCTGCCGACCCGGGGTGGCGGGTCACGGTCGTGCCCTCGTTTGAGTCGCGCCCGCCCGTCCATGAGTCCATCCCGGGATCGCAGACCACCTTCCTAGCTGCCGCGCGCGATGCCGGTTACGGCGGCCTGGAATACGCCACCACTCGCGGTGCCTGGCGCGTGGCGCACAAAGTTGGCGAAACCGAGGGCGGACGCTGGCTCGTCGAAGCGAATGTCGAAACCCGCCGGGACACCCGCCGGGTGATCGACCGCATTCTCATCACCGGTGAGGACCCGCTGCTGCCGGCGCTCGCCTTGACCCCGGCCTTTTACACCCGTTTCGAACCGCTGCTCGGCGACGGTTTCCATGTGATCATTCCAGACCGCAACACCATCGCGATGTATCCTCGCCTGGCCGGACGCATCCCCCCGGAGGAGGCGGCTGCCTTGATCGAAATCAACCGCCTCGCCACCTACCCGGTCAGCCTGGAGGTCTTCCGCGCCAACCGGGAGGGCTTGGTCGCGGACGGCATCCTTGAGGAGTGACGGGCAGAATGTCCTTGCTTAAAGCGCGTCGGTGGCTACGTTGTCGGACTTGCGCGTCACCAATCGCGCCGTAGGTCCTTGGGTTCCGCCGCCTCGTCGGCGGAGTCAAACGCGCCAAGGGTAACCCGGCGAATCATCAAATAAATACCATGCCCGTTCGTCTCGGACGCTTCGAAATGCCCAAGACTCTCGTCAAAGACGAGAAGTCTGCCACTGAAACCTACGCCAAGTTCATCGCCGAACCCTTCGAGGCCGGCTACGGACACACCGTCGGCAACTCCATGCGCCGCGTGCTCCTCTCCTCGCTGGAAGGCGCCGCCATCACCTCGATCCAGATCGAGGGCGTGGACCATGAATTCCAGACCATCGACGGCGTCGTCGAGGACGTCGTGGAAATCATCCTCAACCTCAAGAAGGTCAAATTCAACACCCACGACCACGAGACCCACCGCGTGGTGCTTAACGTCAACAAGGAAGGTGCCGTCACCGCCGGCGATATCGAGTCGACCAACAAATGCGAGGTCCTCAATCCCAAGCACCATATCGCCACGCTCGACAAGAAGCGGAAATTCTCCCTCGAGATGAACGTCCGCAAGGGCCGCGGCTTCGCCACGGGCGATCAGAACAAGACCACGGACCAGGCCATCGGTGTCATCGCCATCGACTCGATCTTCTCGCCCGTGACCCGCGTTAAATACGCCGTCGAGGCCACCCGCGTGGGCCAGCGCACCGACTACGACAAACTGATCCTCGAAGTTTGGACCGACGGCCGCATCACCCCGGACGACGCCCTGCTCCAGTCCGCGGCCATCCTGCGTCACCACCTCGATGTTTTCGTCGACTCGGATGACAGCAAGGTCGAGTTCGACCAGACACCGGAAGCGGTCAGTCAGGAGAACGCCAAGATGCGGAAGCTGCTCAACATGAGCGTCAACGAAATCGAACTGAGCGTCCGCGCGGCCAACTGCCTCAACAACGCCAACATCACCACCGTGGGCCAGCTCGCGATGAAGTCGGAAGCCGAGATGCTCAAATACCGGAACTTCGGCAAGAAGTCGCTCAACGAGATCAAGGACAAACTCGAGGAACTCGGCCTCGGCTTGGGCGTCAAATTCGAGCCCGGCCTGATCGAGCCCGCCCCGGGCCCGGACGCAGCTGAAGCCGAAGCTCCGGCCGCCGAAGAAACAAAGAAAAAGTAATCCAACGCCATGAGGCACCAAAATAAAACTGTCAAACTCGGCCGTTCTCAGGCCCACCGCGACGCGCTGCTGGCCAACCAGGTCTGCAGCCTGATCGACCACCAGCGCATCCGCACGACCCTGGCCAAGGCCAAGGCGGTCCGGCCGCTGGCGGAAAAAATGGTCACCCTCGGCAAGAAGGGCACGATCCACGCGCGTCGCACCGCCGTAGCCGTGCTCCATCAGCCCGGCGCGGTGAAGAAACTCTTCGAGGAAATCGCCCCGCGCTCGGCCAGCCGCGCCGGTGGCTACACCCGCATCATCAAACTCGGGCCCCGCAAGAGCGACAGTGCTCCCATGGCCATCCTCGAGTGGGTTGATGCCGCCGCCGTGGAAGCAGCCGTCGAGCCCACCGTTGAGGCCAAGCCCAAGGCCGCCAAAGCGGAGAAAAAGCCGGCCGCCAAGAAAAAGGCCGCGCCCAAGAAGGACGAAGGCGCCGCCGAGTAACCCTCGCACCGGAACCAATCACCACACGCCGCCGCGGCCCCGGGCCCGGCGGCGTGTTTTTTTGTCCTACTGAAGCACCCGCACGGGCAATGCGGTTTCGAAACGGCTGTCGGCCGGAGGAACAACGGGGGATCCGGCCACCTGCACGATGTTGACGTCGGTGACGGAAGAGGAGGCGTTCTGCGCGTGGGCGGCGGGCACGAGGGTCAGGTCCTTGGCCACCATGTAAAGCAGGCAGCCGGCCACGAGCGTGAGCATGATCTTGGTGTAAGCGTCGATTTGCATAGGGCCTCGAAAGTCCCCCGCCCCCGCGGCGAGGTCAAGCGCCCAGAAGTTCCCGCCGCACCCAAGCCCCCAAGCGCTCCGCGCACTCGTCGAGCGTCTCCGTCCAGCTTTTCGCCGCGCCCTCGCAGGCGGAATCGCTGATCTCCTTGACCAAGGTCACTGACAGCCCGAAGTCGCGAGCGACCCGCGCGACCGCATAACCCTCCATGTCCACCACCTGCGCTCCGCGCGCCATCAACCGGTCCCGCAACGGGCCGCCGCTGATGAACGCGTCACCCGACGCTAAGACCGGCCCAGTGCCGCCAAGTTCGATCGGCTCGCCGAAATGCTCACCCGTCAGGGCGAAAACGCCGTCGTCATCGAAATCATGCTGGATGACCCGGCTGATGACCTGCGTGCCCCGAAGCCCTTCCTGCAAAGCGCCTGCCGTGCCGAGGTTGATCAGGCTAGACGGGCGCTGACGCGCGAGCAAAGCCGACAACGCGGATGCCGCACAGATTTTGCCCACCCCCGTGACCAGCACAGGAAACTCGGATACATGCAAATGCTGCGCCTCCTCCTCCAAGGCGACAACAAGCAGCGGACGGTCAAGGGAGATGGTGCGGTGGAGTTTCATCAAACTGATCCAACCATTTACCAGCCCGACCAACCAGCCTGTCTTCATCGCACGCCGCGGGATAAAGTCGGATTACCTCTCCCAGCCACGGATGCCAGCCAACTTATACGGGCTTGCAGGATGAAGCGCTCCTCGTCCGTGCCGGTTGGAATTCTCGAACGAGCGCTTCTTGGCTTCGTTGTCCTCGTCGGCGTAGTCCCGACGATCATGTGAGGCAGAGATGCATCGTTCGCGGTTGCTCGACGAGGTGGCGGCGGGGGAGATGATTTACAACACCAAGCATGGGAAGCGGGTGGCGGAGTTGCGGCCTGCGGATTCCCCCCCCACGCAAGCGGGCGAAGTTCGGGTGCGCCAAGGACACAGTGGAGAATGAATCATGGGAGTGCTGCGTCAGCCTCGCCAGCGTTTGGGAAGCGTCGATCAAGGTCGGGCTGGGCAAACTCAAGCTCCCCTACTCGCTCGACCGCGATCTGCCGCGCATCCTGGAAGAAAACGGCTTCGAGGTGCTCGTCCCGGACTGGCGCGCCGTGACCGCGGTGCAGCGCCTTGATCCAGTGCAGGGCGACCCCTTTGATCGCATTGAGGTGGTCCAGGCCCGCCTCCACGGGCTCGAGGTGATCAGTCGGGATCGGGTGTTTGACCGCTACGGTCTGCGTCGCGTTTGGTGAGGGCTGACGCCTCGCGGCGCTCCATCCACCATGCAATCCAGATGCAGGCCTCGTAGAGCAGCACCATGGGCGCCCCCATGAGGAGCAGGGTGAAGATATCCGAGGTCGGGGTGATGACGGCGGCGAGCAGGAAGATGACCACGATGGCGTAGGGCCGGGTGCTGCGCATCTGCTCGTGCCCGAGCAGGCCGACTTTGACCAGCGCGAGGACCACAACCGGCAGTTCAAAGGCCAGCCCGAAGGCGAGGATGAACTGGGTGGTGAAGCTGTAATACTCGCCAACCGTCCAGGTCGGACGCCAGTTCATGCTCTGGGCGTCCTGAAAAAAGAACTGCAACGTCTGGGGCAGCACGCCGAAAAACGCGAACGCCACGCCAGTGAGGAAAAGTCCGAAGCCCACCACCGAGGCAAGGAAAACCACCTTCTGCTCACGCCGGGTCAGGGCGGGCAGCACGAAGCCGGCGAGAAAATAAAGCAGGACGGGAAAGGAAATGATCAGCCCAGCGTAAAACGAGAGCTTGAGCGAAATCGTCATGGAGTCGGCCACGCCGAGCGACTGCAGGTTGTCGACCCGCGTGGGATCGATGGCCAGCAGCGGCGCCTGCACGATCGAGGCCAGCTCGGTGCGGAAGACGAAAGCTCCCAGCATGCAGACGCTCAGCGCGATGGCCATGCGCACCACCATGGTCCGCAGGTCGTCGAGGTGGTCGAGGAAGGGCTTGGGCGTATCCCGCGCATCGCGGAATTTGAGAAACTTGTCGAGACTCACAACCACCTCCCCGCCGCGAGGCGCGCGTAAAGCGCCAAAGTGTTGGCGTCCTCGATGACACCCTGCGTGATCATGCCCCGTAGTTCGTCCGCCGAGAAGGCGCGGACCTCGAGGATCTGTTCGTCGTGGTCGTGACAAACCGCGGCCGGATCCCACTCCACTTCCTCCGCCAAAAATTGGTGGGTCACCTCGTCGGTAAAGCCCGGTGAGGTGTAGAATTTTCCGAGATACTCAAGCCGGCCGGTCGCCGTGCAGCCCGCTTCTTCCTTGAGTTCCCGCCGCGCCGCCTCGGCCACCGCATCCTCGCCTCCGCTTCCCTCGACCTGTCCCGCGGGAAACTGCCAAAACTCCCGTCGCACCGGCACGCGCTCCTCGCGGATGAGGACAAAGGATCCGTCGGGCAACCGCGGGGCCACGGCCACGCCGGTTTTGCGACTGACCCGAAGCCACTCCCGGCCGTCCGGCCGGGTCGGGGTGCGCAGGGTCTCGCGAACCACGCGGATGTGGGGATTGTCGAGGAGAACCTCCTCGCGCAGGACCGCCCAACTGTCGTCGCTCATGACGCGGCGACGCCCAGATGTTGGCGCCACCAGGCCAGTCTCTCGGCCACTCTCGCGGGCGACGGCGCGCCTTCAGCCGTGCGAGCGGCGAGCGAACGGCGAGCGTCCAACAAACCGGCCGAGTCGGCCCCGAACAAGGCGCTGACCGATTGGAAATCCGCGGGCGGTAAGTCGCGCAGACTGACCGCGCGCTGGAGACTAAGCGCGACGAGTTTTCCGACCGCTTCGTGGGCCTGACGGAAGGGCAGTCCGGCCCGGACGAGAAAATCGGCCAGGTCGGTCGCCACGAGGAGGGCATCTTCGGAGGCCGCCGCAAGCCGCACTTCATCCCACTCGGCTGCGGCAAACATCTCGGATAAAATTTCCAGCGAAGCCCCGAGCGTGTCGGCCGAATCGAAGACCGGCTCCTTGTCCTCCTGCATATCCCGATTGTAGGCGAGCGGCAGGCCCTTGAGCGTAGTCAGGACGGACAGGAGGTTGCCGTAAAGCCGTCCGGTTTTTCCCCGGGCCAACTCGGCGATGTCCGGATTTTTCTTCTGCGGCATCAGGCTCGATCCCGTGGTGTGCGCGTCGCTCAGACGAATGAAGCCGAACTCGGCCGAGGCCCAGAGGACCGTGTCCTCGCACAAGCGCGAGAGGTGCATACCGGCGATGGCGCAGGCGGCAAGAAACTCGCAGGCGAAATCGCGGTCGGCCACGGCATCCATGCTGTTCTGCGAGACGCCATCGAAGCCGAGCTCCGCAGCGACGGCCGCGCGGTCGAGGTTGATCGTCGAACCAGCCAGCGCTCCGGCGCCGAGAGGCAGGATGTTGGCCCGTCGGGCGGCGTCGGCCAGTCGGGCGGCGTCCCGCTCCAGCATTTCGCAATACGCCAAGAGGTGGTGCGCCACCGGGACGGGTTGGGCGCGCTGCAGGTGGGTGTAGCCCGGCATGATGGCTTCGCCGGCCTTGACGGCGAGGGCGAGCAAGGACGATTGCAGCCGGCGCAGAGAGGCCAGCAGCGACGCGGTCTCGTCGCGCAGCCAGAGCCGCAGATCGAGTGCGACCTGGTCGTTGCGGGAACGGGCCGTGTGGAGTTTTGCCCCGGCCGCCCCGATGTCCTCGGTCAGCGCCGCCTCGATGTTCATATGAACATCCTCGAGATCCTCCCGCCAGGTGAACTCCCCTCGGTTGATCTTCCCCGTGAGACGATCCAGACCGGCGCAGATGGACTCGCACTCGGCCGCATCCAGAATTCCCGCCTGCCGCAGTGCCGCGGCATGGGCCTTGGAACCACGGATGTCGTGCAAGGCCAAGCGGCGATCAAAGGAAACCGACTCGCTGTAGGCACGCAGGCGCTCCGACGGGTCTTGGGAAAATCTTCCGTGCCACATAATCAAAGGGCGGCCAGCACTTCGCGCCCGCCCTTGCGGCAGACGCCGTTGAGGCGCAGCTCATCGCAACGCGCCTCGATCCGCACCTGTTTATTCGCCGGGGTGAAGCCCATGCGCTTGGCCATGCAATTCTCCAGCAACTCCATGTTCAGGTCCTCGAACTCCAAGATGTTCTGGCAGTCGAGACAGATCAGGTGGTTGTGGTGCGGATGGTCGACAAAATTGGGATCGTAAACCTTGCGCCCCTGCCCCAGATCGAGCTCATGGAGCAATCCGCTGTCCACGAGGATCGGCAGGGTGCGGTAAACCGTCGCCCGGCTGACCGTCGGTTCAATCAGGCGCGACATGTCCAGAAGTTCGTCCGCCGTGTAATGCCGGTCCGTGCTGAAGGCCGCCTCGATGATGGCATCCCGCTGCGTGGTTTGACGGAGTCCCTTGCGGGCAAGGAACTCGCGAATCTGATGGCGCACGACCTCTTCCATGGTATGACGGCGCGGCAGCCGCGCGCTCCAGCGAATACTCCGCCCCACCCCAGCACAGGTCAAGGCTGGCGGAGTCCGGAGAAAAATTCTCCCGTCCGTCGCCCGGCATGGCACAATGGTCCGAATGCCCACCACCAGCCGCGACGACCTGAAACGCCAAGCCGCCGAGTTTGCCGTCCGTTTTGTTCAACCCGGAATGACCGTCGGCCTCGGCACCGGCTCGACCGCCATCCACGCCCTGCGCGAACTGGCCCGCCGCTACCAAGCGGGCGAGCTTCCCGGACTGCAGACCTTCGCCACCTCCTCGGTCATCGCCCGCGCGGCCGATGAGGCGGGGTTGCCATTGCTCGACGAGGCCGGGCCGGGTTCGATCGATGTGACGATTGACGGCGCCGACGAGGTTGATCCGCAGTTGGACGTGATCAAGGGCGGTGGCGGGGCTTTGCTCCATGAGAAGATCATCGCCGAGGCGACCAGGCGCCAGATCATCGTGGTCGATGACGCCAAGCTCTCACCTTGCCTCGGCACCATCCATGCCCTGCCGGTTGAAGTGATTCCGTTCGGCCGCAACAGCCAGGTGGCATTCCTCGAGTCGCTGGGGGCCAAGCCGGTGTTGCGGCTCGCCGCGGATGGAAACCCTTTCGTCACGGACGAGGGGAATTGGATCTACGACTGCGAATTCGGGCCGATCAAGGACAAGACGGACCTGGCGACCAAGCTTTCCACCCGCGCCGGCGTGGCTGGGCACGGGCTTTTCCTCGGCCTGACCGATGACCTCATCATCGCCAGCCCGACTAGCCTGCAGCATCGTCAGCGAAATCCTTCCAGTGGGGTCGTGACGGTTGTTCCCGTCTGAGGGCAGCACGGCTGTTGCATTTTGCCTCTAAAAATCAAGGGGCACGGGCGTCTCGCCCGTCACGAGCAGACATCACGGCCGGGACGGCCGTGCCCCCTGGCCAAGGCAGCAGGATGAAAGCACAGGAACCTTGGTCTGCAATCAGCCCGCCGCAAGCACGTCCTGATAAACACCGGCGGTGCAGTGGGCGGGTGTGCTGCTTTCGTTGACGAACACGGCCTGCTCGCGGCAAACCACACCCTCCGCAAATGTCCACGGACCGCGGACCTCGAGGCGTGCGCAAGCAAGCAGGGAAGGCGCGGCGACGCCGAAAGAACTTTCGAGGCCAGCCAAAAGTTTGTGGTGTGTGTCATCGAGCACCACCTCGGGTGGAATGCCTTCGCGCTCCGGGTGCAAGACGAGACGCTCGTCGGCGGTCACGTCGTAAGCATCGGACCGCAGGGCAAGAAGATCGGCGGTCGTCTTGACCGGCGCGAACCGCGAGCGCGGAACGAGGACTGCGCCGGACTTGGCAAAACATTCAATAGCCGCGCCCATCGCGCTTTCCAGCTGCAAAACCTTGGGCGAGGAGGAATCCCGCGGGTCCACCGTCTTGGTGTTCCTGATCAAAGGCAGCGGCAGGGCGCCGCCCTGCGCATCCAACGCCTCGCGCAAATCGGAGATGCGGAGCCAGAGTGTGTTGGTGTTGAAGAACCGGTGGCGGCTGATGTCCTGAAAAGCCTCCAGATCATCCTGCGGGCACTGGGCCACTTCCCGCAAAACCAAACGTCCATCGGTCCGCCGTCGGGCCAGATGACCGCCTTTGCGGTCGGAGGCGGTTCGCTCCGCCACTTCCATGAGGAAGGACAATCCGCTGCGCGCGAAATACGCGAGCAACCCGGGGTCGGCGGTCGCACCGAGGTTGTCGCTGTTTGAGACAAAGAGGTATTCCACCCCCTCGGCGGCCAGACGATCGAGCCAGCCGGACCCGAGCAGCGAAGGGTAGAGGTCGCCGTGCCCGGGCGGACACCATTCCAGGTCCCGGTCCGCCGGCCACTCGACCGGCTCCAGGGTGTCGGCGGCCAGCTTGGGCACCTTGTTCTGCAAAAAATCCAGCCCGCCCTCCCCGCCAAGCTGCGGGTAGCGTGCGAGGAAGGCCAAGGTGTCCGCGGACGTGCTAAAGCTGTCCATGAGGAGGAACCGGGGACCGTGCGTGCCGTGCTCCTTTCTCAGCCAGAGGATTTGCCGCGCGATGAAGTCGAGAAAAGTCAGGCCGTTCTTGACCGGAATGAGCGACTTGGCCCGCTCGAGCCCCATGCTGGTGCCGAGGCCGCCGTTGAGTTTGATCACGCACAGCCGATCGAGCAGCGCGACATCCGGAGAGGCCGCGACCACGCCGGCCAGCGAGGGGATTTCGGCGACGGGTTCAAGGTCGCACTCCGGCAGGAGCCCCGCGGAGCCGCCGGCGGTCTGCTTCCACGCCTGACAAAAGCTGCGGATGGCGGCGTCGGACAATCCGGCCGCCCGCATTTTCTCCGCTGCGAGCTCGAGTCCCCGTTCGTTCACAGGCCCCTACGCTTTGCGGGTCGACGCGATGTAGAGCTCGCGCAGTTGCTTGAAATCCACGACCGACGGCGATCCGGTCATCAACTCGACCCCGCGGTTGTTTTTCGGAAAGGCAATGACGTCACGGATCGACTCAGCCCGGGCCAGCAGCATGACCAACCGGTCGAGGCCGAGAGCGATGCCCCCATGCGGTGGCGCACCGAACGAAAAGGCCTTGAGCAGGTGGCCGAACATCGTGGCCTGGAGATCCTCACCCACGCCAAGCACGCTGAACATCTGCGCCTGCAGCGGCGCCTCGTGAATCCGGATGCTGCCCCCGCCGATCTCCACGCCGTTGAGCACGATGTCGTAGGCTTCGGCCCGCACGGCGGCATAATCCCCGGCGGCAAGCTGGTCGAGGTCCTCGGCCTTGGGCCGGGTGAACGGGTGATGAACCGCGTTCCACTTCTGCTCCTCCTCGTTCCAGGCGAGGAGCGGAAAATCGACGACCCAGAGAAAATCGAGCCGTGCCGGATCATGGACCATGCCAAGCAACTCCACCGCCCGCAGACGCACGCGGCCCAGCACTTCGCAGACGACCTCCCGGCGGTCCGCCCCGAAGAGCACAAGGTCTCCCTCCTTGATGTTCAGCCGCTCGCGCAGGGCGGCTTTTTCGCTCTCGGTGAAAAACTTGACGATCGGCGACTTCCATTCGCCGTTCTCGCACTTGATGAACGCCAGCCCCTTGGCTCCGAATTGTTTCGCCGTCTCGGTCAACTCCTCGATCTGCCCGGTCGTGATCTTGGCCAGCCCCTTGGCATTGAGGGCCCGAACCACGCCACCACCGTCGAGCGCGCCGCGAAAGACCTTGAATTCGGAGGCGGCAAAAATGTCCCCCACCTCGACAATCTCCTGCGCATAACGCGTATCCGGCTTGTCGCTGCCGAACCGGTCCATGGCCTCACGGTGCGTCATCCGCGGAAACGGCGTGGGAATCTCCACCCCGCGCGCCTCGCGGAAGACGGCCACGAACATTTTCTCGATCAGGGCAAAAATGTCCTCGGCCGTGATGAAACTCATCTCGATATCCGCCTGGGTGAATTCCGGTTGACGGTCCGCCCGCAGATCCTCGTCGCGGAAACAGCGCGCGATCTGGAAATATTTCTCCACCCCCGCGGCCATGAGCAATTGTTTGTATTGCTGCGGGGCCTGGGGCAGCGCGTAGAACGTTCCGGGGTTCAACCGGCTGGGGACAAGAAAGTCACGCGCACCCTCCGGCGTGCTCTTGCTCAGAATCGGTGTCTCGATCTCCCAAAATCCGTCCGCATCGAGCACATCGCGCACCGTCTTGATCACCCGGTGCCTCAGGCGCAGGTTCTCGGCCATGGGCGGACGCCGCAGATCGAGGTAACGGTGGACCAGGCGCAAATCTTCGTTGGCCACCGCCCCGTCGAGGGGAAAGGGCAGCACCTCGGCTTTGTTCAGCACGGCCAGACTGTCCGCGACCAGCTCGACAGCCCCAGTCCCCAGCTTGGCGTTCTCCGTGCCATCGAGCCGCCGCGCCACCGTGCCGGAAACCTGGATCACATCCTCGTCGCGCAGCGCGTGGGCGACCTCGGCCACTCCGGCATGCTCTTCCGGGCGGAAGACCACCTGGGTCATGCCTTCGCGGTCGCGCAGGTCGATGAAAATGACCCCGCCGTGGTCGCGCCGGGAACCAACCCATCCGGCGAGGGTCGCGCGCTGGCCGATGTGCTCGGCGCGCAGGGCGCCGCAGGTGTTGCTTCGAAAACTCATGGCGCGGGAGTCTGAAGATTCGCCGCCCAGTCGGCAAGCGCCTCTTGGGTCAACGCCGACTCGGTCCGTGCCCGCAAGTCCTTGACCTTCATGTTCGGCCACTCCTCCCCGATGACCAAGGCGACGGAGGCTCCGGCTGCATCCGCATCCTTGAACTGCCGCCCGACCTTGTCCGCGGCGAGCGGATAGTCGACCCGCCGGCCCAGAGCGCGCAGCAACTGCACAACCCCCAGCGCTTCGGCGCGCCGCGATTCGTCAGCCACCACCACGAAAATCTCACAGGCCTGACCGGCCGCGATGGCGGCATCCATCCGCGCCTTGGTCGCCGGAATAGTCTCGAGCAAATCCGCCAAGACCACGTCGCCCAAGCCGAACCCGATGGCGGGCAGATCAACCTTGCGGTCGCTCAAGTCGGCTAGCAAGCGGTCAAAGCGGCCGCCTCCAGCCAGCGCACGGCGCTCCTGCCGACGGTCGAAAACCTCGAAGACCAGCCCGGTGTAGTAGGCCAACCCCCGCACGATCCGCAGGTCGAGTTCGCAAAAGCCCTCCAGCCCACGGGCGCCGAGATTGTCCTGCAACTGCTCGAAAAACTCCGGCCGGGCCGACGCGATGAACTCCTCGACGGCCGCCAAGCTGAGGCCGAAGGCCGACAATTTCGTTTCCAGCACCTCACGCGAATCGCGTTCGAGTTTGTCGATGACACTCAAAGCTTCCCGCGCCTGTGCTTCATCGACCACGCCGCGCTCCGCCAAGAACTCCATCCACACGCGGCGGTCGCTGACCCGCACAACAAAGTCGTCGGCGGTCAGGCCGAAGGCCCGCAGGGTTTCAATGACCAGCGCCAGCAACTCGGCATCGGCCCCCGGGGAATCGTCGCCGACCAGATCACAGTTGAGCTGCAGAAATTCGCGCAGGCGGCCGCTCTGCTGCTTCTCGTAGCGGAAGAACGGCGCCATGCTGAACCACTTGATCGGTTTGCGGAAATCCCTCGCCTTGGCAATGAGCAGGCGCGCCAGCGTCGGCGTCATCTCCGGGCGCAAAGCCACCTCGCGCTCGCCCTTGTCGACGAATTGAAACAACTGCCCGAGGATTTCCCCGCCGCTGTTCTTGCGGCGGTAAAGTTCGAGCGACTCGAGCGTGGGGCCGTCATATTCGACAAACCCGAACGAACGTGCGACGCGGCGCCACGTGCCGGTGATGTAGTTCCGGCGGGCGCAGTCGGACGGATAGAAGTCGCGGAAACCGGGCAGCAAACGCATAGGGGTGACCATGTTGGGTCGGTTGTGCCCCGCCATCAATTCCTCATTCCCGACGGCTCGCTTTTCCGGTGAAAAACTGAAAACTGCCCTCTGACGACCCGCTTCCCATGTCTCTCGGCCGCCTGACCCTCCACGATTTCCGCTGCTTCCCCCGGGGGGAGTTTCAACCGGCGCCCGGGCTCAACCTGCTCGCGGCGCCGAACGCCAGCGGCAAATCCTCCCTCCTCGAAGCCATCTGCGTTCTGCTGCGACTCCAGTCCCCGCGCGCCGGGACGCTGGCCGAAACGATCCGGCACGGGGCGGCGGGCTTCTCGCTCGCGGGATCATGGGACGACCGCCGCCTGGCCTGCCATCTTTCCCGCACCGAGGGCCGCAAGCTGCTCCTCGATGACACGCCGCGGGGAAAATCAGACGATTACCTGCGCGTCGGACTCGTCGCATTTTTTTCGTCCGAGGACATCGAACTCGTCCGCGGCACGTCGGCCAAGCGCCGCCGCTTCCTAGATTTTCTCGGCAGCCAGTGCGACCCCGGCTACGGGCAGAACCTTCGCGCCTACGAGCGCGCGCTGCGCTCGCGCAATTTCCTGCTCAAGGACGGACCGCACCGCGGACGCGAGCTGTCCGCCTACGACGGTCCGCTCCTCGCCGCCGGGGAATACCTCGCGGCGGTTCGCGGACAACTCTGCGGGGAACTCGCGCCGCTGGTCGCGCTGCATGTGCTGGCCATCAGTCCGCGCGGCGAACCGTGTGCCCTGCGCTACCGCAGCTCG
>JBGSSV010000094.1:0-19841 GCA_041736875.1 Chthoniobacterales bacterium | reverse complement strand
CCGGCGGCTTCGGCTTTGCGGACCTCCCCGCCCGTCGGGGCATCATCCTCGGCTGGCGTGGGCTTCGGGGTCGCCGTGGGCGAGGCTTTCGGGCTCGGCTTGGGCGAAGCCGTGGGTGAAGGCTTCGGACTGGCCTTGGGCGATGGTTTGGGACTGGCCTTGGGGGTGGGTTTCGGGCTCGGTTTCGGCGTTGGCTTGGGGCTTGGCTTGGGCGTTGGCTTCGCCGTCGGGCTGGGGGTGGGTTTGGGGGTCGGGGCGGCCTTCGGGGTGGGCGTGGGTGTCGGTGTTGGGGTGGGTGTCGGCGTAGGCGTCGGCAGCACGATGTCGCTCTCGGCGGTGGTGAGCGCGGACAGATCGGGCGTTGCTTCTGGCTCCGGCGGCGGAGGAGGCGTGGGCTCGGGGTCCGGCTCCGGTTGCTCCTCGGCGAAATCCGGAGCCGAGAACTGCGCGGTGTTGAACCAACTGATCTCCGCCTTGGCCTGCTGGACGCGAACCACGCGGGTGCTCCACCAGACGAGGGCGGCGATCATGACAGCATGGACGATCGCCACGGCCACCACGGTGCGCCGGAAACGGGGTTCGCCCATGCGCTCAGTCTTCCTCGGGGCGCGTCATCACGCCCACTTTGGTGATCCCTGTCCGCTGGACCACATCCATGACCGAGATAAATTTCTGCAGCGGCAAATCCCGGTGAGCCCGCACGACCACGGCGACCTGCGGGTCCTTCTGCCGCAGGGCGGACAAGGCGCTCTCCAACTCGGCGGCGGTCACCGCCGTCATGTTCAGCTTGAGCACGTCATTGCGATCAATCGAAACCGTCTGCACCTTCTGCGTGTCGACCGGCCGGTCCGTCACTGCGCTCGACGGCACCACCAAGTCCATGCTGTTCTCCAGCAGCGGGGTGGTGATCATGAAAATGATCAGCAGCACGAAGGCCAGGTCGAGCAGCGGGGTGATGTTGATTTCCGAGAGCGTCGAGAGGCCCTGTTTGTCGGAGTAGCGGCGCATGGCGGGTCAGCGGCCTTGGTCGAAATTGACGAAGCGGTGCTCGAACTCGGACGAAAGTTCCGCCGCGTAATTGTCCGTCTGCACGATGAGCGTGCGCAGGCTGGTGATGAGAAAATTGTAGCCGAACATCGCGGGGATCGCGACGAGCAGGCCGATCACCGTGGTGACCAGCGCGCCGGCCACACCGGGCGCCATGGCGGCAAGATTCGGCGTGCCTGCGATGGCGATGCCGGCAAAGGCATCCATCACGCCCCAGACCGTGCCGAGCAGGCCGAGGAAGGGTGAACCGCTGACCACCGTGGCGAGAATGATCATCTGCGATTCCATGCGAAGACCGGATTCGCCCACGGCGCGCTCCATGGCCACGCTGACGGCGCGCATTTGCGCGGGCGTGATTTTGTCCGCGACTTCGACCCGCGCGGCAAAAGTATCGTCCACCTCGCTGGATCCGAGCATTTGCAGGGCGAGCTCCGCGCAACCGGCCTGATACACGGCGAAGGCTGGGGAGCCTTCGAAAGTTATCCCCTTCTCGTAGAGACCGAGAGGCTGGCGATCGCGGCGGAAGATGGAAAAAAACCTCTCGGTTTGCTTGCCGGCAAAGCGGATCATCCGGAACTTTGTGATGATGACCGACCAGCTGAAAATCGAGGCAATGAAGAGCGAAAGCACGACGGCATGCCCGGCGACGGTGGACTCTTGGAAGGCGAAGAGAAGTCCATCCGTGGCGAGAAATTGGGGCAGAAGCAACGGAGCCATGCGTATGGACGCCCATACTAGGATGCACCGCGCCGGGTGCAAGATTCTCGCGGTGGCGCTGATCCTTTTCGCAGGGCCGGTCCACGCGGCGGACGGACCCGTCTACGATGTCTTCGCCAAGGCGCTGGCTCCCTTTGCCTCGGCGCTCTTCGGCGGGGCGGACGGACAACCCGCCTCGTTTGTGGCGGAATGCGTGGTCACCGGGGCCACCGGCCGACTGGCCCCGGCGGTCGGCACCCGTTTCCGCCTCGCCATCCAATCCCCCGACCGACTGCGCCTCGACGTCGTGACCAACGGCAGCCTTATCACCGCCTGCCGCAACGGTCCCGGGCTCTGGGCCACTCCCGCCGCTCCCATGCGGAGCCTCGCGGAGGCCGCCGGGCTCGATACTTCCAAGACCGCGCCGGATGAAGTCTCCGTCCCCCTCGTGCCCCTCGCGCTCAACGCACAGATGCTCGCGTTCCTGCCCATCGTCTTCGATGTGAAAGACCTCGGGACCGAAAGCGATCCGCCCCGCCGCGTGCTCGAGTTCGGCTTGCTGCCAGAAGTGAGGGACGCAATCAAGGCCCAGCCGTTTTTCGCCAAAGCTTGGATTGATCCCTACTACCGCCCGTGTCGGGTCGTCATCGCGGGCGACGACTACTCGCTCGAGTTGTCGGTAGCGAAACTGGATTTCGCCGGCCAGCTCGCCCCCACCGCGTGGGAATCGCCCGCGGGCACCGAAGCACTGCGCCTCCCCGCCTCGGCGCTGAACGACCTTTTCGAAAAGATGCTGGCCACCCAGCAGCCCGCGTCCACCCCCTCCCCGCCCTAGCGCCTGCAGCCCTATACCAATAGCCTCTCGCTTTTCGACTTCTGTCCAAGTGGTGGGGATGGACCCTACCCAGGATCGCTGGGTGAAGTCCAATTGCTGCGGGAGATTGGTGCTACTTCTCGCCCGCGATACCATCCGGCAGTTCGTTCCGATCATCCGCGGCGCGCGGAAAGTGCTCCGCGAGCAGGACCCCGGCCCGCCCGATGCCGGCGACCAATCCCCCGGTGAAATCGCCCCGGGCGAAATCCGCCTCCATCGCTTTGGCCAGTTCCGCCCAGAACTCCTGGCCGCATTTGGCATGCACCGCCTCATCGCCGACCACCGCGAAGGCCTGGTCGGAGGGCACGAGGTAAAAAAGCACCGCATTGCGCCCCGTGGTCGCGACCATCTCCAGTCGGCGGAATTCCTCCCGCGCCTGCACGTCCGCCGCGCGTCCGCGCAAGGCGTGCCGCGAAACAAACACCCGCACCTCGCCCGAGGTTCCCCGCTCGGCCGCCCTCACCGCTTCGATCACGCGGGCCTCGTCGATCTTGTCCAAAAGTTCGTGTGTTCTCATCTCACCATCTCCCGCTGGCCCCGCCGCCCCCGAAACCTCCGCCCCCGCCGAAAGACCCGCCGCCAAAGGAACCCCCGCTGCTGAAGCCACCACCCGAGCTCCCGCTGGAGGGAAGGAAGATGTCCCGCCGTCCGCCCGGGCCATAAAGCGAGCCGCTGCCGGACTGCGCGCGCTTCGCCGCGATCACGATGAAGATGATCAAAATGAAGAGGACCCACACGATCGAGACCGGATCGCCCTCCGGCCCCTGCTGCTCGGCCAGCGTTTGCCCCGTCCCCTTATACTCGCCCCGCGCAGCGGCCATCAATGCCTCCGCCCCGCGTTCGATCCCGCCCTCCATGTCGCCGGCGCGGAAGTAAGGGACCATCTCATTGTTGATGATGTTGTTCGCCAATGCGTCCGGCACCGCGCCCTCGAGGCCGTAGCCGACCTCGATCCGCATGGCGCGGGACTGCGGAAACACGAAGAGCACCATCCCGTTGTCCTTGTCCTTGCGCCCCACACCCCACGCTTCCGCCGTGCGCTGGGTGAAATCCTCCATGGCAAAATCCGCCGGCACCTCGGGAATCACGCAAACCCACAACTGACTCGAGGTCTCGCGCTCAAACTGCGCCATTTTCTGCGCCAGCGAAAGCTTCTGCCCCGGGCTGAAGACGCCAGCCTCGTCGAGAATGTAGTTCGCGGGCGGAGCCGGCAGGGGCGAAGCGGCGCAGACCGTGACGGTCAAGGCCGCGAGGGCCACGAGGGCACTGAGCAGGCGGGCGGGCACGGGGTTGATCCGCTCAGGATCCCGGCGTGCCGCCGAAATTGAAGTTCACCTCGGGCGCCTGGTCAGCCCCGGCGCGCGCAGCGAAATACGGCCGCTCCTTGAAGCCGAGCAACCCGGAATAAATCACCGTGGGGAACTGCTTGGTCGCGATGTTGTATTGCTGCACCGTATCGTTGAACTTGCGCCGCTCGACCGCAATGCGATTTTCCGTCCCCTCAAGCTGGACTTGGAGGGTTTGGAAATTCGCATTGGCCTTCAGCTCGGGATAACGCTCCACCGTGACGAGCAGGCGTGAGAGTGCGCCGGACAAGGCATCCTGCGATTGCTGGAAGGCGGCCATGGCCTCGGGCGTGGCCGGCGGCGCATTCGGGTCGAGTTTGATGTTGGTCACCTGCTGCCGCGCCTGGATCACCTCGGTGAGGGTAGACTTCTCGAAATTGGCCGCACCCTCGACCGTCTTGACCAGATTGGGCACGAGATCGGCGCGCCGCTGGTAGACATTCTCCACATCGGCCCAACTGCTGTCGGTTTGCTGGCGGAGACTGACCAGGTTGTTGTAACCGCAGCCGGTCAGGAGGGTGGACGCCGCCATGAGGGCCAGGAGGGGAAGGGTGCGCAGGATTTTCATCACATCGGGCTGTATCGCCCAACATCCGCCGCCAGACGAGGCCAAAGTTAAGGCCACCACCCGCGGCTAAGCTTCCGGCTGCTGCACCTGCGCAGGCGCCTCGGCCGGACCGGCTTCGGGGGCGGGCTCGACCGGCTTGGGCGGAACGCGCGGCGGCGGCACGGATTCCAACCGGCCGTCGGCATACTCGACCACGTAACCCTCGTGGGTCAGCCAAAGCAAATCCTGCACGACCGACTCGCGGACCAGCTCCTCGGGCGACTTCGGCACCACGGCGGCTTCGACAACGCCGGCAGTCTCCGGGGTTTCGGCGGCCGTTGGCGCCTCCGCCGGGGCCGGGGCACTGGCCGCCGGGAGCGGGGCGAGCAAATCGAGCAACTGTCCGCGCCGCAGGGTTTTCTTGCCGCGGATCGCCTCAAGGATTTTGCGGATCGAATCACTGACGACCACTTCGGCCAGATCGAGGTGTCGCGCGCGCGCGCCGGAGACAAACGTCGTGCGGTTGGCCGCCTTGTGGAAACGAAGACCGGCCCCGGAGAGCGCGCGACTCAGGCTCTGCGCCAGCCGCAGGGGAAACCGCACTTCTTCGTCGCGGGCGTAATTGAGCAAGGGCGCGAGGGCGGAATCCACCGTCGCCGACTTGGGATCACCCGGAACCGGGGCCATGGCCACCTCGTCGATCAGCGCCGCGGCCTGGTGCTCGAGGAAATGCTTTTCCACCGCGGCGAGGTCCGGAAGCTTGGCCGGATTCTCACCTTCCCGCGGATAGTATTCGACGACCTGCGAGGCGGAGGTGCGCCATTTCTCGATCACCTCGGGATTGCGCTCCATCCGCAGGCGGCTGCGGAATTGCTCGAAATCCATGCGCCCGAACTTTTCCCGGTGCAACTCGCGCACCCGGCGCTCGAAGTCGTGGAGGTTGGGCGGACCGAGCAACGTGCCGGACATCCCGCAAACGGCGACGACCGAGAAGTTGCCCTTGGGCGGTTCGACCTCGACGGTTTCCGCGCGGTAAAATTCTTCCAGCTTGGTGCGCAAGACATGACGCGCGGCCGCGGTGGCGGACAGCCAGACGCTGCCGTCGGCCTTGACCACATGGAACGGCCCTTCCGGCGGCTTGGGCGCGGACGTGAGGTCAATGGTGTAGGAAGCCGGATTGCGCAGGAGAATGCGCGCGATGTCGAAGAGGCTGAAGGTTTTGCCCGTGTGACGGACTTGGTGCACGACGGTCTCGACGGCGGCATTGGTCGCGGTGAAGGCGATGCGCAGCCAGGGGAAGGGATTCTCCGGGGGAACCGGACGTTCGTCGCGCGGTGGACCACGGAATTTGTCGCGGTTCGGCGGACCACGGAAACCCTGCCGGTCACGACCCGGCGGCGGACGCCGGTTGAAATCGCGTCCGGGAGGACGGTCGGGACGGGGCCCCCGCGCGTCTTCGTGCCGCGGAGGACGCGGATCCTCGCGCCGGGCGGGGGGTGCGCTTGGCGACGCCGACTCCTTGGCCCACGAGGGGCGGAAATCGAGCGCGCTGAGATCCAGCAGCGGGGCGTCGTCGGGCATGGGAACAAATCGCCGCCGCTCGGGCGGCCCGTGGCTATTCCGTGATGATGTCCTTATACGTCATGCCCGCGGGAATCATGGGCAATACGTGTTCGGTGTATGGGGTCATGACGTCGAGCACATACACGCCCTTGGCGTCGAGCATGCGCTGCAGCGCCGCCCGCAGATCTTTCTTGTGGATGACGCGCTCGCAGGGCACGCCGAACCCCTGGCAGATGGCCACGTAGTCGGGATAAATCCGCGACGCATCATCGGGGTCGCCGAGGAAGGTGTGGCCGCGGTTGCTCTCGTAAAAGCGGTCCTCCCACTGCACGACCATGCCGAGATGCTGGTTGTTGAGGATGATCGCCTTGGCCGCGATTTTTTCGATGTGCGCGGTGGCCAGCTCCTGCACGTTCATGAGGAAGGAACCGTCGCCGTCGATGTCCACCACCTCGACGTCGGGGCAGGCGACCTTCGCCCCCATGGCGGCCGGGTAGCCGAAGCCCATCGCACCGAGGCCGGCGGACGTGATGAAAGTGCGCGGCTTGTCGAAGTCGTAATACTGACCGGCCCACATCTGGTGCTGCCCCACCCCGGTGGTGAGGATGGCCTGCCCTTTGGTCAACTCGTAAAGCTGCTCGATGACGTATTGCGGCTGGATGGCGTCGTCGGTGTCGTTGTAGCGGAACGGGTGCGCCTTCTTCCACGCGAAGATTTTTTCATACCACGGCTTGAAGCGGTCGAATTTCTCCCCCTTGACCCGCTCGAAACCTTCTTTGGCCAGCAACTCGTTGAGCCGCTTGAGCGCATACTTCACGTCGCTGAGAATGGGCAAGGCGACGACCTTGTTCTTGTTCAGCTCGGAGTCGTCGATGTCGATGTGCACGATCGTCCCGTGCTCGGCGAATTTTTCCACCTTCCCGGTCACGCGGTCATCGAAACGCACGCCGATGGCCAGCAGGAGGTCGGCCTCGTTGACCGCGTTGTTGGCGTAAACCGTCCCGTGCATGCCGAGCCACTTGAGCGAGAGCGGATGCGTCTCGGGGAAGGAACCGATGCCCATGAGGGTCGTCGCCACGGGGATCTGGGAGCGCTCGACAAACTCGAGCAGCTCCGGCGCGGCGTCGGAAGTGATGATGCCGCCGCCACAGTAAATCATGGGATCCCGCGCCTCCTTGATCAGGCGGATCATCTCGAGCAATTGCTCGTCGGTCGCCCGCTTGTCGATGTCGTAACCGCGCAGCGTGATGGTCTCGGGGAAAACCGGCTCGGCTTTCTGGTTCTGGATGTTCTTCGGCAGGTCGATGAGCACCGGACCCGGGCGACCGCTCGTGGCGATATGGAAAGCCTCCTTCACGATCCTCGGGATGTCGTTGATGTCCCAAACCAGGTAGCTGTGCTTGACCACCGGCAGGGTCATGCCGAAGAAATCCGTCTCCTGGAAGGCCCCGCGCCCGATCATTTCCTGCGGCACCTGGCCGGTGATGGCGACCACCGGCACCGAGTCCATGAAAGCGTCAGCCAAGCCCGTCACGAGGTTCGTCGCGCCCGGTCCGGACGTGGCCATGCAAAGGCCGGCCTTGCCCGTGGCCCGCGCGTAGCCCTCGGCGGCAAAGACGCCGCCCTGCTCGTGGCGCGGAAGGATGGTGCGGATCTGCTTCGAGCGCGTCAGGGCCTGGTGGATCGGCATGCTGGCGCCGCCCGGATACGCGAAGATGACCTCGGCGCCCTCGAGTTCGAGGCACTTGACGAGGATTTCCGCGCCGTTCATCAGCTTCGCACTTTGCTGCGCTGATGCCGGTCCGCGGGCAGAAGCGGTGGCAATACTCATCCGATGCTTATACCCAGCCGGCTGCCGCGGCGCAACCTTTGCGGGGCGGCGCAGTTTCGACACGCGGAACCGGACCTGCTACAACGATCTCATGCCCGACTATTTCTGGTGGCTCATCCCCGCGATGCTCCTGCTCGGGGGACTCGCCGGATATCTGCTGGCGCACCGCGGGGCCCTGCGGGCCACGGCCGAGTTGGCCGCCGCGCGGACCCGGGCCGACGAGTTCGAGCGGCAGGTGCACTACCTGCACGAGGAGCGGGCCAAGCTCGTGGCCAGCACACAGGCCTTCACCGCCGACCTAGCGACCGAGCGGCAAAAAACCGCCGGGCTGGAGGATTCGCGCACCGCCCTCAAGGCCGAATTGGAAAACCTCGCCACCAGCATCCTCGAGGACAAATCCCGCCGCTTCACCGAGCAGAACCGCGTGCAGCTCGAGCAGCTGCTCGGGCCCCTGGCCGAACGGCTCAAGGAATTCCGCACCCGCGTGGACGAGGTTTACGGGGAGGAAAGCAAGGGCCGCCATGCCCTGACCGAGGAAGTGCGCCGCCTGAGCGAACTCAACCAGAGCGTGTCCCGCGAAGCCGGCAACCTGACCCGCGCCCTCAAAGGCGAAGCCAAGACGCGCGGCAACTGGGGCGAAATGATCCTCGAAACCGTGCTGGAAAAATCCGGCCTGATCCATGGTGTGCATTTCCACACGCAGGTCGCGGAAACCACCGCCGACGGAAGACGCCTGCAACCCGACGTGGTCATTGAATTGCCCGGCGGACGCCAGGTCATCATCGACGCCAAGGTCTCGCTCAACGCCTACGAGCGCCAATGCAGCGCGACGACCGACGAGGAGCGCGCGGCCGCAGCGAGGGACCACGCCGACGCCGTGCGCCGCCACATCGAGCAACTCTCGGCCAAAAACTACGCCGCGCTCCCCGGCCTCAACTCGCCCGATTTCGTTTTCCTCTTCGTCCCGATCGAACCCGCTCTCCACGCCGCGCTCGAAACCGCACCCGGGCTGATCGAAACCGCCCTGGAAAAAAACGTCGTCCTCGTCACCGCGCCCAACGTCGTGGCCACCGCGCGCCTCGTCGCGCAGATGTGGCAGCAGGACAGCCAGAACAAATTCGCCCGCGACATCGCCGAGCAGGGCGGAAAACTTTACGACAAGTTCGTCGCCTTCTGCCGCGACCTGGAAAACATCGGCCAACGCATCCGCCAGACGCAGGAGAGCTACGATGCCGCCATGAACAAACTGCGCGAAGGCAAAGGCAACCTCCTCCGCCAGACCGAGCACCTCCGCAAGCTCGGCGCCAAAACCACCGCCCGCCCCACCGCCCTGCTGGAGGATGCGGACGACGAGTCCTCCTGACCCACGCCCGGCAAGCGACGTGCGCTCCCAATCCGCGGGCGAAGCCCGCTTTCAGACTGCGCTATTCCACCCCGTCTTGTTTCCCGTCCTCTACTCCTCGTCGAAGGCGAGCCGCCTGGCTTCCAGTTCCTCCCAACGGGCGTAGGCCGCGCGGATTTTGGCCTCGAGCGCGGTCGACTCGGCTTCGATTTTGGGCAGCGCCCCGGGGTTCGCGCGGTAAAGCTCCGGATCCTGCAGCTGCGCGGCCAAGCGGCCCTGCTCCGCCTCCAGCTGCTCGATCTGCGCGGGCAGTTCCTCCAACTCCCGGCGCTCCCGGTTGAGAAACTTTTCCGCCCGTTCCTGGCGCTCCTTTTTCGGGGCGTCCACCTTCGCTGGCAGACTCACCGCGGCGGACGGCACCGCGGCACCCCGGGCCGACCAGCGCTGCCAATCGCTGTAGCCACCATTGACCTCGGTGATCTTTCCGTCACCCTCGAAAATCAACAGACTGGTCACCACCGCATCCAGAAAAGCGCGATCGTGGGAAACGAGGAGCAGGGTTTGATCCCAGTTGACCAGCAATTCCTCCAACAGTTCCAGCGTTTCCGCATCGAGGTCATTGGTCGGCTCATCAAGCACCAGCACGTTGGCTGGTTGCAAAAAAAGGCGGGCGAGGAGCAGGCGGTTGCGCTCGCCGCCGGAAAGCATCCGCGCCGGCATGCGCACGCGGTCGGAGCGGAACAAGAAGTCCGCGAGGTAACTGTGGATGTTGCGGTCGCGCCCTTGAAACCGCACGGACTGCGAAACGCCGGCCACGTTTTCCGCCACCGACTTGTCCAGATCGATTTGATCCCGCAACTGATCCAAATAGACGACCTGCAAATTGGTGCCCGTGTTCACGCTGCCCGCCTGCGGCTCAAGCCGGCCGAGCAGCAGCTTGAGCAGGGTGGTCTTGCCGCACCCGTTCGGCCCCAGAATCCCGATCTTGTCCCCGCGCCAGATCTCGGTGGAAAAATCGCGCACCACCGGCTCGGGCATTTCCGGGTGGGCGAAGGTGATTCCCTCCGCGCGCAGAACCCGCTGGCCCGACACCGCGCCCTCCTGGATTTCCATCTTCGCCTTGCCCGAACGCTCCCGACGACGGGCCCGTTCGCGGCGCAACTCGAGCAGGGCGCGCACCCGTCCCTCATTGCGCGTGCGCCGCGCTTTGACTCCCTGGCGCAACCACACTTCCTCCTGGGCCAGCTTCTTGTCGAAGGCCTTCCACTGCACGGCCTCGGCTTCAAGCAGGTCGGCCTTGCGTTGCAGAAACGTGTCGTAATCGCAGGCCCAGCCGAAAAGCCGCCCGCGATCCAGCTCGACGATCCTCGTGGCCAGGCGGCGGAGAAAGGTCCGATCGTGGGTGACAAACAGCAGGCTCATCGGATGCCGGAGGAGAAAATCTTCCAGCCAGAGAATCGAACTCAGGTCCAAATGGTTCGTCGGCTCATCGAGCAGGAGCAAATCCGGCTGACCAGCCAGCGCCCGGGCGAGCAGAACACGGCGCTTGAGCCCGCCGGACAGTGAGCCGAACTCCGCCCCGTCCGGCAACTCCATCTCGGCCAGCAGCGCCTCCAGCCGCACATCAATTTCCCAGTCCTCCTCATGACGGGTCGGCGAAATGCCGCCCCGCACCACGGAAAAAACCGTCCCCTCAACGCCCTGTGGAATTTCCTGATCCAGACGCGTCATGACCGCTCCCGGCCCACGCAGGATCTCTCCCCCGCTCGCCCCCTCCTCCCCGGCGATCAGGCGCATCAGGCTGGTTTTCCCGCAGCCATTGCGCCCGAGCAACGCCACCCGCTCGCCCGACTCGATCGAAAGGTCGGCCCCATCGAGAAGATAATCTCCACCGTAGTGAAGCGAGACGGATTTCAACTGCAACAGACCCATGGGCGCGCCACCCTGCCGCAAAGCCGCCACAGCGCAATCACAAAGTCCATGCGACCGGGTCATGCGAGCGACTTGGCGCTGGGAACTTCCCAAAACGGGTCACCCACAGGCAGAGAAATGGAATCCGCTTTTCTTCCTTCCCTGAGTCCCGGAAGATCGTCGCCAGCTGCTCCAAATACGGCGATGTGCCACCTCCCGTCCCAAGCCCCTCCCTTCGGGTCGAGTCCATATCTACATGGGCCACATCAAGCCTATCTCGAAATCAACCCGATTGAGCCCAATTTACGTTGGGCAAAATATGAAAACACTCACATTACTCATCAGCGGTCTGTTTCTTGTCGGCTGCATGAAAACTGATCTGACGCCAAGCGATCTTTCAGACCTGATACCACGGCTGACTGAGGAGGATGCAGAACTTGTAGAATATGTTTTCAAAGGAAATCATGCTGGATACATGCTGGCCGCGAAGGTCAGTCTTTCACGTGATCGACTGGATCAGTTCCTAGCTGGATTGTCTGAAGATCCAGAAGCACTTTCTCTTGATTACGGATTAGCTAGATTTGAGATGCATTTCACCGACGAAGGCCAAGTAAAACTTCCTGCATGGTTTACATACTCAGCAAGCACCCCAATGAAGGTTTATCGGGATACCGGGAAGAATAGATTCACATCAGAATTTATTTATACTTACTACGTGGATCAAGCCGCTAACATTGTTTGGGTTGAGGGAGGCGGCATATAACGATACAGCCCAACAATGCGATCCACCGAATGGCTACCCGCGTCATGCCTCCTGCTGACTCCGCTTCGCTCCGTTTGGGCAGGAGTCACGCCACGGGCAGCCATCGGTGATCGCGCACGTTAGGCGGCAGCGAGTATTTAGTTTTATGACCACACCAAAGACCTGTCAGAAATGTTCTAGCGAGATGCTGGAGGGATTTGTCCTTGATATGACGTATGGTGGTCGATTGGTTTCGCGGTGGGTTGCTGGCAAGCCTGAAAAGACATTCTTAGGAATGGCCAAGATTCGTGACAAGGAGCAGCATTTCATCCACTCATTCCGCTGCATCAAATGTGGTTTTCTTGAGTCTTATGCCAGAGAGTAAGGCCATGCCGCCTAACCATGCGATGCAGCGGACCCGGCCATCGCGTCCGGGTTGCATGGTTTTAGGATAAGTCCGACAGACCAGCGGTCCGCTCAACGCTCACCCGCGCCACGCCCGATACCTGTTCGTGCATCGCCATTCTCCCCGCGATTCTTCTTCGTGTTCTCCGTTCCTATGTGAGCAACAAGCTGGGCTTCCTCACCGAGGCCCGGCGAGCACGGCGGCCGCCACGAACCGGACGGGCGAAACGCGGACTCGACGGCCACGGACGTCTGCGGCATAGATCGGCTCGAGCGAGCGCGGTGGCTCGGCGAAGCGTAATGACCCATGGGCAAATGCTACGAGACGATTGACGGGGATCTGGCTGCGTGGATCGCGGAGCAGAAGGTGTTCTTTGTCGCCACGGCGCCGCGGGCCGAGGATGGACACATCAATTGCTCGCCGAAGGGGTCGGATACGTTCCGGGTGCTGGGAGCGACGGAGGTGGCCTATCTAGACCTGACCGGCAGCGGGGTCGAAACCATCGCGCATGTGCAGGAGAACGGCCGCATCGTCATCATGTTCTGCGCCTTCGACGGCCCGCCGAAGATTGTCCGGCTGCATGGAACGGCCACCGTAGTCTATCCGGACGATCAGGAGTTCGCCGGACTTCGACCGCACTTCCCGGACCATCCGGGGACGCGGGCGATCATCAAGGTGGCGGTCACGCGCATCTCCGACTCGTGCGGCTACGCCGTGCCGCGGCTCGATTTCGTCGCCCCGCGCGATGTGCTCGACAAATGGTCGGCGCAGAAATCCCCCGCCGAGCTCGCGGCCTACCGGGCCTCGAAGAACAGCGCCAGCATCGACGGACTGGCCGGGCATGGCGGGGCTTGATCAGCGATGAACTTGAGCGGAAGAATTACCGCCAAGACCAACAGGCCATAGGAGATTTCATGACCCAGGAGCCGGGGTGGACGGGATCTGCGGTTCAGGCGTGCTTTTCTCGTCCCAGGCGAGCGCCGGAAGCAGCAGTTCTATCAGGCGCTGAGTTCTCGCGACAGCAGCCTCGTGCACGGGGTGGTAGACCGTGTCAAAGACATCCGCACCGGGGAAGAATGCATCCGTGGCGCTGCCCAGCATGGGCACGCCGAGCCCGGCATAGAAGCGGCGCAAGAGCTCGACTTTCTCCCCGAACTCCGGGGCCGCGTAGGCGGAGTCGTCGGCCACATTGGAATAAGCCGCGATGACCCTCACGCCCCGCTCGCGGGCCAGGGCGAGAAAATCGCGGACGTCCGGCCACCCTCCGCCTTCCGTGTCCATGACCCCAAGGGCAACCGGATCGCCATGGTATTCCGTGCGCAGGGCGGGCGGCTTTTCCTCCCGGTGATGCCGGATCATGTCGCCGTGTTGGTCGATGTTTTCCGCGGTGTAAAAACGCTCGTCCACCGTGGACTTGTCCGGCTTGAACCGTGCCTGAATACCTTTGCGCAGGGCGCGAAAGGTCTGCCTCATGGCAATCTCCAACTGGTCCCGCCAAGGCATGGCGCGGAGATAATCCGGGTCGCCCTGGGTCATGAAATCGATGAAATACGGGTCAATCCAATCGGGAAAATTGCCCGTTCCGGTGTCGTGGAGGTCGTATTCCAGGAGGAGGAGGACGATATCACCGGGTCGCATGATCTGCGCGACGCGGTGCATGATGTATTTGCCTCCCACTCCCGCAGTCACCCCGAGGTTGAAGGCGGGGATCCCGGTGGCCTCGGTGATCATTCCGGCCTTCAGGCCGAACAACACCCCCGATCCGCCGACGACGAGGATTCTGGTTCCCGGCGCGGCCTGGGCGAAGGCCTCCTTGCGCGCGATGATCTCCACCGTGTTGCGCACTCCGACATTGCCCCCGGCGCCGAGATGGAGTTGGAACACGGCGATGAAGATCCCCATCGCAGCGAGCAGGCCCAGAGCCAGACTGAGAAAAAATCCGCGCGTCGGTTCCATGGTTCAGAAATTGAAGTAAAGAAACGGGCTGGAGACCACGGTGAAGCTTTGGCGGATGACGAAGAAAAAGACCACCCCGAGGGCCAGGCCGAGGGGAACGTTGAGCTTGAGTTGCAGGAGGCTGGGGCGGATGTGGTCCTCGAGGACGGGGTCGTAGCGCCGGAGAAGTTGCTGTGTGTTGGGCAAGGCCCAGACAATGAGGAGCAAAGCCAGGACCAACTCGATGGCCATGGTGTAATCCTTGGGCAGAATGCCGGCCACATCCGGCACGAAGCGAAACCCGAGGCCCGACAAGGCCCGGCCCGCGGCATCCTGCGGATCCGTCGTGTTCTCGGAAAGGGTCAGGCCATGTCCACCCACCATGCTGACCACCACGCGCGAGGCCGTGGGCACGTCCGGCGCGCGGAAGAACACCCAGGCAAACAAGACCGTGACAAAGGTCAGGAGCACACAAGCCACCCGGTAGGTCCAGTGATGCAGTTTCCATCCGCACCACGCGGTGAAACGCCCCCAGAGGAGCATGACGATCAGGCCGGCCCCGTGCAGCAGGCCCCAAATGATGAAAGTCCATCCGGCCCCGTGCCAGAAGCCGCTGAGCAGGAAGGTCAGCCCGATGTTGATCGCCTGACGCGGCAAACCGCGACGGTTGCCTCCCAGCGGAATGTAAACGTAGTCGCGGAGGAACCGCATGAGGGACATGTGCCAGCGCCGCCAGAATTCTCCGAGCGAATCAGCCCGGTAGGGCGAATCGAAGTTGCAGGGGAACTTGATCGAAAACATCCGGGCCAAGCCGATGGCCATGTCCGAGTATCCGGAGAAGTCGAAATAGATCTGCAAGGCGTAGGCCAGCGTGCCGAGCCACGCGTCGAACCACGGCAGCACCGCCCCGGCCGCGGCCGCCCCGTAGATCGTATCCGCGTAATGGGCCATCGGATCGGCCAGCAGGAGCTTCTTGTAGAGACCGAGGAGGAAGAAGGCGAGACCCACCCCGAGATCGGTGCGGCTGACCCGGAGATCACGCGGGGCGAACTGCGGAATGACCTCCCAGTGCCGGACGATCGGACCGGCGATGAGGTGAGGGAAAAAGAGGACGAAGAGAGAGTAGTCGAGGAAGCGGTAATGGAGCTTCGGGTCACGCCAGACGTCCACGATGTAGCCGATCTGGGTGAAGGTGAAGAACGAGATGGCCAGCGGCAGGATGATGTCGAACTCCGGGAACGGTTGCTCGGCCATGATCCCGAGGGAGCTGACGAGGAAGTTGGTGTATTTGTAATAGCCGAGCATCAGCAGGTTCACGAGCAACCCGGTGACCATGGCCGCCCGCGACGCCGGCCGCCCGCGCCACCGGTGGATCAACCCGGCGATGGCGTAGTTGAAACCGATGCTGAACAACAGCAACGGCACATACTCGATTTTCCAATAGCCGTAGAAAAACAGCGAAGCCAGGCAGAGCCAGACCTTGCGTGCATCCCGCCAGGGGGACGGCAGCAGAAAAAAGCCGGCCAGGGCGACCGGCATGAAAACCAAAATGAAAGTCCAAGAACTGAAAAGCATGTCTGCGAACGGCCCAGCTACGCGGTCCAGAAGGTCAAAAATCTCAACAGGACCCCCGCGAGTCAAGCAACCGGCAACCGGCCATGGCGGCTTTGCCTTTTCCTCCGGATGCACGACGCGATAATCTTCCGGGCATGAATCCTTCCGCACGGTTGACCGCATCCGCCCCCGTGCTTCTGGTCAGGGATGTGGTGAAGGCAGCCAACCACTATCGTGATGCCATGGGCTTTGGCTACGAGCGGTTCTGGGGGGAGCCAGCCAGTTTCGTCATTCTGCATCGTGACGGCATGTATGTGATGCTGCGCCAGGCCGACGACCCGCAGCACGTCGTCCCGCATTGGACCGTGGCGGACAAGCTCTGGAACATCTATTTCTGGGTTTCCGATGTGGATGCGCTGCATTCCGAGCTTGTGGCGCGGGGCGCCAAGATTGACTACGGGCCATGCAATCAGCCTTACGGTTGCCGGGAGTTTGGCACGCAGGACCTCGACGGCCACGACATCGGGTTCGGGCAAGTGATGCAAGGCGCCTCGCTGCCAGGCTCGTAGTGCCGACCCCTCCGGCTTTGCCTTTCCCTGCGGCCGGGCATTCCGCTAAGGTGCGCTAATGGTGGACGTCGAAATCCTCTCCCGGATCCAATTCGCGTTCACCATCATGTTCCACTACATCTACCCGCCCCTGAGCATCGGGTTGGGGGTAATCCTTGTCATCATGGAAGGCATGTGGCTGCGGACCGGGAGCGTGCGGTATCACAACATGGCACGGTATTGGACGCGGGTCTTCGGTCTGACTTTCGCCATCGGCGTGGCCACGGGGATCGTGATGGAGTTCGAGTTCGGGACGAATTGGGCGACCTATTCGCGCTTTGTCGGCGATGTCTTCGGCAGCGCCCTGGCCGCCGAGGGCATCTTTGCCTTCTTCCTCGAATCCGGCTTTCTGGCCATCCTGCTTTTCGGCTGGAACAAGGTCGGGCCGAAGATGCATTTCTTCGCCACGGTCATGGTCTGCCTCGGGGCGCATTTCAGCGCGGTGTGGATCGTGGTGGCCAATTCGTGGATGCAAACCCCGGCCGGTTTTTCCATCGAATACCGCGGGGAGATCATGCCGCCGGGTTTCGTGCCGAACGTGGACCAGATCCTGCATTCGCGCGCGGTCATCCACGATTTCTGGGCCATGGTCTTCAATCCGTCCTCGCTGGACCGGCTCTCGCATGTGCTCGTCGGGTGCTGGCAGGCGGGGGCGTTCCTAGTCATCAGCATCAGCGCGTTCTACCTCCTGCGCGGACGGCACCGGGAGTTCGCCATGTCCTCGCTCAAAATCGCCCTCGTGGTGGCCGCCATCGCCTCGCTCCTGCAACTCGCCACGGGGGCCAAGTCGGCCGACGGGGTGACGAAAAACCAGCCACTCAAGCTTGCGGCGATGGAGGGATTGTTCAAGACGCAGGACTGGGCGCCGATGGGTGTGGTCGGCTGGGTCGACATGGAGAAGGAGAAAGTCTACGGGCTGGAGATTCCGGGCATGCTGAGCGTGCTGGTGGGCAACTCGCCCTCGACGGTGGTGACCGGGCTGGATGCGTTTCCCCGGGAGGACTGGCCGCAGGTGCAGGCGGTCTACCAATTTTACCACCTGATGATCGCGATCGGGATGGCCCTCATCGGCATCGCATGGCTGGGCATGCTGCTGTGGTGGCGGGGTTGGCTCTTCGACCTGCACAAGCCGCTGGTGCGGGTCTATTACGTCATCCTCGTGCTCAGCGTCCTCGGTCCGCAGATCGCCAACCAGGCCGGCTGGTTCACGGCGGAGATGGGGCGGCAGCCGTGGATCGTTTACGGCCTCATGCGCACCTCGCAGGGGCTCTCGGCCGTGGTCACGGCCAACCACGTGCTGGCCTCGCTCATCATGTTTGCCTTGATCTACACCCTGCTCTTCGCGGTGTTTGTTTACCTCCTGACGCGGAAAATCCAAAAGGGGCCGGACCATGAGGAGGACAGCGAGGAAATGCCGCCGAGTTGGATCGCGATGATGGAACGGCGCCAGGCCCGGGTGGCCGCCGGGAGGAAATGACCATGGACCTGAACACCGTCTGGTTCATTTTGGTTGGTGTGCTTTTCACCGGCTACGCCATGCTCGACGGCTTCGACCTCGGGGTGGGCGCGCTGCATTTGTTCGTCAAGAAGGACGAAGACCGGCGGGTTTTTCTCAACGCCATCGGACCGGTGTGGGATGGCAACGAGGTCTGGCTGGTCACGGGCGGCGGAGCGCTGTTCGCCGCTTTTCCGATGGTCTACGCCACGGTGTTTTCCGGATTCTACCTGCCCTTCATGGCGTTGCTGGCCGCGTTGATTTTCCGGGCGGTGGCGATCGAGTTCCGCAGCAAGGAAGATTGGGGCTGGTGGCGGCAGATGTGGGACCTCGGGTTCTCGATCGGGAGCATTGTCTCCGGCCTGCTCATCGGTGTCGTCATGGGCAACATCCTCCAGGGCATCAAGCTGGACGAACGCGGCGAGTATGTCGGCGGGCTCTACGCCCTACTCAATCCCTACGCCCTGCTGCTCGGACTCACCACGGTGGCGCTCTTTGCCATGCACGGGTCGATCTACCTCGTGATGAAAACCGAGGGCGATCTGCAGGTCCGGGTGCGCCGCTGGGTCAACCGCGCCATCGGCACCTTCCTCGCCTTCTACATCATCCTCAACGTTGCCACCCTGGTCTTCGCCCCGCACCTGCTGGAAATCGTCCGCGCCCGACCCTGGCTGCTCGCCCTCTTCGCCCTCAACGTTCTCATCGTGATGAACATCCCCCGCGAGAACCACAAGGGGAATGAATTCCGCGCCTTCCTCTCATCGTGCGGGGCCATGGGCACGCTGATGATTCTCTTCGGCCTGACCGTCTATCCGAACATGGTCCTTTCCATGCCGGACCCGGAGAACAGTCTGAACATCTACAACGCCGCTTCGACGCCGAAGACGCACTTCATCATGCTGATCATTGCCATCATCGGCATACCCATCGTCTTGGCCTACACGGCGAGCGTCTACTACATCTTCCGCGGCAAGGTGAAGCTGACCCCGCACAGTTACTGAGGGCTGCGGGGAGCTCCATCCCGTCGGAGGGCGGAAGCCGCGACCGTTGGCAGCGCCCGCCTTCATGCGTGAGCCTGGGGCCTAAGGCTCGCGAGGCCGCTCGCCCTCCAGGAAAGGTTGCGGTTACCGGAATCAACCGGCGGGCAATTGCTGCGCGTGCTTTTCCATCAGGCGGTTCAGCCGCATGAAGGCCCGACGGGCGGATTCCACGTCCTGCTCGCCAGCGAGGCGTTTGGCGCAGGAGGCCAGTTTCGGATCAGCCTCGGCCAGCGACCGGGCGATGACCTCGGCCTGCGCGGCCACACCGTCAAGCGAGCCGCGGGCCAGGGTCTCGCGAATGGCCTCATAAGCGCCGGCGGCCGTCACGACCGTGGGAGGCAGGCGGGCCAGATCATCGCCGGCCAAATAGGGACAAGGCGGCAGATCGCCCTCGACCTCCTCATGGACCATGGGCCCGACGAACATGGCCACGCCGGTGCCGAGGAGGAAGCAGATGAGCCCGATAAAAACAAAGCGCCAGAGCATGAGGCGGGTCAGGATTTCATCCCGCCGCGGACAATGAGGCGGGCCACCTCGAGGTCGGCCGGGTAGGTGATTTTGCCGTTCCACTCCGGCGTTTCCACCAGGGCGACCGGCGCGCCGGCGCGCTGCACGGCGGAGGTTTCATCGGTCACATAGGCTCCGGTGGCGATGACTTCGGCGTAGGCCTCACGCAGCAACTCGGCCCGGAAAATTTGCGGGGTCTCGACCGCCCAGAGTTTGGTGCGATCAATCGATTCGATGATGAAGCCCTCGTCGTTGATGCGTTTGAGGGTGTCGGTGACGGGACGGGCACAGGCGGAGGCGCCGGTGTTGCGGGCGGCCTCGAGGCAGCGCTCGATCATGGCGGTGTTGACCAGCGGCCGAGCGGCGTCATGCACGGCGACCATGGCGGCCTCGCCCG
>JBGSSV010000083.1:0-11150 GCA_041736875.1 Chthoniobacterales bacterium | reverse complement strand
GCCAGCACCGCCCCGGTCACGGCGGCCACCTCGGCCGCCGCACCCTCGAGAGCGCGGATCTCCGGGGGGCGCAGCGGGTAGTGGGCGCAGCGCGAGACAATGGTCGTCGGCAGGAGCCCGGGGTTCGTTGTGACGAGGATGAAGAGGCAGTTGGGCGGGGGTTCTTCGAGAGTCTTGAGGAACGCGTTGGCCGCGGCCAGTTGCAGCCGGTCGGCATCAAGAATCAGCCCGACCTTCGTTGCGTCGGCCCGGAAACTTGTGGCAAAAAATGGCGTGCAGAATTCGCGGAATGGCTCGACCAGAATGCGCCGCGACTTGGATTCCGGTTCGAGTTTGTAGATGTCCGGATGTGTGGCGGCCTCGGATGCGCTTACGCCATTGACCAGCCCGGCGATCTCCCAGGCCAGGGCGGTGCGGCCGCTGCCCGGCGGTCCGGTCAGGAGCAAAGCGTGCGGCAGCCGTTCGATGCGAACCGCCCGGCGGACACGATCAAGGGTTTCAGCGGGCGAAAAAGCCATGGAATCGTTCGAGGAGAATGCTTTGGATTTCGGTCGCGAGGGTTTCTTCCGGTTGGGTCGCGTCAAGAATGACGAAGCGCCCGTCCTCGGCGGCGGCCGCTGCGAGGTAACCCTCGCGCACCGCTTGGTAGAAAGCGAGAGGTTCGCTTTCCATCCGGTCGGCCGGCCGGGCCCTCGTTTGCAGGCGCTCGAAGGCGGCCCGCGCATCCATGTCGAGGAGGAAGGTGATGTCCGGACGGCAGCCGCCGAGGGCGAAGTTGTTGATCTCCGCGACTTTCTCCGCGGGCAGCCGCCGGGCCACGCCTTGGTAGACAGTGGTCGAGTCATGGAAGCGGTCGCTCAAGACCACGCGGTCTTCGGCCAATGCGGGAAGCACCACCTCGCGCACCAGTTGTGCGCGGCTGGCCGTGAAGAGCAGCAGCTCCGCCTCCGCCACCAGTCCGTGGCCTTCGGGGGCGTGCTGCAGGAGATGGCGGATTTGGTCGCCCGCCGGCGTGCCGCCCGGCTCCCGGGTGGTCACGGAAACTTTTCCGCGCGCCTCCAGCCACGTGGCCAGCCGGCGGATCTGGGTCGACTTCCCGCAACCCTCCGAGCCTTCAAAACTGACAAATAGGCCTCGTCTCATGCTTGGCGAGGATTACACTCCGACCGAGTCGCACGGGCCAAGGTATTTCGCGGCTGAAGATCACCATGAAAATTGTTTTTGTTGAGACGGAGGACGACGAGCAGCCGTTTTTCGTCGATAGTCTGGCCGAGCACGATGTGGAATTCGTCGACTCTGCCTCGGAGGTGCCGAGGGATGCGGAGATTGTTTCGGTCTTCGTCAACTCCGCCATCAACGCCACCTTCCTGCGCGACCATCCCAAGCTGCGCCTGATCACGACACGCTCGTCCGCGGTTGATCACATGGATGTCTTGGCGACGGAGAAGCGGGGCGTCGTCCTTGCTTATGTGCCCGATTTTGGAGCGGCCACCGTGGCCGAACACACCTTTGCCCTGCTGCTTGGCGTGGCCCGCAAACTCCGGCACTGCCTTGAAACCGGACGCCGCGGTCGGGGCGCTTCCGAGCGCCTGCGCGGCATGGAACTGCGCGGCAAAACCATCGGCGTCATCGGCGCCGGCCGCGTCGGCCAACATGTCATCCGCATCGCCAAGGGCTTCGGCATGAAGGTGATCGCCTATGACATGCGGCCCGATCCCGCGTTTGCCCGCACGTTGGATTTCTCCTATGTCACCCTGGACCGGTTGCTGCGCGAATCCGACATCATCACCCTGCAGGTCCCCCTGACCGCGCGCACCCGTCAGATGATCAACGAGAGCCGTCTGCAGAAGTGCAAACCCGGGGTGATTCTGATCAACACCGCGCGGGGCGCCTTGATCGATCCTGATGCGTTGCTGCGTGGGCTCGAGAGCGGACAGGTCGGCGGCGTCGGACTCGATGTGCTCGAGGATGACCGCGCATTCCACAAGGACTCGGCCAAGCTCATCGGTGCGCAGATCGTGCAGAAGATCCACGCCGTGGCCACCCCGGGTGGCGATCCGGAGCGCCGCGAGGAGCGGTTGCGCGAACTCCAGGGCTTCATGCGCAACCGTCAATTGCTCGGGCACCCCAACGTGTTTTTCACCCCGCATGTCGGCTTCAACAGCGTTGAAGCCATCGAGCGGATCAACCTCGGCACGGTCGAAAACATCCGCTCGTTCATTGCCGGAAGCGTTCCCCCCGAAGCCGTGGTGCGGGCATGAAGCATTGGCTGGTCAAACAGGAGCCCTCGGCCTACCCGTGGGAGCAGTTCGTGCGCGACGGCGGCACCGCCTGGACCGGGGTGCGCAATTTTCAGGCCAGGAACAATCTGCGGGCGATGAAACGCGGGGACGAGGTCCTCTACTACCACAGCGTGACCGGCAAATGCGTCGTCGGCACGGCGACCGTGACCCGTGAAGCGTTCCCGGATCCGACCGCCACGGAGGGCGACTGGTCCAGCGTGCAATTGCGTCCGGCCAAGGCCTTCTCGCACCCCGTCACGCTCGACCAGATCAAGGCGGAGCCCGCCCTGCGCGACATCGCCCTGCTGCGTCAGTCGCGGTTGAGCGTCATGCCCGTGACCGCGGGCGAGGCCGCCGTCCTTCGCCGCCTGGGGGGAGAAAAATGAGGGCCGTTCTCCTCGCCGCGGCCGTGTTGTCGGGTTCGCTGCCTGCGGCGCTCGCCTTCGCGGCCTCGCCGGATCCGAAAGCTTGGCAGAGCAGCGCGGTCTGGTATCAGATTTTTCCCGAACGCTTCCGCAACGGCGATCTCTCGAATGATCCTCCGCGTGAGAGCCTCAGCGGCAAGGATCATGCCCCGGCTTCGTGGCGGACGCGGGCTTGGACTTCGGATTGGTATGCGCGCGACGCGTGGGAGCAGGCGCGGGGCGGCGACTTCTATGCCGATGGCGTGGGCGAACGCCGCTACGGCGGCGACCTCCAAGGCATCATCGACAAGCTCGATTACCTCCGCGACCTCGGGGTCAACGCGATTTACCTCAACCCGGTTTTCTGGTCGGGCTCGCACCACAAATACGACGCTTACAGCTTTCATCACATCGACCCGTGGTTCGGCCCGGACCCCGAGGGTGACCTTAGGCTGATCGCCACCGAGACCGAGGATCCGGCGACGTGGCAGTGGACGGCCGCGGATAAACTTTTTCTCGAACTTGTCCGCCGGACCCACGAGCGCGGGATGCGCGTGATTCTCGACGGCGTGTTCAATCACGCGGGCCTCGGCTTCTTCGCCTTCGAGGATGTGCGCAAAAACCAGCAGGCCTCGCGCTACAAGGACTGGTTCAACGTCGAGTCGTGGGACAATCCGGAGACGCCGGACAATGAGTTCACTTGGTCCGGTTGGAGCGGGATCAAAGATCTGCCCGAATTCGCCGAGGTCTGGGACGGGCCGCGTGGCGACCTTGCCCCCGCGGTCAGGGATTACCTCATGGCCGTGACCCGGAGGTGGATGCAGCCGGACGGTGATGTCTCGCGCGGGGTGGACGGCTGGCGGCTCGATGTGGCTTGGATGGTGCCGGATGGTTTTTGGCAGGACTGGAACGCCGTCGTCCACGGGATCAATCCCTCGGCTTACACGGTGACCGAAATCTGGCATGACGCGCACAAGGTCACGCTGGACGGGCATTTTGATGCGACGATGAACTACGAGGGATTTGCCATGCCGGTGAAAGGCTGGCTGTTCGACGGTGCGCTCAAGCCGTCCGCTTTCGCCGCCTGGCTCGATCGCACCCGCGCCACCTGGCCGGAGGATCATGCGCTGCGCTTGCAGAACCTCGTTGATTCGCATGACACGCCGCGCGCCGCCTCGGCCGCGTTCGACGGCCGGCCGGACAAGACTTACGAGAAGCCGCTTGAGTTCGACTTGGCCGTGTCGAAAAGCGTCTCACCCCGCCAGAATCCGGCCTATCGCTGGCAGAAGCCGGATGAACGTGCCTGGCGTCTCCTTCGCATGGCCGCGCTCCTGCAGATGACCTATCCGGGCACGCCCTTCATTTACTACGGCAGCGAAGCGGGCATGTGGGGGGCGAATGATCCCGATTGCCGCAAGCCGATGCTGTGGGATGACTTGGCTTACGATCCCGAATTCATCGGGCCCGACGGACGGCGGGTCGGACCGCACGAAATGAAGTTCGACCGCAACCTCCATGCGTTCTTCCGCGCGGCCATCGGGCTGCGGCGCGGCACGGCGGCGTTGAACGTGGGCGATTTCCGCTGGCTCCTCCAGGACGACGCGACCAACACGCTGGCTTTTGTCCGCACCGCCGGACCCAACACGGCCTTGGTTGTTTTCAATCGCAGCGAGTCTCCGCAAACCGTGCGCGTCGCTGCGCCCCAAGGCTGGCCCGAGGCAGCGGTTCCCGCGGTCTTCGTCTCCGATGGAGGCTCCGCCGTGGCCCGCCGGGTGGAGGGGGAACTGCTGACCGAGTTGGCTCCGCTTTCGGCCGCGGTCTTCGTGCCATGACCAGCCCGGAAGCGTCGTCGCGGGCTTGGTTCGTCGCGCTTTTTCTCGCCGCCTCCGCCTTGCTGGCCGCGGGGTTGCTGGGTTGGGATCAGACCGTGCTTGAAGCCGTGCGGGGCGGACACGGTGCGGTTTGGCGCGGACTGGCCGGGGCGCTTTCCTTGTACGGTGATTTCCCCTGGCTGCTCGGCGCGGGCTTGCTGGGCTTCGTTGTTGCGCGGTTCAAACGGAGCCGCCTCTGGTCACGCGTTTTCGTCGCCATGATCCTCGGATCGATCGCCGCCGGGCTGCTTTCCAATTTGATCAAGCTCGGGACCGGTCGGGTGCGGCCTCGGGTGGAGGACGTGGCGCACGGATGGTATGGCGCCGTCCACGGGGATGCGTGGGTGGCGCTCCAGCACGGATTCCAAGCGTTTCCCTCCTCGCATGCCGCCTGCGCGTTCGGGTTTTTTGTCCCGCTGTTCCTCGCACGTCGCGGTTGGGGCGCAGCGGGGTTGTTGATCGCCGCCGCCATTGCCTGGTCGAGAATCCAACTCAACGCCCACCACGTCTCCGACGTCGCGGCCGGCGCCCTCCTCGGCCTCGTGGCCGGTTGGTATGCCTGGCACTGGATCGTGCAGCGCGGCGTTTTCGCCCGGTGGCTCGATCCCGCCGCTTAACCGGGCGGCCAGCCGAGCGGGCGGCCGCCGAGGAGGTGGATGTGCAAATGAGGCACGGTTTCTCCGCCGTCTCGCCCATTGTTGATGACCAAACGGTAACCGCTGCGGTCGAGACCTTCGGCCGCGGCGATACTGCGCGCGGTCAGCAGCAGGCGTCCAAGCAGGTTTCCATCAGCGTCGTCCGCCGCGCCGATGCGGGGAATGACTCGCCGCGGGACCACGAGAATATGCACGGGGGCCTGCGGGTTGACGTCGTGGAAGGCCAGAACTTCGTCGTCCTGATGGACGATGCGCGCGGGAATTTCCCCGGCGGCAATGCGCTCGAAGATGGTCATGTCACCTCGAGTTTCACGCCGCGCCGGCGGCGCAGGCGGGCGGCTTGTCCGCGGACATGGGCGACGATTTCGTTGCGCAGGCGCGTGCAGTCTTTGCCCCAACTGCGGGCTCGGCGCAGGCGCTTGACGCAGTCGGTCAGGTCGCACAACTCGATCCGCACGCTGCGCGACGAGAGCACGCGGCGCAGGGCTTGGTCGAGTTCGTGGAAGAAGGCCAATTCGTAGCCTGCGCCGGCCGACTCGGCCAGCGAGTCGAGCGAGATGCGCGCCGGCGGATCGGGCAGACGGAACCCGCGGGCCACCTCGGGGTAGCCGATGACCTGAAGCACGCTGCAGACGAGGGTGCTGAGGCATTGGTTGGCGATGACGTTGTCCTCGAATTCCCGCTCAAGGTAGCTCGTCACGCTCTCGGCCACATGAGGGGCGAGCCACCAGCGGTCGTAGCCGGCCTGGCCCGCCGCCTCGGCCACCGCGCTCTCGAGCCAGACGCGATCGAAACGCACGGCGCGCTGGTCGGTCAGGCGCACGAGCGGAAGATTGTCGGCCAGGGCGATCAAGGGGTGCTGAGGATTGATCCGCCTGCACCGGCCTGCGGCGTAGCGAGGAGCTGCGGGTTGAGGGAAGGGCCGACCGGGGCGGCGAAGAGTTCCGGTTGGTCGGGGCGACGGGGATTGCGCTTCTTCATCTGCTCGACCTCATCGACGAATTCCCCGGCCTCCTGGAACTGGCGGTAGATCGAGGCGTAACGGACATAGGCCACCGGGTCGACGGCTTGGAGTTTTTCCATCGCGCGCAAGCCGATCAGCCGGCTGGGCACTTCGCGTCCGGTTTCCGCGCCGAGTTCGATCACGATCTCGTCAACCAGCCGCTCGAGCAGGTCGAGCCGGATCGGCCGCTTCTCGCAGGCTTTGGAGAGGCTGCTGAGGATCTTATAACGGTGGAAAGGCTCGCTCCGGCCCGTGCGCTTGAGCACGCGCAACTCGATCTGCTCGATGGCCTCGTAGGTGGTGTATCGCGTGCCGCAGGCCAGGCACTGGCGCCGCCGGCGAATCCGCTCGCCTTCCTGGATGACACGGGAATCAATGACGCGATCGCGCAAGTCTCCACATCGGGGGCAACGCATAGTGTTGAACTTAAACCGCGCTCCTTTTCCACCACAACCGGTTGTGGTGTCAATGTTTTCCTCCCCCGCTCCGTCCGGTCTGGTTTTGCCGGCGGTGGGCCGGTAGGTTGCCCGGATGGACCAAGCCATTTTTCACGTCGGACGCCTGACCCTGAGCGACCGGGCTTCGGCCGGAGTTTATGCCGATGCCAGCGGGCCGGAGATCGAGCGAGTGCTGCGGAGTTTTTTTGCCGGGGAAATGGTCTTTGACGTTCGCGTCCTGAGCGACGAGCGGGCGGCGATCACGGCCGCGCTGCGGGAAATGGTCGGGCGGCAGTTGCCCCTCATCATCACAACCGGTGGCACCGGCCCGTCGGACCGCGATGTCACGCCGGAGGCGACGCGCGATGTGCTGGAAAAAGAATTGCCCGGCTTCGGCGAAGTCATGCGCATGGCCTCGTTCGCGCGGGTTCCGACCGCCATCCTGACCCGGGCCACCGCGGGGGTGGCGGGCAGGTCGCTCATCATCAATCTGCCCGGCCGCCCCACGGCCATCGCCGAATGTCTCGAAGTGCTGGCCCCGGCGATTGCCGAAGGCCTCGAGCATGTGGCCGGGTGGCGGCCTGTTTTGCGCAAGTGACGCCGGGGAGAATTCCTGACAGCTTTGCGGCATGACAACGACCCGCGTTTTTCTCGTGCGGCATGGGGCGACAGTGCTTTCGGCGGAGGACCGCTTCGCCGGTGCGACCAACGTGGAACTAAGCGAAGGCGGCCGCGAGCAGGCCCGCGCTTTGTCCCGCCGGCTCGCGCCTCAGCCGGTCGCGGCGTTTTACGCATCCCCGCTCGACCGGACGATGGAAACGGCGCGAATCCTCGCGGCGCCGCACGGGCTCGCGGTCGTGCCCGACGCCGGCTTCCTGGAGATCAACCACGGCGTGTGGGAAGGACTCACGCGGGTCGAGGCGGAGCAGCAGCACGCCGAGATGTATACGCACTGGGAGGAGGATCCCTACAACTTCGCGCCCGAGGCCGGCGAGAGCGGTTTGGCCGTGACCGCGCGGGCCATGCCTGCCCTGCTCGCTGTCGTGGCCAGACATCCCGGTGAGATCGTCTGCGTCGTGTCCCACAAGGCGACCATCCGTCTGCTCCTCAGCGCCATCCTCGGCTTCGATCCGCGCCGCTACCGCGACCATCTCGATCTCAATCCCGCCTCGCTGACCATCCTCGACTTCCGGGGGTTCTCGCAGGCGCGGCTCACGCTGTTCAACGATGTGGCGCATTATGGGCCGGACGGTTTGGCCATTGCCGGCGTGCCGGGCGGACGCCTGTCCAAGGCCTGGGGACCAGCCTAATCGCCGCGCTGCAACCGGGAAATCGCCCAGGCCGCGTGCTCGCGCACCAGCGGTTCGGTGTCCTGCAACGCGCGGTGCAGGGCGGGCAAATCATCTGCGCCGCCGGTGTTGCCCAGCGCCACGCAGACGTTGCGCAGGAAGCCCCGGCGCTTGGCCCTCAGGATGGGGGAGCCGCGGAAAAGCTTTTTGAACTCCGCGTCGTCGAGGGCGAGAAAATCCCGCAGCGGCGTGGCGAGAATTTCCGGACGCGGGGCCAGGGCCGCATCCCGCGAAGCCCGGGCGAAACGATTCCACGGACATGCGTCGAGGCAGTCGTCACAGCCGAAGATCCGGTCGCCCAGCGCCGCGCGAAATTCCTCCGGAATCGGGCCCTTGTTTTCAATGGTGAGAAAGGAGAGACACCGCCGCGCATCAAGATGGTAGGGAGCGGTGATGGCCGCCGTCGGGCAGGCCTCGATGCACCGCGTGCACCGGCCGCAGCGGTCGGGCAGGGGTTCGTCGGGTTCGATGCGCAGCGTGGTCAGGATGACGGAAAGAAAAAACCATGTGCCCAGTTCCGGATGGATCCCCATCGTGCTCTTGCCGTGCCAGGAGACGCCGTTAACCGCGGCCCAGTCGCGTTCGAGCGCCGGCCCGCTGTCGGTGAAGCAGCGTTGCCGGCCCCCGGCTTTGGTCATGAGATCGTCGAGGGCCTGCAGGCGCGGCGAGAGGACCTCGTGGTAGTCATCGCTCCACGCGTAGCGCGCGATGCGTCCGCGGGCCCGGTCATCGTCCGGCGGGTCCGGATCGTCGTGGAAGTAGCTCGTGGCCAGGACCACGATCGACTGCACGCCGGGCAGCACGCGTCGCGGATCCGCGCGGTCCTCCGCCGTGCGATCCATCCACTGCATCGTGGCCTGCGACCCTTCCTCAACCCACTCCCGCAGGGCTGCCCCGTGCGGGGCTGGACCGGCGGCGGCGACCCGGCAGCGGGCGAAGCCGACGGCCGCGGCCTCCTGCTGAAGTTCCGCTTTGGTCATGGTTCACATGATCAGGACCACCAGGCCGGCGGGCAAGTTTGTCGCGCGATTAAAAAGTCGCGGCGAGCATCCTTTCGCGCCAACCTACCCGCCCATTCCCATGAAAACTGACGAATTGCAAACCCTGCTCGCCTCCAGCCCCGCACCCCGCCTCCTGCATGTGCTGCCGGAGAACATCTTCGACGCGGCCCGTCTGCCGGGGTCGGTCAACGCCTGCATCTACGAAATTTCCTTCCGCGAGAAGGTGGCCGGTCTTCTCCCCGGCAAGTCCGGTCCAATCGTCGTTTACGGGGCCGGTGCCGGGTCGCGCGATGCAGCGGTCGCGGCCGATCTGTTGCGGGCCGAGGGCTACGCCGAGGTGGGCGTTTATGAGGAGGGGCTCGAAGGATGGAAGGCGGCGGGCCTTGCGTTGGAGGGGCACGGATCTCTGCCCGCCGGGCTGCAGGCGGCCGATGGCACTTACGCGGTCAGCACGGACGAAAGCCTGATTCGCTGGACCGGACGCAACCTTTTCAACCACCACTCGGGAACCGTGCGCCTGGCCGGCGGCGATTTGAAGTTGCAGGCTGGGAAACTGCTCGCCGCCTCGTTCACCGTGGCGATGGACAGCATTGCCTGCGAGGACATCCCGGACACGGCGGTAAACCGCATGCTGCTCGAGCATCTCAAGGCGGCCGACTTTTTCGACGTGGCTCATCATCCGGTGGCCACGTTTGTCACCTCGTCTTGCGTGGCTCTGCCCGACGCGACCGACGGGAGTGAAAATTTCCGGCTCGGTGGCACCCTGACCATCCGCGGAATCAGCCGCCCGCTCGAATTTCCCGTCGTGGTGGCCGCGGATGGGGAGGGGAACCTGACCGGTCAGGCCTGCTTGGATCTGGACCGCACGGAGTTCGGCAGCATCTACGGTTCAGGACGTTTCTTCCGTTTTCTCGGGCAGCACGTGGTCAACGACATCATTCACCTGCACCTGAAAATTCGGGCTAGCCGGGTGTAATGGCGGGGAGGCCGGCCGCTCCGCGGCGGCGGAGCACCGCGGTCAGCACATAGGCCCCCTCGACTGCAAGAAACGCGAGAATGTAGCCCTCGCCGCCCACGCCGAAGCCGTAGCTGTGGAGGCCCGCACCGAGGATGTAGTTGACGCCATACCAGGCCATGATGATGCCGGCAAAGTTGACGATGGCCGCGACCGCGATGCCGAAGTCACCCCACCAGCCGGCCATTTTTCCGTGAATGGCCACGACATACATGAGCAGGGCGATCAGGGCCCAGGTTTCTTTCGGATCCCAACCCCAGAAACGACCCCAACTGTAATTGGCCCAGACGCCTCCGAGGATGGTGCCGGCGGCGAGCAGGATGAGGCCGACGAACATCATGCGGTAGAGCCAGGTGTGCAGTTGACGCAGGGCCCCGGCGGTCTGCGGGTGGCGGATGTATTGCCAGAGCACGACGTGGGCGAAGCCGAGCGCGAGGGCGAAGGCCGCGTAGCTCAGCGTGATGGTCAGGACGTGGACCGTGAGCCAGAAGTTGTCGCGCAGGACCGGGACGAGGGGATCGAGCCGGCTGGGCATGGCGACCGGCAGGCTGCGAACGAGAAGGAGGCAGAGGAAACTCACGGGCAGCGCGCTTAGCAGCATGAGGCGGTTGCGATAGGCCGCGTAGAAAACCAAACCAAAGAGCACCGTGCCCATGGCGACCCAGATGACCGACTCATACATGTTGGTCACCGGGGCGCGTCCGGCAATGATCACGCGGAGCAGGATGCCGTAAAGCATGATGACGAAGCCAACGAGCGTCACGGCCACGCCACCGCGCAGCAGCCACCGCCGCCAGCCGTGCCGGGCGCCCACGATGAGCAGCACGGCCGCGCCGGCGAAGAGCCACATGGCCAGGTCGAAGGGCTTGAGCCGGTTATAGGACAACTCCCGCTCGATCTTCGTGACCGGCGGGTAAACTTCCGGATTGAGCGCACGCAGGTCGGTTTGCAAACGCTCCGCCGCCGCGGCAAAATCCGCCGCGCTGTCCCCGCGCACCGCGAGGTTGAGCGCACGCAGATCCTGCAGGATCGGGCCGGCTTTTTCCGGCGGATACGCTGCGGCCAACTGGTCGATCGACAACCATGCGGCCCCCGCCGGCGAGCCTGGCGGTGGTGGCGCGAGCAGGAAGGC